>CBHWBD010000146.1:0-12816 GCA_966111775.1 uncultured Comamonadaceae bacterium | reverse complement strand
AACTCGTCGTGCAGCGCCGCGCGGCGGTCCAGTGCGCCGCGCACAAGCGCCGAATCCAGCGTCCCCTCCACCATATAGGGGGCCACGCTGAGCAACTCGATCTCCCGCTCGCGGTTGCGCAGCTCGGTGGCCAACAGTTCCGCGGCGGACTCGGCCGTCGCGTGCACGGCAGCCTGCTGCGCCCTGTAGAGCTCGTCGGTCGCCAGGTTGCCGAGGTAGCCACCCACCAGGCTCAGGATGGCCAGCGCAAGACCGCCCAGCACCAGGCTGAGCTGGCCGCGCAGGCTGGGCAGGCGCTTGGGGGTGGGGGAGGCATCGGCAGGCTTGTTCATCGGACGATTGAAAGCGTTGGGCGGCCAGTAGGCCGGCAGTCTAGGGCCTGACCATCCCAGGGGAATTCCGACAAAAGACCCGCACCGCGCTCAGCCAGCCTGCGGCAGGGTCAGTCGCATGACCGTGCCCAGCGGCCCGGTGCGCAGCAACTCGGCACTGCCGCCATGCAGGTCCATCACGCGGCGCACGATGTACAGGCCCAGCCCGTGGGCAGACTCATGCCCGCCGCCGCGCGCGCCGCGCGTGAACAGCCGCTGCAGCAGCTCGCGCGGGATGCCGGGTCCGGCGTCCGCCACCTCGAACTGCAGCGCCGCCGGCTCGTCGAAATCCATCACATGCAGCGTCACAGGGCTCAACCCCGGCGCGTACTTGAGCGCGTTGGACAGCAGGTTGCGCAGCGCCAGCCGTAGCAGGCTCATGTCCATCAGCGCCGTGCGCGTGGCCGTGTGGCGGTGCACGACGATGCGGTCGCGCTGTTCGCGCGGCAAGTCGGCGATGGTCACGGCGATCAGCGTGTCGATGTCGGTGTCCAGCCGCGCGACGCGCCCGCCGCCGGCCAGCAGACTGGCCGCTGCCAGCGTGTTGTCCACGCCGGCCAGCACCTGCCCCAGCACCGCCTGAGCGCGCGTCAGCCGCTCCTGCGCCTGGCGCTCGCCGCGGCCAGCCAGGCTGGCGGTGGCGCTCTGCAACGCGGCGCTGGCGTTGTTCAGCGGCTGGCGCACCTCGTGGGCCAGCACGTCCAGCATCTCGGAGCGTTCGTGCAGCAGCTGGTCGAGCTCCTGCACGTGGCGCTCGGTCTGGCGGCGCATGCGCTGCTCGTGGGCCAGCTCCGCGCGGCGCTGCAGGTCTTCGGTGATGTCGTCCACCAGGGCCAGGGCACGCAGCGGCCGGCCGTCGGCCGTGTACTCGGCAACGGCCGAGACCAGCACGTCGCGCAGCCGGCCGTCGGCACAGATCAGCTGCACCGGGCAATCGCTGACATGGCCGTCGCGCCACATGGCCGGGCGGTAGACCTCGCGCACCTGCTGCGAGGACTCGGGCGTCATGAAGTCGTCCATGGCCCGGCCGATGACCTGCTGGCGCTTGTAGCCCAGGCGCTCCAGCCAGCGGTCGGACACGCTGAGCACGCGGCCGGCGGCGTCGACGGAATGCATCAGCGCCGGCGTCGATTCGTAGAGCGCCCGCAGGCGCTGGCGGTTGTGCTCCAGCTCGACGGCGGCGCGGTGGTGCTCGGTGACATCCTGGAAGGCGCCCACCAGCCGCACCGGCACACCGTCCTGCCAGTCGACCTGGCCCTGGGACAGCACCCAGATCTCGCGCCCCTTGGCGGTGACCAGCGGCAGCTCCAGGCTCCAGGGCTCGCCATGCTGCATGCCGCGCTGCACCGCGGCCTGGATGACGACGCGCGCCTCGGGCTTGTAGTAGTTGATCGCCTCGTCCAGCGAGGGAACGTGGCCCGGCTCGAGGTCGTGGATGCGGCAGGTCTGGTCGCTCCAGACGATGGCCTCGGTCTGCAGGTCCAGGCTCCAGCCGCCGATGCCGGCGACGCGGCCGGTGCGGTCCAGCAGGGCCTTGCTCTCGTTGAGCTCGCGCTCCGCGGTGATGCGGTCCGTGACGTCCTCGGTGATGCCGACATAGCCGCGCAGCCGGCCATCGGGCGCCAGCAGCGGCCGGGCGCGGGTCCAGACCTGGCGCACGCCATGGCCGTTGCCACCGCGGCGCGCCCGGTAGCGCATCTCGAAGGGCAGTTGCTGGGCGACGCAGCGCTGCCAGTGCTCCAGCACCGAGGCGCGGTCCTCCGTCGTCAGCGTGGCGGTCCAGCCCTCGCCGAGGGCGGCGCGGGCCGACAGGCCGCAGATGCGCTGCCAGTTGGGATTGGTGAAGATGAACTGGCCCGCCGCATCGGCGCGGAAGATGCCCAGGGGCGTCGTGTCGGCCAGCACCCGGAAGGGTTGCTCGGCGTCCTCCGCGTCGGCCCGGCCCAGGGCACGCTCGCGCATCATCAAGGCTTCGGCCGCGGCGTCGGCCAGGCGGGTCAGGGCCTCGCGCTGGGATTCGCTGAGCTCGCGCGGCTTGAAGTCGACGACGCACAGCGTGCCCGGGTGGCTGCCGTCGTCCAGGCGGATGGGAACGCCGGCATAGAAGCGCAGCGGCGGGCTGGCCAGCACGTCGGGATGATCGGCAAAGCGCTCGTCCCGGCTCGCATCCTGCACCTCGAACAGGCCGTCGGCCAGCAGGGTATGGGCGCAGAAGGTCTGGGCCCGCGGCGTCTCGCTGCGGCCGAAGCCGACGGCGGCCTTGAACCACTGGCGCTTCTCGTCCAGCAGGCCCAGCAGGGCGACGGGCGTGCCGCAGATCTGGGCAGCCAGGGCGGTCAGGTGGTCGAACAGCGGTTCGGGCTCGGTGTCCATGACGGCCAGCGCCGCCAGGCGGGCAAGGCGGCGGTCTTCGTCGGGCGGCGGGGGCAGGGTCACCATGGACGACAGCTTAGGGCAGGTCTTGAAGCCCTGCCCTCGCGCCGACTCAGGGCGCCGCGCGACCCAGATTGCGCAGCCAGAAGGCCTCGTACTTGCGGTGCCAGCCGGCCGGCTTCACGACGCCGCCGAGGGCATGCACGCCGTCCGGGTCGAGGAAGAGTTCGACCAGGGACTCCTTGCCCGAATCCAGCAGCTCGCGGTAGACGTTGACAGTGTCCTGGTAGAGCACATTGGGGTCCTGCATGCCGTGCACAAGCATCAGCGGGTGCTTGAGGCCCTTGGCCAGCGGCAGCAGCGAGTATTTGCGCAGGACGGGCTTGGTCCGGTCGGTGGCCTTGCCGATGGTGCGGCCGCTGTACCAGCTGTTGTAGTTCTCCCATTCCGTCGGGCCCGCACCGGCGATGCCGGCGGCGAAGACGTCGGGGTGGGTGTACATCGTGTACTGGGTCTGGAAGCCGCCGAAGCTCCAGCCGTTCAGGCCGATGCGGGTGGCGTCCACGCCGTATTGCGTGGGCAGCAGCTTGGCCAGGTCTTCCAGGTCCTCGGCCTGGGGTTCGCCGGCGCGCTCCCAGTTGGCGTCGGAGAACTTGCGGCCGTAGTTGCTGTGGCCGCGCGGGTCGACCGAGACGGTCACATAGCCGTATTTGGCGGCCATGTACTGGCCGAACAGGTAGGCGGTGTTCTGGAAGCTGTCGACCTCGACGATGTGGCGGTCGTTCAGCGGGCCGCCGTAGACGTAGACGATGGCCGGGCGCTTGTCCGTCGCCTTCCAGCCGGCGGGCTTGAAGACATAGGCCTCGATGCGGTCGCCATGGCGGTTGGCGTAGTTGAAGCGCTCGGGCTGCAGCAGCTTGAGCTGGGCCAAGGCCTTGTCGCTGCTGTCGGTCAGCGTACGTGGCGCCGTCTTGCCGTCGGCGGCCAGCAGCTTGAGCTCGGGGCGCTGGGCCCAGTTGCCGGCATTGGCGGCCACCCAACGGCCGTCTTCCGACGACGCGGCGGCACGGTGGTATTCGCCGGCCGCACCCAGGGCCTGCGTCGCGCCGCTGGCGAGGTCGACGCGCAGCACATTCATGGCGGCCGTGTCGCCCTGGTTGGCCAGCACGAACATGGCCTTGCTGTCGGCCGTGAAGCCGACGACCTGGTGAGCCTCGAAATCGCCCTTCAGCAGCGGGCGCAGGGCCTTGCTGGCGACGTCGATGGCATAGGGCTGGCGCCAGCCGGCTTCGTCCAGCGTCAGCACCAGGGTCTTGGCGTCGGGCGTGAAGCGAGGATTGAGCACGTTGACGACCTCGTGGCCGACATCACCGCGACGCTCCAGCACCATCTCGGGCTTGGCGCTCTCGTCGGCGTTGCCCAGGTAGACGCGCAACAGCTCCTTGTCGCGCTCCCAGGTCGTGAAGGCATAGTGGCTGCCGTCGCGGGCCCAGGCCACGTCGCTCATCTCGAACCAGACATCGCCGCCGGCGTTGGTGAACACCGGCTCGGCCTGCTTGCGCGGGGCATCAACGCCGGTCGGCACCTGGCGGATGTAGAGGGCCAGCGGCTTCTCGGTGCGCTTGTCGTCCGAGACCTCGCGGTTGACCTTCTTGGCCGTGGCCCAGCGGTCGCTGTAATTCATGATCTCGACCTGGCGACCCGCCGGGGCCGGCTTGTCGTCGGCGCCCTTCAGCGGCGCCTTGCCCACCAGGGCCATCCAGCGGCCGTCCTCGCTGATCGTGGTCTCGGCGATCTTGTATTTCTTCTGCTGCTCGTCATCGCCATGGATGAGCTCGCGGTTGACGACCTGGATGCCGGCCTGCTTGAAGCTGGCGCGCAGCACGCGGGTTTCGTCGGTGAACAGCACGCCGGCGTCGTCGCCCGTGTAGGCCACCAGGCGCAACTCGCGCTGGGTGGCGACGATGGACGTCGGCGCCTTGTCCTCCGGCTTCCAGCGGTAGAGGCCGCCGCGGTACTGGAAGACCAGCTCGTCGGCCTTGTGGGCCCAGACGAACTGGGCCGCGCCGGGGTAGAGGTCGCTGGGCTTGAGCTTGTCGCGCGCCAGCTTCTTCTTCAGCTCGTCGCGCAGTTCCCAGGTTTCCTTTTCCTTGTCGTCCTTCTTGTCGGGCGACGAGGCGGCCGAAGCGGGTGCGGCAGCGGGGACCGGCTTGCCGGCGCGCTTGGCGGCCAGCGCGGCCATGGCCTGCTTCTCGGCGTCGGCCTCGGCCTTGTCGGCAGCCTTCTGCGCGTCGTCCTTGGCCTTCCTGTCGGCCAGCTCCTGCTTCAGCGTGGCGAGCTGGGCGTTCTCCCACTGCGACAGGTCAACCTTGTCGCCGCGCAGATAGGCCTGCTGCGCGACCTCGCGGGCCTGGCGCTCGGCGTTCTCGGTGTTGCGCTGCTTGAGCTTTTTGTCGAAGCGCTCCATGTCCTCGGGCGACTCGAAGCCAGCCATGACCTGGGGCGAGGTGACCCGCACCGTCTTGCCTGTCTTGGTGTCGTGCACCCAGAGGTCGGTGCCGGGCTCGCCAAAGGGGCTCCACAGATAGGCCAGGTAGCGGCCGCTGCGGCTGAAGGCCGCTTCCTTGGCGTTCTCGCCGCGGTAGGGCTCGGCGCGGAAGATCTGCTCGAGGGTGGGAACGGCGGCGGGCGCGGTCTGTGCCTGCAGGGGGACTGCGGCCGACAAGGCCAAGGCAAGGGCCAGGCTGCTCACGGCAGCGAAGGTCACGGGCTTCAAGGGGGTCTCCTGAGTTGGCCCCAGGGAAGCGCTGAACAGGCCTCGCGCGCGCCACATGACGAGGCCTATTCAGCGCTCCCTAAGGTTAGGGGCCGCGCATTTTAGGAAGCCTCCGCCCCCGGCCCATTCGTCACGGCCTAGAGCCAGTGGCTCAGTGCCGCGCCCAGGCCGGTGACACCACTGGAGGCGCCGATCAGCCAGACGTCGCGGCGGTCGTTGCGCAGGCGCCAGGCCTGCCAGGCGGAGGTGCCGAGCACGGCGGCGAGAAGGGCGAGGCAAATCGTCGAGGAATCCATCATTCGAGCGGGTTCAGGTTGAAGAGGAGAGGTGGGGCGCGCTGGATCGCGCCGACTTGCGCCACAGCGCGACGCCGACATGGATGGCCAGGCCGATCACCAGCAGCAGCAAGGCGCCCAGGGCCCACACCACCCAGGCCAGCACGGTGACGCTGCCCGACAGCGACGGCAGCGCGCCGGCCAGCGACTGCAGCTGCGGCGACAGGGTCTCGACCGTCGAGACCAGCCAGTCGCCCACTGCCGTCGGCAGCCAGTCCCTCAGCGACTCCGGCAGGCTCCAGCCGCCTGCACCCAGCGTGCCGGCATGGGCCAGCAAGCCAGCGAGAAACGACTGCACGGCCACGACCAAGCCTGACCACAGGGCCAGCAGCAACAGGACCAGCACCCAGCCGACAAGAAAAGCCATCGCAGCGCTCCGTCAATCGAAGGCCGCAGTGTGCGCGACCCCGTGGCGGCGAGGAAGAAGCCGGCGGCTCAAGCAGGCTTCAGGAAAACCGAAGCGAACTCAAGCCACCCGTGCCAGCACCGGCTTCAGCGCCACCCCCGTATGGCTGCCGCTCGCCACCACCTGCTCCGGCGTGCCTTCGACGACGACACGCCCCCCCGCATCGCCGCCTTCCGGGCCCAGGTCCAGCACCCAGTCGGCCTCGGCGATGACGTCGAGGTCATGCTCGATGACGACGACCGAGTGACCGCCGGCCACCAGGCGGTGCAGCACGCGGATCAGCTTCTCGACGTCGGCCATGTGCAGGCCCACCGTCGGTTCGTCCAGCACATACAGCGTGTGCGGCGCCTTCTGGCCGCGGCGCGTGACGTCGTCGCGCACCTTGACCAGCTCGGACACCAGCTTGATGCGCTGGGCCTCGCCGCCCGACAGCGTCGGTGAAGGCTGGCCCAGGGTCAGATAGCCCAGGCCGACGTCCTTCAGCAGTTGCAAGGGATGGGCGATGGACGGCATGGAGGCGAAGAACTCGACCGCTTCGTCGACCTCCATGGCCAGCACGTCGCCGATGCTCTTGCCGCGCCAGCTGACGCCCAGGGTCTCCGGGTTGAAGCGCTGGCCGTGGCATTGGTCGCAGGGCACCTTGACGTCGGGCAGGAAGCTCATCTCGATGGTCTTCATGCCCTGGCCTTCGCAGCCGGGGCAACGGCCGGCGCCGGTGTTGAAGCTGAAGCGCGCCGGCGCATAGCCGCGCGCCTTGGACTCCAGCGTCTCGGCGAACAGCTTGCGGATGGCATCCCAGAAACCGATGTAGGTGGCCGGGCAGGAGCGCGGCGTCTTGCCTATGGGGGTCTGGTCGACCTCCAGCACGCGGTCCACCTGGGCATGGCCCTCGATGCCGTCGCAGCCGACCCACTTGGCGGGCGCCTTGCGCAGCGGCACGGCGACGGCCATATTGGCCAGCAGCACGTCGCGCGCCAGCGTGGACTTGCCGGAACCCGACACACCGGTCACGCCGACGAGGCGCTGCAGCGGCACATCGACAGTCACGCCCTGCAGGTTGTGCAGGGCCGCATTCAGCACCTTCAGCCTGGGCGTGTCGGCGTCCACGGCGCGGCGATCCTGCAGCGGGTGGATCAACGGCCTGGCCAGCATGCGGCCCGTCGTCGAATCCGCCACCGCGGCCAGCTCCGCCGCCGTGCCCTGGGCGACGACGCGGCCGCCGCGTTTGCCGGCGCCGGGGCCGATGTCGATGATGTGGTCGGCGCGGCGGATGGTGTCCTCGTCATGCTCGACGACGACGAGCGTGTTACCCTTGTCGCCCAGCGTGCCGAGGGCCTTCAGCAGGATCTGGTTGTCGCGCGGATGCAGGCCGATGGTGGGCTCGTCCAGCACATAGCAGACGCCCTGCAGATTGCTGCCGAGCTGGGCCGCCAGGCGGATGCGCTGGGCCTCGCCGCCCGACAGCGTGGGCGCAGCGCGGTCCAGCGTCAGATAGCCCAGGCCGACTTCCTCGAGGAATTCCAGGCGTCCCAGGATCTCGCTGACGACGTCGCGGGCGATGTCGGCATCACGGCCTTCGAGACGCAGGCCCTCGACCCATTCGCGCGCCTGGCCGACGCTCCAGGCCGCGACGTCGCCAATGCCCCTGTCGTTGAACTCGACCGAGCGCGCCGTCGCATTCAGCCGAGTGCCATGGCAGTCCGGGCAGGGCGAATCTTCCAGGCCCTCGACTTCGGCCTCCTCGGCCGGGAAGCTCTGCTCGCGACCGCGGTTGTCGTCGGCCTGGACGCTGTCGTCCAGGGCCTTGCGCTGCTCGCGCGTCAGCTGCAGGCCGGTGCCGACACAGCTGGTGCACCAGCCATGCTTGGAGTTGTAGGAGAACAGCCGCGGGTCCAGCTCGGGATAGCTGGTGCCGCAGACCGGGCAGGCGCGCTTGGTGGAGAACACCTTGACCGAGCCGACACCGGCGCCGGTGCCGCCATCGGCCAGGCTGAGGCCATCCAGCGGCGCCAGCACGTGCAGCACGCCCTTGCCGGCGTCCAGGGCCTTGGCCAGCAGCTCGCGCAGTTCGGCTTCGTGCTCGGGCGCGATGACGAGGTCACCGACCGGCAGCTCCAGCGTGTGTTCCTTGAAGCGGTCGATGCGCGGCCAGGGCGAGGTGGGCAGGAATTCGCCGTCCACGCGCAGATGGGTGTGGCCGCGACCCTTGGCCCATTTGGCGAGGTCGGTGTAGACACCCTTGCGATTCACCACCAGCGGCGCGAGCAGGCCGACGTGCCGGCCGCGGTAGTCGCGCATCAGCTGGGCGGCGATGGACTCGACGCTTTGCGGCCGCACCGGCGCGCCGTCGTTGACGCAGTGCTGCACACCCAGCTTCACGTAGAGCAGGCGCAGGAAATGCCAGACCTCGGTCGTCGTCGCCACCGTGCTCTTGCGGCCGCCGCGGGACAGGCGCTGCTCGATGGCCACGGTCGGCGGAATGCCCCAGACCGCGTCCACCTCGGGCCGGCCGGCCGGCTGCACGATGGAGCGCGCATAGGCGTTCAGCGACTCGAGATAACGGCGCTGGCCTTCGTTGAACAGGATGTCGAAGGCCAGGGTCGATTTGCCCGAGCCCGACACCCCGGTCACGACATTGAACTTGCCGCGCGGGATGTCGACGTTGACGCCCTTCAAGTTGTGCTCGCGGGCATTGACGATCCTGATGGCCTCGTCGGCGGCGCGGCGCGCCTTGATCAGGGCCTGCAGCGGGCGGCCCTCTTCCACGGCGACGGCCGGGCGGTCCATGTGCAGGGCGTAGTCGCGCAGGGCCGCGGCCGTATGCGAGGTCGCGTGTTGGGCCACCGCTTCGGGCGTGCCGACGCAGACCAGCTCGCCACCACCCTCCCCGCCTTCGGGGCCGAGGTCGATGAGCCAGTCGGCCGCGCGGATGACGTCGAGGTTGTGCTCGATGAGGATCAGCGAATGGCCGGCGCTGAGCAGCTTGCGCAGGGCGCGCATCAGCTTGGCGATGTCGTCGAAGTGCAGGCCGGTGGTCGGCTCGTCGAACAGGAAGAGCGTGCCCTTCTTGGCGACGCCGAAGCGCGGGCTGCTCGCCGCCTCGGCCAGGAAACCGGCGAGCTTCAGGCGCTGGGCCTCGCCGCCAGACAGCGTGGGCACCGGCTGGCCCAGCTTCACATACTCCAGGCCCACGTCGACGATGGGCTGCAGCTTGGCGACGACGGCGCGATGGGGGCTGAACAGGTCGACAGCCTCGGCGACGGTCAGCTCCAGCACGTCGGACACGCTCAGGTCGCGGCCCTTCAGGCTGAGCTTGACGTCCAGCATCTCGGCGCGGAAGCGCTTGCCGTCGCAGTCGGGGCAGCGCAGATAGACGTCGCTCAAGAACTGCATCTCCACATGCTCGAAGCCCGAGCCGCCGCAGGTCGGGCAGCGGCCGTCGCCGGCATTGAAGCTGAACATGCTGGCGGTGTAGCTGCGCTCGCGGGCCAGCGGCGTGTCGGCCATCAGCTTGCGGATCTCGTCCCAGGCGCCGACATAGCTGGCCGGGTTGGAGCGGGCCGTCTTGCCGATGGGCGACTGGTCGACGAAGACGGCATCGGCCAGATGGTCGGCACCCAGCAGGCGTTCGTGGGCGCCGGGCGTCTCGGTGGCCTTGCCGAACTGGCGGGCCAGGGCCGGGTAGAGCACGTCCTGCATCAACGTGCTCTTGCCCGAGCCGGACACGCCGGTGACCACCACCATGCGCTGCAGCGGGAACTCGACGCTGACGTCCTTCAGGTTGTGCTCGCGCACGCCTTCGAGGATGAGCTTGGGCGTGGACTCGTCCACCAGGCGCTTCAGCCCCATGCCGACATGCTTGCGCGCGCCGAGGTAGGCGCCGGTCAGCGTGTCCGCCGCACGGATGCTGTCGGGCGTGCCATCGAAGACGATCTGGCCGCCGCGCTCGCCGGGGCCGGGGCCCATGTCGATGAGGCGGTCGGCGGCCAGCATGACGGCCGGGTCGTGCTCGACGACGACCAGGGTGTTGCCCGCGTCGCGCAGGCGCTGCATGGCCTGCACGATGCGGCCCATGTCGCGCGGATGCAGGCCGATGCTGGGCTCGTCCAGCACGAACAGCGTGTTGACCAGCGAGGTGCCTAATGCCGTCGTCAGGTTGATGCGCTGCACCTCGCCGCCCGACAGCGTGCGGCTCTGGCGGTCCAGGGTCAGATAACCGAGGCCGACGTCGCAAAGATAGCGGCTGCGATGGCGGATCTCGTCCAGCAGCAGCTTCAGCGCCTCGTCCAGCATGGTGCTGGGCAGCTGCAGCTCGTCGACGAAATTGCGCAGCTTCTGGATGGGCAACTGCATCAGGTCGTGCAGGCTCAGTCCCGGCAGCGCTTCGAGCTGCTCACGCGACCAGTCCACGCCCACCGGCAGGAAGCGCTGCGCCGCCGGCAGCGCGACATCCGCCAGCGCCTTCGAACCGACACGCCACAGCAGGGCCTCGGTCTTCAGCCGCGCGCCGCGGCAGCTCGGGCATTCGGTGTAGCTGCGGTATTTGGACAAGAGCACGCGGATGTGCATCTTGTAGGCCTTGCTCTCCAGGTAGTCGAAGAAGCGCTTGACCCCGTACCACTGCTTGTTCCAGTTGCCGTTCCAGTTCGGCGTGCCATTGACGACCCAGTCGCGATGGGCCGGGCTCAGCTCCTTCCAGGGCGTGTCACGCGGGATGCCGGCCTCGCCGGCGTACTTCAGCAGGTCGTCCTGGCAGTCCTTCCAGGCCGGCGTCTGCATGGGCTTGATGGCGCCGTTGCGCAGGGTCTTGCGGTCGTCGGGGATGACGAGGCCAAGGTCCACGCCGATGACGCGGCCGAAGCCGCGGCAGCTGTCGCAGGCACCGAAGGCCGAGTTGAAGGAGAACAGCGCCGGCTGCGGATCGGCGTAGCGGATGTCGCTTTCGGGACAGTGGAGGCCGGTGCTGAAGCGCCAGAGTGTGGCGCCATCGTCACCGACGTGAACATTCACCCGCCCCATGCCGCGCTTCAAACAGAGCTCGATGGCCTCCATCGCGCGCTGCTTCTCGGCGCCGAGGATGCGGAAGCGGTCGGCGACCACGTCCAGCACTTTTTTACCTGCGACTTCGCGCTCGCCCTGCACCCGCGTGAAGCCGCTGGCGGACAGCCATTGCTGCACCTGCTCGGCCGAGGTGTTGCCGGGCAGTTCCACGGCGAAGGTCAGCACCATCCTGGGGTCGCCGTCGGCTTCGGCGCGCGCCATCAGCTCCACATAAATGCTCTGCGCCGTGTCATGCCTGACCGGCAAGGCCGTCTTGCGATCAAAAAGCTCCGCCGCGCGGGCGTAAAGCAGCTTCAAGTGGTCGTTCAGCTCCGTCATGGTGCCGACCGTGGAGCGGCTGGTGCGCACCGGGTTGGTCTGGTCGATGGCGATGGCCGGCGGCACGCCGTCCACCTTGTCGACGGCGGGACGGTCCATGCGATCGAGGAATTGGCGCGCGTAGGCAGAGAAAGTCTCCACATAGCGACGCTGGCCCTCGGCATAGAGGGTGTCGAACACCAGGCTGGACTTGCCCGAGCCGCTCGGCCCAGTGACGACGGTCAGCTCGGCGGTGCGCAGATCGAGGTCGAGATTCTTGAGGTTGTGCTGGCGGGCACCTCGGATGCGGATCAGACCTTCAGACGACATGGGAGGGGGGTCAAAACGGCAAAGGCGAGCAGTGTAGGGAGCCGTGCCGTCCAAAACTGTCAGCACTCGCAGCCGACGGGCGGTCGATTCAGGCGACATGGGCGGCGGTTATTCGCACCGTATTCGTGGGGCAAGCGGTTGCGCCGCGGCGCCGGCTGAGGCAACAATGGACCACGGCCCCAGGACGGGCCTGATAAGAACAAGCTGACACAAGGACATGGGGATGGACAAGTCGAGGTTGCCCGAGCCAGCGCTGGCGCTGACTCCGTACTGGCTCAATGCCACCACCGAGGGTGCGGGCGTCGACGCGCCGCACCCCGACGAAGACGGCTCCTCCAAGAGCCAACGCCAAGCCCAGGTCCTGCTGGTCGAGGACAACCACATCAACCAGGTCGTCGCGCTGGAATTCCTGGCGCTGATGGGCATCCAGGCCCGTCTCGCCAAGAACGGCCTCGAAGCCCTGGCCGCTTGCGCCGAAGTCGCTCCCGACCTGGTGCTGATGGACATCCAGATGCCTGGCATGGACGGCCTGGAATGCGCCCGCCGCATCCGCATCCAGCAGCGCGAAGGCAAGCTGCCGGCCTTCCCCATCCTGGCCCTGACGGCCCACGCGCTGGACGCCGACGTCGCCGCCAGCCTCGAGGCTGGCATGGACGAGCACCTGACCAAGCCGCTGGACTTCGTCGCGCTGCGCACGAGACTGCAGCGCTGGTTGAAGTTGCCGATGGCGAACTGAAGCCCCTCGTCCAGTCCGCGCCGCTGGACGCGCGCGGCCTGACCGGTCTTGCAGACCGCGTTGCGGCAGTGCCGCAGCTCTTCGGCAGGCACAAGACGCCCACTGGGCGTCTTGAGTCCGGCCTCAGCCCC
>CBHWBD010000145.1:0-12930 GCA_966111775.1 uncultured Comamonadaceae bacterium | reverse complement strand
CCGGCAGGGCGCCGCAGTTCAATGCGACGAAGGGCCCATCGTGCACCGTTGAATTGGCGTGCACAAAGGCCGCCACACGCTCCTTGCCGGCGCCATTGGGACCGGTGATCAGCACCGGCACCGGTGCCGCGGCGATCTGGCCGGCCAGCTCCAGCAGATTGGCCGTCGCATCCGAGCCGAACACCAGGCCCGCGAGGTCGTAGCGGCGCGCCAATGCGGCGCGCCGCTCACGCCGCGCCTCGCGCAACTGGGCGATCTCGCGATTGACCTCGTCCAGCTCCAGCAGGTTCTCGACGGTCGCGATCAGCTTGGCATCGTCCCAGGGCTTGGCGAGATAGTCGGCCGCGCCGGCTTTCACCAGCGCGACGGCGGCGTCCAGCCGCGTCCAGGCCGTCAGCAGGATGACGGGCAGGTCGGGGCGGCGTGCGCGGATGGCGCGGAAAAGCTGTTCGCCTTCCTCGCCCGAGGTCGTGTCGGCCGTGAAGTTCATGTCCTGGATGACGAGGCCGTAGGCACGCTTGTCCAGCAGTGCCAGGCCTTCCTCCGGGCTGGTGGCCACGCTGGCTTCGATGTCGTGCAGGGAGAGCAGCAGCTCCAGGGCCTGGCCCACGCCGGGGTGGTCGTCGATGATCAGAACGCGTCGCATGGCGCGGGAGGATAGGCCGGTTTGGCCGCAGGGCCCGCGGGCACGCCTTAACCCTCTGTTACCTCTGACCGGTTGGTCTAGGTGTTTACCTGGGCGGCTTTACATGTCAGCGAAATAAGTCGCACCGTATCCTGCGCCGCTTGCGCGCGAAGACGCGTGACTCCAAATGCCGCCGGGGCGCGGCCCAACAATCGTCGAAGGGAATCTCACCATGTCCTCTGTGGGAATTGATGCCGTGCCCGGTCCGGGCCGGAGTGCCGGTCTGCTCGACAAGGAGCGCACCATTGCCGGCGTTGGCTTCAACCGCTGGTTGGTGCCGCCCGCGGCCCTGGCCATCCATCTGTGCATCGGCATGGCCTATGGCTTCTCGGTGTTCTGGCTGCCGCTGTCCAAGGCCCTGGGCATCAAGGAGGCCATCAAGTGCGGCCCCGAGATCGGCTTCTTCCAGGAGCTGTTTGTTTCGACCTGCGACTGGAAGGTTTCCACGCTGGGTTGGATGTACACCCTGTTCTTCGTCTTCCTGGGTTGCGCTGCGGCCATCTGGGGCGGCTGGCTGGAACGCGCCGGTCCGCGCAAGGCCGGCGTCGTGTCGGCCCTGTGCTGGTGCGGCGGCATGCTGATCTCGGCCCTGGGCATCCATCTGCACCAGTTCTGGCTGATGATCCTGGGCAGCGGCGTCATCGGCGGCATCGGCCTGGGTCTGGGCTACATCAGCCCGGTGTCGACGCTGATCAAGTGGTTCCCGGACAAGCGCGGCATGGCCACCGGCATGGCCATCATGGGCTTCGGCGGCGGCGCCATGATCGGCTCGCCGCTGGCGGCCGAACTGATGAAGCTGTTCGCCACGCCCTCCGACGTCGGCGTGACGCAGACCTTCATCGTCATGGCCCTGGTTTATTTCGTGTTCATGATCGGCGGCGCCTTCGGCTACCGCGTGCCGCCCACGGGCTGGAAGCCGGCCGGCTGGACCGCGCCTGCCGCTCAGGCCGGCAACGCCATGATCACGCAGCGCCATGTGCACGTGAAGAAGGTCTGGGGCATCCCGCAGTTCTGGCTGGTGTGGATTGCGCTGTGCATGAACGTGTCGGCCGGCATCGGCGTCATCGGCATGGCCAGCCCCATGCTGCAGGAGATCTTCGGCGGCTCGCTGATCGGCTTGAGCGGTGACGGGGCCAAGTTCGGCGCACTCGACAAGGCCCAGCTGGCCAAGATCGCCGGCGTCGCCGCCGGCTTCACCGCCCTGCTCAGCCTGTTCAACATCGGCGGCCGTTTCTTCTGGGCCAGCCTGTCCGACAAGCTGGGCCGCAAGATGACCTATGTGGTCTTCTTCGTGCTCGGTGGCGTGCTCTACGCCAGCATCCCGGGCAGCGCCGCGGCGGGTTCCAAGCTGCTCTTCGTCGGCGCCGTCTGCATCATCCTGAGCATGTATGGCGGTGGTTTCGCCACCGTGCCGGCCTATCTGGCCGACCTGTTCGGCACGCAGATGGTGGGCGCCATCCATGGCCGCCTGCTGACCGCCTGGGCCACCGCCGGCATCCTGGGTCCGGTCGTCGTGAACTACATGCGCGACTACCAGCTGGATCTCGGCATCCCGCGCGAGCAGGTCTACAACCAGACCATGTACATCCTGGTCGGCATGCTGGTCATCGGCCTGATCGCCAACCTGATGATCAAGCCCGTGGCCGACAAGTACTTCATGACCGACGCCGAGCTGGCCGAGGAAAAGCGCCTGGCGCACGAGCGTGCGGCAGCGACCGAAGTCGGTTCGGGTTCGGGCGCGGCGGCGGCCACGTCCTCCCTGACCGTGGTGATGGCCTGGGCCCTCGTCGGCATCCCGCTGGCCTGGGGCGTGTACAAAACCCTGATCAACGTCGGCAAGTTCTTCAACTGAACCCACGACGCTGCTAGGCTGAACGGCCCCGCTGCCTGTGAAGGCGCGGGGCCTTTTTCCTGAGTCCGACATGAGCGAACAAAAGATCGAGCTGTACGACGGCCCGGCCGGCGGTTGGGGCGCGCTGAAGAGCGTCGCCAAGCATCTGAACGAGCAGGGCGTGGCCCTCAAGGGCGCCAAGACACTGCTGCACGCCAACCAGGCCGACGGCTTCGACTGCCCCGGCTGTGCCTGGCCCGACCGCGACCACCGCTCGACCTTCGAGTTCTGCGAGAACGGCGCCAAGGCCGTGGCGGCGGAAGCAACGGCGCGGCGCGCGACGCCCGAGGTGATCGGCGCGAAGACGCTGAAGGAATGGGCAGAAGCCTCGGACTTCGAGCTCGAAGCCACGGGCCGCCTCACCGAGCCGATGCTCTATGACGCCGAGGCCGACCGTTATCAACGCACGACCTGGGATGCCGCCTTCGCGCTGATCGCCCAGCAACTGCAAGGCCTGGCCAGCCCCAACGAGGCCATCTTCTACACCTCGGGCCGCACCAGCAACGAGGCCGCCTTCCTCTACCAGCTGTTCGTGCGCGAGTACGGCACCAACAACTTCCCGGACTGCTCCAACATGTGCCACGAGCCCAGCGGCTCGGGCATGCGTCCGACCATCGGCGTCGGCAAGGGCACGGTCACGCTGCACGACTTCGAGCGGGCCGACTGCATCCTCGTCTTCGGCCAGAACCCCGGCACCAACCACCCGCGCATGCTGGGCGAGCTGCGGGCGGCGCGCAAGCGCGGTGCCAGGATCGTCAGCTTCAACCCGCTGCGCGAGCGCGGGCTGGAGCGCTTTGCCGACCCCCAGAACGCGATGGAGATGGCGACGCTGGGCGACTCGCCGATCAGCAGCCACTATTTCCAGCTCAAGGTCGGCGGCGACTTCGCCCTGCTCAAGGGCATGTGCAAGCGTGTCGTCGAAACGGCCAAGCTGGACCAGGCCTTCATCGCCGAACACACGGTGGGCTTCGATGCCTTCGTCGCCGAGCTGCGCGAGCAGCCCTGGGAGCCGCTCGTCGAGGCCTCGGGCCTGACCCGCGCACAGATCGAACAGGCGGCCGACATCTACGCCAGCAGCGAGCGCGTCATCGCCTGCTGGGGCATGGGCATCACCCAGCACCGGCACTCGGTCAAGACCATCCAGATGATCGTCAACCTGCTGCTGCTGCGCGGCAACCTGGGTCGCGAAGGCGCGGGCGCCTGCCCGGTGCGCGGCCACAGCAATGTGCAGGGCGACCGCACCATGGGCATCTACGAGAAGCCCGCGCCGGCCTTCCTCGACAAACTGGGTTCCGTGTTCGGCTTCGAGCCACCGCGCGAGCACGGCTACGACACCGTGGGCGCCATCCAGGCCATGTTGGACGGCAAGGGCAAGGTCTTCATCGCCATGGGTGGCAACTTCGCCGCGGCGACGCCCGACACGGCGGCCACCTGGCGTGCGCTGCGCCAATGCGAGCTGACCGTCCATATCACCACCAAATTCAACCGCAGCCATGTCGTGCACGGCAAGAGGGCCTTGGTGCTGCCGGTGCTGGGCCGCACCGAGATCGACGTGCAGGCCAGCGGCCCGCAGGGCGTCACGGTGGAAGACTCGATGAGCATGGTGCATCTGTCCGCCGGCATGAATGCGCCGGCGTCCGAGCATCTGATTTCCGAGCCCATGCTGGTGGCACGCATGGCCGCCGCCACGTTGAAGCACAGCCGCACGCCATGGCTGGCCCTGGCCGGCGACTACGCCGCCATTCGCGACAAGATCGAGGCCGTGCTGCCCGACTTCGCCGGCTTCAACGAGAAGATCAGGCAGCCCGGGGGCTTTCGGCTGCGCAACACGGCCAGTGAACGCGTCTGGGCCACGTCCAGCGGCAAGGCCGAGTTCAGCACGCACGCCATGCCCACCGACCTGGCCGTGCAGCGCGTCGCCGACCGCCAGCGCGACGTCCGCGTCTTCACGCTGACGACGCTGCGCTCCCACGACCAGTACAACACCACCATCTATGGCCACGACGACCGCTATCGCGGCGTCTACGGCCACCGCCGCGTCGTCTTCATCAACGCCGAAGACATCAAGGACATCGGCCTGAAGGCCGGCGACTGGGTGGACATCACCAGCCTCTACGTCAGCGAGGCTGGCAGCGAGGTGCAGCAGCGCCACGCCGAGCGCTTCCTGCTCGTCGAGTACGACATCCCGCGCGGCTGCCTGGCCAGCTACTACCCCGAGACCAACCCGCTGGTGCCGCTGGAGAGTTTCTCCATCACGGCGCGCACGCCGACGTCCAAGTCCATCCCGGTCGTGCTGACGCCCCATGGAAACTCTGCTGTTGCAGACGCTCAATGAACTCGCGCCCGGTGGCGAGCCGGTCGCGCTGACGCGGCTGGCCAAACGGCTGGATCAGCGCGTCAGTGTGCTGCTGCGCGAGTTGACGGCACTCAGTGACGCCAGCTTGGGCGGCGTAGCCGGGCCCGGCCTCGTACAACTGGCTTGCGACGACGCCGGCCGCTGGACGGTGCGCCTACTCGCCTAGCCTGTCCAGCAGCTCCGCGTCGACGATGTCGATGCTGCGATAGCCCAGCTTCAATGCGCCGGCCTTGGCCAGTTCGCCCAGCTCCTTGCTGAGGGTCTGGCGCGTCAGGCCCAGCATCATGGCCAGGGCTTCCTGAGACACGGGCAGGCGCTGCCGCGGTTCGCTGGCCAGCGTCGCGTCGCCGCGCGCCAGCAGGGCCAGGCGCCGCGCCAGCCGCGCCCGTGTGGGCCGCAGCGTCGCGTCCTCCACCACGCCGAACAGCGTGCGCAACCGGCCCGCCATCAGCCTTGCCAGGGCGGTTGCAAACACCGAGTCCTGCATGAAGCGGGCGAAGGCGTCGGCTGGCACGGCAAACACGACTGTTGCGCCCACGGCGGTGGCGTCATGCACGCGCGGGCCACCGTCCAGCAGCGAGATCTCGCCGAACCAGTTGCCCGGCTCCAGCACCGCGAGGATGGACTCCGTGCCGTCGGCCGACACGCTGCTGGCCTTGATGGCGCCGCGGCAGACGGCATGCCAGTCGCCCGGCGCATCGCCCTGGCGGAACAGCACTTCGCCCGCGGCCAGCTTCTGCATCCGGCCCGCGGCCAGCACGGCATTCGCGAGCGCGGGCGGCAGGGAGGCGAACCAGGGGTTGGCGCGCAGAGGATCGGACTCGGGCATGCCCTGAATTGTCTGGTTTCAGACAGAGCGCCACGCCCCTGGCATGCCCCAATCGCGCCACAAGACAACCGGAGACTGCGATGACGACGAAGGCTGTGCGCGACCAGGTGAGCGCCGAGGAATGGAAGCTGCGCGAGGACCTGGCGGCCTGCTACCGCCTGGTGGCGCTGATGGGCTGGGACGATCTCGTCTTCACCCACGTCAGCGCCCGCGTGCCCGGCCCCGAGCATCATTTCCTGATCAATCCCTATGGCCTGATGTTCGACGAGATCACGGCCAGCAGCCTGGTCAAGGTGGATGGCGAATGCCGCAAGGTCATCGAGTCGCCCCATCCGGTCAACCCGGCGGGCTTCGTCATCCACAGCGCCGTGCATGCGGCCCGGCATGACGTGCAGTGCGTGCTGCACACCCACACCACCGCCGGCGTGGCCGTCAGCGCCCAGGCCGCAGGGGTGCTGCCGATCTCGCAGCAGTCGACCTTCGTGCTGGCGTCCCTGGGCACGCATGGCTACGAGGGCGTGGCCTTCCGCCCCGACGAGGGCCCGCGCCTGCAGGCCGACCTGGGAGCCAGCACCTTCCTGCTGCTGAAGAACCACGGCCTGTTGACAGTCGGTGCCTCGGTCGCCGATGCCTTCCTGGCCATGCACACCTTCGAGGCCAGCTGCCGCATCCAGCTGGCGGCGCAGAGCGGCGGTGGCGCGCTGACCGAGGTCGACC
The DNA here is from genome assembly GCA_966111775.1 of uncultured Comamonadaceae bacterium. GTDB lineage: Bacteria > Pseudomonadota > Gammaproteobacteria > Burkholderiales > Burkholderiaceae_C > Pelomonas. The sequence goes on along the minus strand of CBHWBD010000145.1, from coordinate 6,452 downwards.
CCGCCATCCTGCGCGGCACCGCCGAGGCCATGCGCGTGCAGACCGGCGGGCTGGGGGGCGCCTTCGTCTGGCCGGCGCTGCTGCGCAAGCTCGATCGCCTCGGCGCGAACTACAAGGATTGAGGTCATGAGCGCCGTCGTCCTGACGAACGCGTTGCTCGTTGCGCTGGGCATCGTCATGGCGGGCCTCGGCCTGTCGTTGACGGTCGACGACTTCCGCCGCCTGCGCGAGCACCCGCTGGCGGCCGTGCTGGCCCTGGCTCTTCAGCTCATCGTGCTGCCGCTGGTCTGTATCGCCGTCATCGCCAGCTTCCGTCTGCCGCCGCTCTACGCCGTCGGCCTGATGCTGCTGGCCGCCTCGCCTGGCGGCATCACGGCCAATCTGTTCAGCCATCTGTTTGGTGGCCATGTGGCCATGAATCTGTCGCTGACGGCGCTGAACACCTTGCTGTCGCTGCTCACGCTGCCGCTGATCGCCAACGGGGCCATCGCCCATTACGCCGGTGGCGGCCAGGTCGTGCCGCTGCCTTGGCAGAAGCTGGTGGAGGTCATCGCCGTCATCGCCGTGCCGGTGCTGGTCGGCATGACGATCCGGCGCGCCCGGCCGCAGCTTGCCGCGCGGCTGGACAAGCCGGTGAAGGCGCTGTCGGCTGTGCTGTTGGTGGTGCTGACCGTGCTGGCCATTGCCAAGGAGCGCGAGGCGTTGATGAATGCCGCCGGCGAACTGGGCGCTGCGGTGCTGGTGTTCAACCTGCTGAGCCTGGGCGCCGGCTACGGCCTGGGCCGGCTGGTGAAATTGCCCCGGCCGCTTTGCATCGCCATCGGCTTCGAGGTGGGCATCCACAACTCCACGCTGGCCCTCTACCTGGCCCTGGGGGTGCTGCAGCAGTTCCCGGTCGCGCTGCCGGCGGCGCTGTACTCCGTCAGCATGTATGTGACCGGACTGCTGTTCGGGATGGGGTTGAGGCGCCTGGCCTGACACACTCGCGGCCATGAAACTCCTTGGTCGCCTCACTTCCATCAACGTCCGCAAGGTCATGTGGACCGCCGCCCAGCTCGACCTGCATCTCGAGCGCGAGGACTGGGGCGCGGGCTTCCGCTCACCGCAGGAAGCGGGCTATCTGGCCATGAATCCCAACGGCCTGATCCCCGTCCTCGTCGACGGCGACTTCACCCTGTGGGAGAGCAACACCATCTGCCGCTATCTCGCCACCCAGCGCTGCGCCACCACGCTGCTGCCCACCGAGGCGCGGGCGCGCGCCAAGGTCGAGCAGTGGATGGACTGGCAGGCCGGCGAGCTGAACAATTCCTGGCGCGTCGCCTTCATGGCCCTGGTGCGCGGCCAGCCGGCCGCGCCCGAGGCCATCGCCGCCGGCGTGGCCAGTTGGAACAGGCACATGGGCCTGCTGGACGCGCAGCTGGCGCGCACCGGCGCCCATGTCTGCGGCGACACGTTCACGCTGGCCGACGTGGTACTGGGCCTGTCGACCCAACGCTGGAAGAACGCGCCCATCGAGCGCGTGGGCCTGCCGGCCGTGGAAGCCTGGATGCAACGGCTGAGCAGCCACCCCGGCTTCGCCGAGTTCGTCGACAACGGCATGCCGTAAACCCTTCCTCAAGTCGCAGGTCAGCCCCCTTGCGGACGCTGGCCGGAAGCCTAGGATGGTCGCACAAAAGCACCATCCGAGAGGGGGATGCCATGCTGATTCCGACGGCCTTCCAGCACGACGGTCACGATCACGCCATCCTGGCGCCACGCCTGTCCCGGCGGCAGTTGTTGTGGGGCGCGGCGGGCCTGGTCGGCGCGTCTCCCGCCTTCGGCGACGACGCCTTGCGCCACGAGACCGCAGAAGACGCCCTCGGGCCCTTCTATCCCTTGAGCCTGCCCAAGGACCAGGACTACGACCTCAGCCTCATCGCCGGGCGCAAGACGCGGGCGCTGGGTCAGTTGCTCTACGTCAGCGGCCGCGTCGTCAACCCGCGCGGTGAACCGATTCCGAACGCCGTGCTGGAGATCTGGCAGGCCAACGCGGCGGGGCGCTACACGCATCCGGGCGACACCAGCGACGCGCCGCTGGACCCCAACTTCCAGGGCTATGCCCGCATCCGCAGCGGCCCCGACGGGAGTTATCTGATCAAGACCATCCAGCCCGGCAATTACGGCCCGCGCACCCGGCACATCCATTTCGACGTGCGCGGCAAGGCCACCCGGCTGATCACGCAGATGTATTTCGAGGGCGAGCCCAAGAACGAGATCGACCCGCTGCTGAAGATGCAAGGCCCCGAGGACCGCAAGACCCTGTTCTCGCGCCCCGGCACGCCGACGGCCAAGCAGGAGCACGATGCCATGGCCGTCAGCTGGGACATCGTGCTGGCCTTCGGCTGAGCCCAGGGCCCGTTGACCTTAGGGTTTGGCCCGCAGGGTCTCGATGATCTGCTGGCCGGCCGTCTTGGCGGCGGCCAGTTGCGCTGGGGTGGGCAGGGCCTTGAGGCGGATGACCTTCTGCTGCATCAGCTGCGTGACCAGGTCCTGGCCCTGCTTGCCGGTCAGCTCGCCATAGGCGAAGAGATAGCCCAGGCGCTCGGCGTCGTCCAGGCCCCAGGCGTCCGGCGCGATGACGGCGCCGAACAGGCTGCCGGAATGGCCGGAGCGGGCATCCCGGCGCAGGGTGTCCAGCACCTCCTGGCGCAGCTCCGGCGCCAGGCTGCCCGGTTGCGTCACGCCGGCGTATTTGGCCGCCGCCTCGCGCACACCGCCGCGCATGGCGCGCAGGGCGAGGTCGCCCAGCATGGCCTGATGCTCGGGCGTGACCGTCTGGCAGCGCCGGCCCTCGGCATCGGCTTCCTGCATCAGCTGGGTCATCATCTCCGGCGACACGCCCATGTTGCGCACTTGCTCGAAGCTGTTGCGCCGGTCGACATTGGAGGCGCAGAGCTGCAACCATTGCATGGCCTCCCAGGCCGCCGCCGCGTCGCCGCCGGCCATCGCGCGGTCGATGTGGGGGCCATAGCCTTCGGAGCCTATGCGCGGGGCGGCCTGCTTGGCGGCGGGCGCGGGGGCCGGCGCTACAGAGGGCTTGATCGGCGCGGCGCTCGCCACGACTGCGCTGCTGGCGACCGAGGCCGTGGCAGGCGGTGGCTTCGAGGGCAGTGCCGTCGCCGGTGAAGATGGAGGCTCAGCGACCGGCGCCTTGGCGGGCTCGCTCAGGCCGAACCACAGGGCTGCCGCGGCCGCGGTGCCGATGGCGATGAGGATGAAGACCCAGCGGATGGCGTCCATGGTGGCTCAGCTCGCGAAGTTGTAGCGTACGACGGCCAGCGTCAGCGCGAACAGATAGCCGCAGGCGAAGCGGTCGATGCGCAGCACCGGATCGCCTCGGCGGGCGCGCCAGAGGCCCATCAGCGTCATCGCGAAGCCGGCGATGACGGGCGTGACGACGAGGTTGACCAGGCGCGGCCAGCCGTCGCGCGTCAGGTGATGGGGCATCAGCCACACGCTCAGCGCGCCGACGATGCCGCCCAGCAGCAGATAGCCCAGCACGGCGACCCAGATATTGGGCTGCTTGCGAAACGGCTCGGCCAGGGAATGCAAGCCGAGTTCGACGAGCAGTTCGCCGAAGACCTGGAAGATGAGTTCGAGCAGCAGTTCAAGCAGGATCTCCAGGGGGGTCTCCGAGGGCGATGGATGGCGCGCAGCCTAGCGCAGGCCGGCGGCGGCGGCCTGGTCGCGGTGAGTTTTCACCGGCCAGCCCGCCGACAGCATCACTTGGCGGCCTGCTCGTTGCCGTAGGTTTTCACGAGGTAGTCGACGATGACCGGGATGTCTTCATCCGCGACGGGCGCCTTGAAGACGGTCTTCATGCGCTTGACCATGGCGTCCCAGTAGGGCCGCGCGGCAGTGGGCGGCTGGTACTGCATGTACTCGGCCGAATGGCAGGCCACGCACTGGGCCTGGGCCTTGGCATAGCCGGGCAGGGCGCTGGCCTTGAGCTGCACGCCGTCGGGCGGCAGCGTGATGCTCTTGGGCGCCGAGCCCGCGGGCAGGGCGAGGGCGGCGGTGAGCAGGGCGGGGGCGATGCGGAGCAGCTTCATGGCGGTCCTCCTCATGCCGCGGTGATGCGGATGGCCTCGACGACATTGCGCATATAGCCGGCCGGCTGCCACAGCGCTTCCATGGGCTGGCTCTGGCCCGAGCGGTTCCAGGCGCGCACGCGCAGGTCGTGCGCGCCGGCCGAGGGCGTGATGCCGAAGTGGAACTCGCGGAAGGAATAGCGACCGAGGTCGGCGCCCAGCGTCGCCGCGCGCCAGCTCTGGCCGCCGTCGGTGGAGAAGGCCACCTCGCGGATGCCCTGGCCGCCGTCGAAGGCGATGCCCTTGACGGCCAGCGGCGCGCCGGCCGCCACGCGGCCGCCGTCGACCACCGAGGTGATGAAGCTGCGCACATTGAAGCGGCCTATGGGCCGTGTGGAGGCCGGCGCGGTGCCGGGTTCGATGCAGGCGCAGTCGTTGTCGGGGATGCGGTAGGCCGGCTTCATCCAGAAGCCCTCGTAGACCGAATCGACGACCTCGATCTCGCTGAGGTGCTTGACCCAGTAGGTGCCGTAATAGCCCGGCACGATGAGCTTGACCGGGAAGCCGTTCAGGAAGGGGATGTCGGCGCCGTTCATCTGCCAGGCCAGCATGACCTCGCCGTCCATGGCGTGGCCGATGTCCAGCGACTTGACGAAGTCGCCGCCGCCGAACAGGGCCTCGTCCAGGCCGTTGAAGGTGACCTGGCGCGCGGTGTTCCTGGGCTCGGCGCGGGCCAGCACCTCCTTCAGCGGCACGCCCAGCCAGCGCGCATTGCCCATGGCGCCGTTGGCCAGCTGGCCGCCGGTCACGCGCGGGTTGAAGAGGCCGCGGCCGTTGCCCGAGCACTGGTTGACGGCCGTGATCTCGACCGGCTTGAACTGGGTCTTCAGCTCGGCCATCGACAGCGTCAGCGGCTTGCCCACGGCATTGCCGAAGATCTTGATCTGGTGGGTGTCGGCATCGATGGCGGCCGGCAGGCCGGCGTTGTGATACCGCACGAAGAAGGCGTCATTGGGCGTGATGGGCCCTTCATTGAAGACCTCGAAAGGCGTCTCGAGCTGGGGCGGGCGCGAGGTCAGCACGATCAGCGGCCGCTTCTCGGGGAAGGCGACGAGACGCCGCCCGCCGTTGGCGAAGGGATGGCTGAAGCCGGGGCTCTGCGCCAGCGCCGCGGGCGCGGCAAGCAGGCCGGCACCGCCGGCGATCAGCGCGCGGCGGCGCGGGGAGTAGGGGGCGCTCATCGAGGTCTCCTCCAGGCGATGTGGCGCGCTGCATTCTCCGCAGATCGCCGCCCAGGGGAAGAGGCGCAAAAACAAAAAAGGCCCGCGGCGGTGAAGCGCGCGGGCCAGTGCCGGGTGGTGTGCGAGCCACCCGGCCGTCGATATGGAATCAGCCCAGGCGCACCGGCACGAAGATCTGCTGGCCGTCGCGCGCCACCAGCAGGGCCACCGAGGCCGGCTTGCCCTTGAGCGCGTCGCGCACCTGCTCCACGTTCTGCACCGGCTTGCCGTTCAGGGCCAGCAGCACATCGCCGGGCTGCACGCCGGCCAGTTGGGCCGGGCCGGTCACGCGCTCGATCAGCAGGCCATGGTCGAGCCCCGAGCCGCGCAGTTCCTGGCGCTCCAGCGGGCGCAGGGCCAGGCCGAGTGAGCCGCCCTGGGGCGCGGCATTGGCCTCCTGCGTGTCCTTGTCGGCACGGCCCAGGCTCACGGTCTCGCTGACGCGGCTCTTGTCGCGCCACAGCTCCAGCTTGAGCTTGTCACCGGGGCGGGCCAGGCCGACGCGACTGGACACATCGCCCGCCACGCGCACCGGCTCGCCGTCGATGGCGGTGATGACGTCACCCGCCTTCAGGCCGGCCTTGGCGGCGGCGCTGTCGGGCATGACGCTGGACACCAGAGCGCCGTCGGGCGCGCCCAGGCCGAAGGACGAGGCCAGCGGCGCCGACAGGTCCTGCAGCGAGACGCCCAGGCGGGCATGCTCGACCTTGCCGTGGGCGACGATCTGATCCTTGACCTTCAGGGCCACGTCCACCGGAATGGAGAAGGCCAGGCCCTGGAAACCGCCGCTCTGCGAATAGATCTGCGCATTGACGCCGACGACACGGCCCGAAGCGTCGAACAGCGGGCCGCCCGAGTTGCCCGGGTTGACGGCAGCGTCGGTCTGGATGAAGGGCACGACGCTGTCGCCCGGCAGCGAACGGCCCTTGGCGCTGACGATGCCCTGCGTGGCCGTCTGCTCGAAACCATAGGGTGCGCCGATGGCCAGCACATAGTCACCGACCTGCACCTGGCGCGGGTCGCCCAGCTGCACGGTGGGCAGGCCCTTGGCGTCGAGCTTGAGCACGGCGATGTCGGTGGCCGGGTCGCTGCCCAGCACCTT
>CBHWBD010000144.1:0-12935 GCA_966111775.1 uncultured Comamonadaceae bacterium | reverse complement strand
GATGTCGACCTGCTCGGTGCGCGGTGCCGTGGGCTCGCCGGGGAACAGCGCCTCGGCCAGGCGGCGGTTCTCGGGCGGCGGCGGGGCCTCGCTGCGACCCTGGGCCTGGGGCAGCAGCAGGGCCATGATGCGGCCCAGCAGGTCGGGGTCGCGCCAGAAGACGTGGAAGGCCTGGTCGAACAGCGGGCGGTGCTCGGGGCGGTCGACGAGACAGGTGGCCAGCGTGGCCTTGAAGTCGGCTCGGGAGGCCAGGCCGCTGACCTCCAGCGCCTGGGCGGCCAGCAGCAGGCGGTCGGTGCCCACCGGCATGCCGGCGGTGCGCAGCACGCGGCCGAAGTGGACGAGGTTTTCAGCCAGCCTGTCCATCACTTCAGGCGCGTGCGACCTCGCGCATCTCTGCCAGCAGGCGCGCCGCCTCACTGCCCTGAACGCGGGCGATGTCGTCCTGGTATTTGAGCAGCACGCCCAGCGTTGACTGCACGGTGGCGGGGTCGAGGCTGACGGCGTTCAGCTCCACCAGGGCGCGCGACCAGTCCAGGGTTTCGGCCAGGCCGGGCAGCTTGTAGAGATCGAGCTGGCGCAGGCCCTGAACGAAGGCCACGACCTCGCGTGCCAGGCGTGCCGCGATATCCGGCAGGCGGGCCTGGACGATGGCCAGCTCGCGCGTCGCGTCGGGAAAGTCCAGCCAGTGGTAGAGGCAGCGGCGCCTGACCGCGTCGTGGATCTCGCGGCTGCGGTTGCTGGTCAGGATGACCAGGGGCGGTGCGGCGGCGGTGACGGTGCCGAGCTCGGGAATGGTCAGCTGGAAGTCGGCCAGGAACTCCAGCAGGAAGGCCTCGAAGGGCGCGTCGGCGCGGTCGATTTCGTCGATGAGGAGGACGGGCGCCGGTGTTGTCGTCAGCGCCTGCAGCAGGGGGCGCTCGATGAGGAAGCGGCGCGCGAAGAGCTCGTCCGCCGTGCGCTGGTGTTCGTGGGCCTGGGCGAGGCGGATCTCCAGCATCTGGCGCGCGTAATTCCACTCGTAGGCCGCGGCGGCGAGGTCCAGTCCTTCGTAGCACTGCAGGCGGATCAACGGCCTTTGCAGCGCGGCGGCCAGGGCAGCGGCGATGGCGGTCTTGCCGGTGCCGGGCGCGCCTTCCAGCAGCAGGGGGCGCGACAGGCGCAGCGCGAGGAAGGCGGCGGTGGCCAGTTCACGCGAGGGCAGATAGGTCTGGGCCTGGAGGGCGGCGGCGGTGGCCTCGATGCTGGCCGGCGGCGGCTGATTCATGTCGGCAGGGCCTGTTGTGAATCACGGTGCCGGGAGTATCCGCGCGTCAGGCCCGGCGTGGCAGCAGCAGCGATCTCAACAGGAGGGTGCCGGCCGCGGCCAGCATGAGGATGATCAGTCCGTAGAAGGGCGAGACGGTGCTGTCGGCATCCGGCCCGAACATGACCGCAGTGTTGTAGCTGGCATGCAGCAGGATGCCGGGCCACAGCGAGCGCGTTCTCTCGTAGAGCCAGCCCATCAGCGTGCCGGTGATGAAGGCGGCCACGCACTGGTAGACGTTCATGTGCGTGAGGCCGAACAGCAGGGCGGTGCCCAGGATGGCCGGCCAGCGCGGGTACTGGCGCAGGAAGCTGCGCAGGATGACGCCGCGGAACAGCATCTCCTCGACCATGGGCGCGACGAGGCAGATCATCAGCACCGAGATCACGCCGCCCGAGGTCATGCGCTCGAACATCGCGGCGTCGGATGCCGAGATCGGGAACAGCGCGACCACGCCGACCTCGAGGGTCGTGATGCCCAGCGTCAGGGCCGGCACCACGCAGAGGATGGGCAGGGCCAGCAGGCCCATCACCGCGAGCGGCGAGCTCCTGGCGGGATGGAAGAGCCCGCCATAGCTCAGGCCCGACCATTGCATGACCGCCGTCAGCAGCAGGCCGTTGGCCAGCACGGAGGCGAGGTCCATCAGGTCGTTGGGGTGCATGCCGAGCACCGCCCGGGCGTCGTACAGCGCGATGCCGATCAGGAATTCGGCGGCGAACAGGCAGGCGACCAGGAAGACCGCTTCGAAGGCGTTGGGGAAGGTGTCGCGGGTGGGCGGCATCGGCGGCGTGACGGCGTAAGGGGGGCGACTCTAGCGCCCGGCGGCGCGGGCGCTTGCAAGTGTTTACAGGCCGATGGGAAGGATTTGGCGTTGGGCGGCGTTGTCGAGTGGAAGGGTCGGCACGGGCCGGCCCGCGGAACCCGAAGGAAACGCCATGAAAGCCCTTGCCTCTTTGTCCCTGCTGCTCGCCAGTCTCGCGGTCCATGCCGAGGAGCCCGCCCCCAATGCCGACAAGCGCGCGCTCAACCTGGCCGTTCAGCGTGACGGCCAGCACAACCAGAGCGCGGCGGCAGCCCTCAGCCTGCCCGTGGGCGACAGCGCCTGGGTTCAGGCCGGCGTCGGCGAGTCGCGCAGCCGCGACGTGGCCAGCGGCGAGGTCTACCGCCCCAAGCAAGCGGCAGCGGGTGGCGGCGTCACCGGCAAGGCCTGGCAGGCCAGCGTCAATGCCAGCCAGCGCCGCGACGGCAACCGGCTGCGCCAGACCGATCTGGCGGCGGCCGCGGACTGGCGGCCGACGGAAGGCGTCAAGCTGGGCGTGGACGCCGTGAGGCGCCAGGGTCGCGCGCGCGGCACGGCCGGCAACGCGCCGGTGGAGCAGCGCGTCGAAGGCCATGGTGTCGGCGTGCACGGCGCCGTCGCGGTGACGCAGCGGCTGACTGTCTACGGCGCCACCCTGCACAACCGCTATTCGACGACGACCCAGACGACCAGCAACGGCGGTCTGCTGGCCGGCGTGCCGCTGGTCGGCAACCGCGTCTCGGCCGTCAACCGCGACGAGGCGGCCCTGGACCGCAGCCACCAGGTCGGCGTGACCTGGCGCGTCAGCGAGCGCGTGGCCTTGAACGGCGAGGTCATGCAGGACCGCGTGCACGACGGCGGCAATCTGCGCAGCGTGCAGATGAAGGCCGCCATCGCGGCGGGTGCCGGCTGGACGATCACGCCAGGCATCGGGCGCAGCCAGGGGTCGCAAGGCGAGAGCAGCAACTACGGGTTGCTGGGGGCGAGCTACGCCTGGTGAAGCGCTTAAGCTGCTGGCCTCTTCGCACTCACCCGCCAGCCTCATGAACTTCGCCAAGATCGTCGGCGTGCTCCTCCTCATTGCCGGCGCGGCCAGCCTGGCCATGGGCAGCTTCAGCTACACCAAGGACAGCACCGTCGTGAAGCTTGGGCCCCTGGAGCTGACGGCCAAGAAGAAGGAAGAAGTTAACCTGCCGGTGTGGCTGGGCGTCGGCGCCATCGCGGTCGGCGGCCTGCTGCTGCTGTTCGGCGGGCGCAAGTGATGGCGACGGCCGAGGACATCCTGGGCTTCTGGTTCGAAGAGATCCAGCCGGCGCAGTGGTGGAAGATCGACCCGGCCTTCGACGAACTCGTGCGCAGCCGCTTCGGCGCCCTGCACGAGAGGGCCAGGCTGTGCGAGCTGTTCGCCTGGCGCGTCACGCCCGCGGGGCGGCTGGCCGAGGTCATCGTTCTGGACCAGTTCGCGCGCAACATCCACCGCGGCACGGCGGGCGCATTTGCGGCGGACCCGCTGGCGCTGGCGCTTGCGCAGGAGGCGGTTGCGGCCGGTGCCGACCTGGCGCTGGACGCCGAGCGGCGCGCTTTCCTCTACATGCCCTATATGCACAGCGAGTCCGCCGCCATCCACGCCGCGGCCGAGCCGCTGATGCGCGAGCGGGCGCCTCGGCACACGCACGAGTTCGAGCTCAAGCACAAGGCGATCGTCGACCGCTTCGGGCGCTATCCGCATCGCAATGCCATGCTGGGCCGCGCGTCGACGGCCGAGGAAGTCGAGTTCCTCAAGCAGCCCGGGTCGAGCTTCTAGACATCGAGAAGATGGACCGTGGCGGCCGCACGCTCCTGGGCGCTGTGGCCGGACAGGGCCTTGTCCCATTCGGCGCCGCTGGCGCCCGTCGATGAGGAGGCGTTGCGCGTCATGACGGCGACCTCTTCCGTGCCCGCGTCGAACTCGCCCACCTGTCGGCGGTCGTCGAGAAAGAGCTTGGCGACCGGGCCGGCGCTGGAGCCGATGACCACCAGGTAGCGGGACACCTGGCGGTGCTGTTGCTGGGCATGTCGCGGCGGCAGTTCGTGACCGAAGCCTTGGTTCATGGAGCCTCCTCGCCTTGATCAGGCTGCTCGAGTGCGGCCCATTGTGCGCCGGGGCTGACCCTGATGCCCCGAGCCCGTCGGGCATGATCCAATCCAGGAATTGGAACCGATTCCATTTCGAGGGTGGCGAGGAAAGCGACATGCAGAGCAAGCGAGTGATGATGGGGGCGCTGGCCGCCGGCTTGGCGGTGTCGGCATGGGCAGGCGGCGTGCCCGACTTCGGCCCCCACGTCCACATCGTTGATCCGAAGACGCCGGGCCTGCAGGCGCTGATCGACGGCATCTACGCGGCCCAGCAGCCCAACCATTTCGGTCCGCGCCGCGACGCCATCCTGCTCAAGCCGGGAACCTACCAGGACCTGCGCATCCCGGTGGGCTTCTACACCCAGGTGCTGGGCCTGGGGGCCCACCCCGACGACGTCCACGTCATCGGCGACCTGCGCTCCACGGCCCTGCTGGACAACGACAACGCGACGCAGAACTTCTGGCGCGGCGCCGAGAACTTCGCGGTCACGCCGACGCTGGGCATTGGCGACAACACCATGCAATGGGCCGTGTCCCAGGCCATCCCGTTCCGGCGCATGCATGTGCGCGGCAATATCCGTCTCAACCAGAACAAGGGCTGGGCCAGCGGCGGCTGGTTCTCGGACGTGCGGGTGGACGGTCAGGTCAACTCGGCCACCCAGCAGCAATGGCTGTCGCGCAACAGCGAGTGGGCGAGCTGGACGGGATCGAACTGGAACATGGTCTTCGTCGGCGTGAAGGGCGCGCCGGAAGGCGAATTCCCGACGCCCGGCCAGCGCTACACCAAGATGGCGCAGGTGCCGGTGGTGCGCGAGAAGCCCTGGCTCTTCATCGACGCCAAGGGGGGCTATGCGGTGCGTGTGCCGGCCTTGCGGCATGACAGCGTGGGCATCTCCTGGGCCAACGGCGCTGGAAAGCCCGTCACGGCGTCGGGCAAGACCCTGCCCATCGCGCAGTTCTTCATCGCCAGGCCGGGCGACACGGCCGCGAAGCTGAACGGCCAGCTGGCCGCCGGCAAGCATCTGCTGTTCACGCCGGGCGAGTACCTGCTGACCGAGGCGCTGCAGGTCAATCGCGCCGGTACCGTCGTGCTGGGCATCGGCTTCCCGACGCTGCGTTCGGACAACGGCCAGCCGCTGCTGAAGACGGCGGACGTCGACGGGCTGACGATCTCAGGCCTGTTCCTGGACGCCGGCAAGCAGGACCCCGGTGTGCTGATGGAAGTGGCGCCGGCGGGCGCCAACAAGCGCCACAAGGCCGACCCCATAGCTCTGCACGACCTGTTCTTCCGCATCGGCGGCGCGGCAGCCGGACAGGTGGACACGGCCCTGCGCATCAACGCCCACGACACCCTCGTCGACCACACCTGGATCTGGCGCGCCGACCATGGCGAAGGCGTCAGCTGGACGAGCAACCCGTCCGCCCACGGCCTGTGGGTCAACGGCGAGGACGTGACCATCTACGGCCTCTTCGTCGAACACTTCCAGAAGGAGCAGGTCGTTTGGCAGGGCAATGGTGGCCGCGTCTACTTCTACCAGTCCGAGATCCCTTATGACCCGCCCACTCAAGGCCAGTGGACGAACGCCGCCGGCGGCCGCGGCTATGCGGCCTACAAGGTGGCCGACACGGTGACCCGCCACGAGGCCTGGGGTCTGGGCGCCTACAGCGTCTTCCTGAAGCCCGACGTCGTGCTGGACCGCGCCTTCGAGGTGCCCAAGGCGGCGGGCGTGCGCATGCACCACATGATCACGGTCTGCCTGGTCGACAAGGGCAGCATCGAGCATGTCATCAACGACGCCGGCGACGCGGCGCGCTGCAAGGGTGGCAGCAACACGGCGACGCTCAAGGCCTATCCGTGAAACGACCCGCTGTCGGCTTCGTCCGACAGCGCATCGCGCCGTCGGACACCGTTTGTCACAGGGCATCGCCCTTAGCCTGGAGTCTCCTCAAAGCAAGGAGAACGACATGGGATTCACTCGCATCATCGCCATCGTGCTGCTCGTCGTCGGCGCGGCCAGCCTCGCCATGGGCGGTTTCAGCTACACCAAGGACAAGACCGTCGTGAAGCTGGGTTCGCTGGAGGTCTCGGCCAAGGAGAAGGAACAGGTCAATGTGCCGGTCTGGCTGGGCGTGGGCGCCATTGCCGTGGGCGGCCTGCTGCTGGTGTTCGGCGGCCGGCGCTGAAGAAAAAAACGGGCGCCTGAGCGCCCGTTGAAGTGTTGCACCGGAAAGAACAGGGGAAAACTCAGCGGGCCTCTTGGGCGAGGCGCTCTTCGATGCGGGCCTTGACGGCCGGCAGCGCAGCGGGGAGATGGAAGGCGAGCTGGGCGAACAGCTCGTCGTGCAGCTTCATCTCGGCCTGCCACTCGGCGGCGTCGATGCGGGTGACCGTGTCGAACTGCTGCTGCGAGAAGTCCAGGCCGTCCCAATTCAGGTCGGCATAGCCCGGCGTCACGCCGAAGACATGTTCCTCGCCACCGCCGGTGCCTTCCAGGCGGTCCAGCATCCACTTCAGCACGCGCATGTTCTCGCCATAGCCGGGCCAGACGAACTTGCCGTCGGCGCCCTTGCGGAACCAGTTGACGCAGTAGATGGCGGGCAGCTTGGCACCCGAGGCTTGCAGCTTGGCGCCCAGGTCCAGCCAGTGCTGGAAGTAGTCGCTCATGTTGTAGCCCATGAAGGGCAGCATGGCGAAGGGGTCGCGGCGCACCACGCCCTGCTGGCCGGCGGCCGCGGCGGTGGTCTCCGAACCCATGGTGGCGGCCATGTAGACGCCTTCGGTCCAGTCGCGGGCCTCGGTCACCAGCGGCACCGTGGTGGAGCGGCGGCCGCCGAAGATGAAGGCGTCGATGGCCACGCCGGCGGGGTTGTCCCAGTTGGCGTCCAGGGCCGGGTTGTTGGTCGCGGCGACGGTGAAGCGGGCGTTGGGGTGGGCGGCCTTGGCGCCGGTCTCCTTGGCGAGGGCCGGCGTCCAGTCCTTGCCCTGCCAGTCGATGCAATGGGCCGGCGGCGTGTCGCTCATGCCTTCCCACCAGACGTCGCCGTCATCGGTCAGCGCCACGTTCGTGAAGATCACGTCGCGCTCCAGGCTGGCCATGCAGTTGGGGTTGGTGTGCGAGTTGGTGCCCGGGGCGACGCCGAAATAGCCGGCCTCGGGGTTGATGGCGTAGAGCTTGCCGTCGGCATGCGGCTTGATCCAGGCGATGTCGTCGCCGATGGTGGTGATCTTCCAGCCGGCGAAGGCCTTGGGCGGGATCAGCATCGCGAAATTGGTCTTGCCGCAGGCGCTGGGGAAGGCGGCGGCGACATGCATCTTCTTGCCGGCGGGGCTTTCGACGCCCAGCACCAGCATGTGCTCGGCCAGCCAGCCTTGGTCGCGGCCCATGGTGGAGGCGATGCGCAGCGCGAAGCACTTCTTGCCCAGCAGGGCATTGCCGCCGTAGCCCGAGCCATAGCTCCAGATCTCGCGCGTCTCGGGGAAGTGGACGATGTACTTGGTCTTGTTGCAGGGCCAGGACACATCGGCCTGGTCAGCTTCCAGCGGTGCGCCCACGGTGTGCACGCAGGGGACGAAGTCGCCGTCGGTGCCGAGCAGCTCGATGACGGCGCGGCCCATGCGCGTCATGGTGCGCATGTTGACGGCGACGTAGGGGCTGTCGCTCAGCTCGACGCCGATGTGGGCGATGGGGCTGCCCAGCGGGCCCATGCTGAAGGGCACGACATAGAGGGTGCGGCCGCGCATGCAGCCCTTGAACAGGGCCTGCTCGCCGGTCTGCAGCAGGTCGCGCATGGCGGCCGGGGCCATCCAGTTGTTGGTCGGGCCGGCGTCTTCCTTGTTCTGCGAGCAGATGAAGGTGCGGTCCTCGACGCGGGCCACGTCGCTGGGGTCGGAATTGGCCAGATAGCTGCCTGGGCGCAGGGCCGGGTTGAGCTTCTTGAAGGTGCCGGCGGCGACGAGCTGGTCGCACAGGCGCTGGTATTCCTCGGTGCTGCCGTCACACCAGTAGACGTCGGCCGCTTCGGTCAGCGCCGCAATCTCGGCCACCCAGGCGATCAGCCGGGCGTGTTTCACATAGGCAGGCAGGTTCAGCCTCAGGCCCTGCATGGCGGGTTGGTTCATGGCGAAAGCTCCAATCATGGGAATGTGTTTGGGGCAGCCAGCGAGCTGGCCCAAGCACACCGAACCTCGGGAGGTGGATTGTCGAATCCAATGTAATCACGCCGTAACCACCCGGGTCGGTGGGGTCATGCAAAACAGGAATAACGCCATGCTGTCATGGGAGAGAGGCTCACGGCTGTGGTGAAGTGGGCCTAGGGTTTGCGCGAAGGCGCGCTGAAACTCCGTGCAACTTTTGGGGTGGCAGCGTTGTCTGGCGACGAAGCCTCAAGAAAGGCTTGCCACCGCCGGCGGCCTATCCGGCATGCGCCTGCTCCAGCGCCTGCAACAACATCCACGCCGCCCGGGTCGGGGTCGGGTCGTTGCGGTGGATGCTGGCGAAGCGGCATTCGTAGCTGAGCTCGCCGACGGACACCGCGCGCATGCGGCCGGCTTCGACAAAGGGCCGGGCATAGTGATCGGGCAGGAAGCCGACGAAGCAGCCGGTCAGGACCAGCGTGGCCACGGCTTCCTGGTCCGACGCCGTGGCCTGGCGCTCCAGCTTGCGGTGGTGGGCCAGCACCATATTCGGTGAGTGATAGCCCAGGCCGACCAGCTTCTGGCGCCGCAGGTCGGCCCACTTGAAGCGGCGCTCATCGGCGAACCAGGGGTGGTGGCTGCCGGCATAGAGATGCATGGTCTCGCCGAACAGCGGCCGGTAGGCCAGGCTGTCGGAGCGCCGGTGCTCGGGGATGACGCCGACCTGGAACTGCCCTGCCAGCACGCCCTGCTCGATGGTGGTGATGGTGCCGACATGCAGGTGCAGCTTGACGCCCGGCGCGGCACGGTGGAACTGCTCCAGGGCCTGGTCGATATGGCAGGCGGGGTTGCTGACCGTCTTCTCGAACAGGGCCACGTGCAGGTCGCCGCTGACCTGGTGGTGGATGTCTTCCAGCCGGGCGCGGAAGTCGGTCGTCGCGGCCAGCAGCTGCAGGGCGGCGGCATAGAGCTCGGCGCCCTCGGCCGTCAGCGCGAAGCCGGCGCGGCCGCGGCGGCACAGCACCAGGCCCAGGCGCTCCTCCAGGTCCTTGATCTGCCGGCTGATGGTCGGCATGCCGACGTTGAGTTCCAGCTCGGCGGCCGCCATGCCGCCGCACTCCACCACCGCCTTGAAGACGCGCAGCAGCCGCAGGTCGACATCGGCGATCTGGCCGGGCAGCGGGGGCGTTTTTGCTTTCATATCAAGTCAAGTGAACATTGATATCTTGCCATTCTCTGCAAGCTGGCCGGCGGGCAGCATGCGCGCATCGTTCTTCGGAGCCCTTGCCCATGTCTCCTTCCGCAAACCATCGCCCCGAGGGCTGGATGGACGCCCACTGGATGCCCTTCACGGGCAACCGCGAGTTCAAGGCCAACCCGCGCCTGCTGACCGGTGCCGAAGGCGCCTACTACCGCACCGACGACGGCCGGCGCGTCTTCGATGGCCTCTCGGGCCTGTGGTGCACGGGCCTGGGCCATGGCCGCACCGAGATCGTCGACGTCCTCAGCCGCCAGGCGCGCGAGCTGGACTATTCGCCGGCCTTCCAGTTCGGCCACCCGCTGTCCTTCGAACTGGCCAACAAGATCGTCGAGAAGATGCCCGCCGGCCTGAATCGCGTCTTCTTCACCGGCTCGGGTTCGGAATCGGCTGACACGGCACTGAAGATGGCGCGGGCCTACTGGCGCGCCAAGGGCCAGGCCGGCAAGACGCGGCTGATCGGCCGCGCCAAGGGCTATCACGGTGTCAACTTCGGCGGCATCTCGGTCGGCGGCATGGTGGGCAACCGCAAGACCTTCGGACAGGCCATCGAGGCCGACCACCTGCCCCACACCCAGCCGCCCAACGGCAGCTTCTTCAAGGGCATGCCGCCGCAGGAGGGCCCGATGGGCGCGGCCCTGGCCGACGAGCTGCTGCAGCTGATCGCCCTGCACGACGCCAGCAATATCGCCGCCGTCATCGTCGAACCTTTCTCGGGTTCGGCCGGCGTCGTCATCCCGCCGGTGGGCTATCTGCAGCGCCTGCGCGAGATCTGCACGGCCCACAACATCCTGCTGATCTTCGACGAGGTCATCACCGGCTTCGGCCGCACCGGCTCGTGGACGGGCGCCGAGGCCTTCGGTGTCACGCCCGACATCCTGACCGCCGCCAAGCAGATCACCAATGGCGTGCAGCCCCTCGGAGTCGTCGTCGCCAAACAGGAGATCCACGACGTCTTCATGGCCCAGGGCGGACCCGACTACATGCTGGAGTTTCCGCACGGCTACACCTACTCGGCCCACCCGGTGGCCTGCGCCGCGGGCCTCGCCTCGCTGGACCTGCTGGAGCGTGAGCATTCGCTGGAGCGCGTGAAGGCGCTGGCGCCGACCTTCGAGACGGCCGTGCATGGCCTGAAGGGCGTCAAGCATGTGGCCGACATCCGCAACTTCGGCCTGGCCGCCGGCATCACCGTCGCGCCGCTGCCCGGCGAGCCGGCCAAGCGCCCCTTCGACATCGCCATGGCCATGTACCGCAAGGGCTTCTACGTCCGCTACGGCGGCGACACCATCCAGCTCGCGCCCCCCTTCATCAGCACCGAAGCCGAGATCGACACCCTGGTGTCGGCCCTCGGCGACTGCTTCAACGCCACCGCCTGAGCCTCCTCGTGATCACCCATCTCATCAACGGCCAGCAGGTCGACGGCGGCAGCCGCTCGGCCGATGTCTTCAACCCCGCCACCGGCCAGGTCGGCGGCCAGGTGCGCCTGGCGGACCGCGTCACCGTCGAGGCGGCCATCGCGGCCGCGCAGGCGGCCTACCCGGCCTGGCGCAACACGCCGCCGCTCAAGCGCGCCCGCGTGCTGACCCGCTTCAAGGAACTGCTCGAGGCCCATGCCGACACCATCTGCCGCCTCATCACCGACGAGCATGGCAAGGTGCTGGCGGACAGCCTGGGCGAACTGCAGCGTGGCATCGAGAACGTCGAGTACGCCAGCTACGCCCCTGAGCTGTTGAAGGGCGAGCACAGCCGCAACGTCGGCCCGGGCATCGACGCCTGGTCGGAGTTCCAGGCGCTGGGCGTGTGCGCCGGCATCACGCCCTTCAACTTCCCGGCCATGGTGCCGCTGTGGATGTGGCCCATGGCCGTCGCCTGCGGCAACAGCTTCATCCTCAAGCCCTCGGAGCGCGACCCGAGCAGCACTCTCTACATCGCCCAGTTGGCCCAGGAAGCCGGCTTGCCGCCGGGCGTGCTGAACGTCGTCAACGGCGACAAGGAGGCCGTCGACACGCTGCTGACCGACCCGCGCGTGCAGGCAGTCAGCTTCGTCGGCTCGACGCCCATCGCCGAGTACATCTATGCGACCGGCACCAGGCATGGCAAGCGCGTGCAGGCCCTGGGCGGCGCCAAGAACCATGCCGTCGTCATGCCCGATGCCGATCTCGACAACGCCGTGACGGCGCTGATGGGCGCTGCCTTCGGCTCCTGCGGCGAGCGCTGCATGGCCATCCCGCTGGTGGTGGCGGTGGGCGACGCGACGGCCGATGCCGTGTGCGAGAAGCTCATCGCCGAGATCGCGCGCATGAAGGTCGGCGCGGGCCGCGAGGCCGGCTGCGACATGGGGCCGCTGGTCAACAAGGCCCATCTGGAGAAGGTGCGCGGCTATGTCGACCAGGGCGTGGCCGAAGGTGCCGAACTCGTCGTCGACGGCCGCGGCCTGACGGTGGCCGGGCACGAGCAAGGCTATTTCCTCGGCCCCTGCCTGTTCGACCGCGTGCAGCCCGGCATGCGCATCTACCAGGAGGAGATCTTCGGCCCGGTGCTGGGCATCGTGCGCGTCGAGAGCCTGCAGGCGGCGATGGCCATGATCGACGCCCACGAATACGGCAACGGCACCTGCATCTTCACGCGCGACGGCGAGACGGCGCGCCACTTCACCGACCACATCCTGGTCGGCATGGTGGGCGTCAACGTGCCGCTGCCGGTGCCGGTGGCCTATCACTCCTTCGGCGGCTGGAAGCGCTCGCTGTTCGGCGACCTGAATGCCTATGGGCCGGACGCCGTGCGCTTCTACACGCGGCGCAAGCAGATCACCCAGCGCTGGCCCTCGTCGGGCGTGCGCGAGCAGGCGGTGTTCGCCTTCCCGAGCAGCAAGTAAGTCCTAGCCGTGCCAGCGCCTGGCGGCGCGCCGGATCACCTCGGGCAGCAGATGGCTCTCTTCCTCGACGCGCCGCAGCCAGGTGGCGTCGTTGCCGATGCCGTTGATCTCGCGCCGCATGTATTGCAGCGCGGCCTCGGCGTGCAGGTCGCCGGCATGGGTGTCCAGCTTGCTCAGCACGGCGATGAGGTCGTCGCGCAGCACGCGGTGCTCGCCGGTCTCGGGGTCGACGAAGGTGCCGTCCAGGCCGAAGCGGCAGGCCTGGAAGCGGTTGAAGGTGTAGGGCAGGTAGTCGTCTTCGCTGAGTGTGAAGGGCTTCTCCACCGTGATCCAGCGCGCCAGGCACTGGATGAAGCCGGCCAGGGCCGCGGCCTTCTCGATGGTCAGCGGCGTGTCCAGCACGCGGACCTCGATGGTGCCGAACTCGGGCTTGGGGCGGATGTCCCA
>CBHWBD010000143.1:0-12970 GCA_966111775.1 uncultured Comamonadaceae bacterium | reverse complement strand
TGAACCACTTGATGCCCATCAGGTTCGCGATCTCCTTGATCGTGAAGCCCTTGCTCAGATAGGTCAGCACTTCGCTCTCGCGCGGCGTCAGGCGCTCCCATTCGGGCGGCGGGTCCAGGGCCACGCCGCGGCTGTTGGCGAAGGGCGCGTGCGAGGTCGACAGGGCGCCGAAGCCCGAGTTCAGCGGCATGGTGCCGCTGTCGCTCTGCGACGGGCGGACGTGGGACAGCAGGCGGCGCGCGATGGCCGGCGACAGCGGGGGCTGGCCGCGCACGATGCGCTGCAGTTCTTCCACCAGCACCTCGAAGCGGTCTTCCTTCAGCAGATAGCCGTCGGCGCCGCATTGCAGGGCGGGGAAGAGGTGGTCGTCATCGGAGTACAGCGTCGTGACGATCTTGATGGCGGTCGAGCCGGTCAGCTCGGTCAGGAACTCCATGCCGTTGCCGTCCGGCAGTTCCAGGTCGACCAGGATGAGCTTGAAGCCGACCTCGCCATTGCTTCCGGACAGCTTGGCCACCTGGCGGCGCGCGTTCTCCAGATCGCCGACCTCGGTGATCTCCATGGCGTCGCTGAAGCTCTCTCGCACCACGCGGCACAGAAAGCTGCGGGCGACGGGGTGGTCTTCGATGATGAGAACTTTGACGGTCATGGGCAACTGCTGTCGATTCGACCGACAGGAATGTAGCGCACAGACCCATGAAAACCCGGGCCTGCCGGCCTGTACCAAGCCCCCGTTTCAGGGTTCATCAATTGGTAAGAACTAACTTGCCCACCACTTCGCGGGCCGCCATGCGGGCGAAGGCGGTGGGCAATTCCTCCATGGGCAGCACGCGGTCCAGCACCGGCTTGATCTTGCCGGCGGCGTACCAGGCGGCCAGTTCGCCCAGCATGCAGGCGTTGTTGCCGGGCTCGCGCTTGGCGAATTCGCCCCAGAACACGCCCACCAGCGATGCACCCTTGAGCAGGGCGAGGTTCAGCGGCAGGGCCGGGATCTGGCCCTGGGCGAAGCCGATGACCAGATAGCGGCCGCGCCAGGCGATGGAGCGGAAAGCAGCTTCGGACAAGTCCCCGCCGACCGGGTCGTAGATGACGTCGGGGCCCTTGCCCTCGGTCAGGGCCTTCAGCTCGTCGCGCAGGTTCTGCGTCGTGTAGTTGATGGCCGCATCGGCGCCCAGGGCCTTGCAGGCCTCGCATTTGGCGTCGCTGCCGGCGGCGGCGATGACGCGCGCGCCCGCGGCCTTGGCGATCTGGATGGCCGCCGTGCCGACGCCGCCGGCCGCGCCCAGCACCAGCACGGTCTCGCCGGCCTTCAGCGCGGCGCGGTCCATCAGCGCGTGGTGGCTGGTGGCATAGGTGCAGATGAAGGCCGCGGCGTCCTCGAAACTGAAACCGTCGGGCAGGGGCATGGCCAGCATGGCCGGGATGCAGACCTCGGTCGCGAAGCCACCCAGGCCACCGAAGGCCGCGACACGTTGTCCGACCTTGAAGCCCTTCACGCCGTCGCCCACCTCGGTGACCACGCCCGAGAACTCCGTGCCCGGCACGAAGGGCAGGGGGGGCTTCATCTGGTATTTGTTCTGCACGATGAGCAGGTCAGGAAAGTTCAGGCTGGCGGCCTTGATCTCCACGCGCAACTGGCCGGCGGCCAGGGCGGGGGCGGGCAGTTCGCGCCATTGCAGCGCCTCGACGCCCACCGGGTTCTCGCACAGCCATGCCTTCATCGTTGCCTCCAGATTTCGGGAAACGGCCATGATAGGAATCAAGGTGGTTACACCCGGTCTCGCAGGTGACGTCCTCCCTACAATTGCGTCCCATGCGAATCCTGATTTCCAACGACGACGGCTACCTCGCGCCGGGCCTGGCAGCCCTCGTGAAAGCCTGTGAAGGCCTGGGCGAGATCGACGTCATCGCCCCCGAGCAGAACGCCAGCGGCACCTCCAACTCGCTGACGCTGAACCGCCCGCTGAATGTCTACCGCGCCGCCAACGGTTTCCGCTATGTCAGCGGCACGCCTTCGGATGGTGTCCACCTCGCACTGAGCGGACTGCTGGGCTACAAGCCCGACCTGGTGCTTTCGGGCATCAACAACGGCGCCAACATGGGCGACGACACCCTGTATTCCGGCACCGTCGCCGCCGCCACCGAGGGCTATCTCTTCGGCATCCCGTCCATCGCCTTCTCGCAGGCCGAGAAGGGCTGGGGCGAGCTGGAGGCCGCGGCCCGCACGGCGCGCAGCGTCGTCGAGCAGGTGATTGCCGGCGGCCTCGGTCAGGGATTTTTGCTCAACGTCAACATCCCCAACCGGGCCGATGCCGACAAGCTGCCGCGCAAGATCACGCGCCTGGGTCGCCGCCACTCCGCCGAGGCCATCATCGAGCAGATCAATCCGCGCGGCGAGACCATCTACTGGATCGGCCCGGCGGGCGACGCCCGCGACGCCGGCGAAGGCACGGACTTCCACGCCACCGCCAACGGCCAGGTCTCCATCACGCCGCTGCAGGTCGACCTGACCGAGCATGCCTCTCTCGGTGCCTGGGGCCAGCGCCTCGGTCTCTGAATGACCACGTCCACGCCCAAGCGCTTTCCCGCCAGCCTGAAGTCGGCCGCGGCGCCGCAGCGCGAGCTGCTGATGCCGCAGCGCCATCTGCACCAGGCCACGCGCGACGCGGCCCGGCTGGCTCGCCCCAGCGGCACGGGCCTGGACAGCGGCGCTGTGCGCCAGCGCATGGTCGACCGGCTGCGCGCCGAAGGAAAGTTCGACGAGCATGTGCTGGCGGCCATGGCTTCGGTGCCGCGCCATGAGTTCGTGGACAGCGCGCTGGCGGCGCAGGCCTACGAGGACACGGCCCTGCCCATCGGCCATGGCCAGACCATCTCCAAGCCCTCGGTCGTCGCCCACATGCTGGGTCTGCTGATGGCCGGCGTCGGCACGCGCCAGCGGGGATCGCTGGGCCGCGTGCTGGAGATCGGCACCGGTTGCGGCTACCAGGCTGCCGTCATCGCCATGCTGGCGCGCCACGTCACGTCCATCGAGCGCGTGCAGGGCCTGCATGACAAGGCCAAGCTCAATCTGCAGCGCGTCGGCCTGCCGCGCCCTCATTCGACATTGCGCCTCATCTGGGGCGACGGCCGCCTGGGCCATGCGGCCAACGGCCCCTTCGATTGCATCATCGCGGCGGCGGGCGGCGAGGACATTCCGGCCGCCTGGACCGAGCAACTGGCTCCCGGCGGACGCCTCATCGCACCGACGGCGGCCAGCGGCCGCGGCCAGGTGCTGGTGGTGCTGGATCATGTCGTCGAAGCCGGTCTCAGCCGCTGGGCGCGCAGCGAACATGAGGCCGTGCTCTTCGTCCCCCTAAAATCCGGCGTCCTCTGACGGGGCCGTCGGCGCACCGCGCCACACAATCAGGTCGGCCTCCCAACGTGCGTTAACCCCACGATGCCTTCAAGCCTGCGCCTTTTATTCACCGCCATCGCCACCTCGCTGCTGCTGAGCGCCTGCGGCGTCACGCCGCGTCACCCCGCGCCGGTCGAGGACCGCAACCCGCAGCCCGCGACGGCGGCAGCGGTGCCCGCGCCCGCGGCATCAGCGGCCTCCGCGCCCGACGCCAAGCCGCCGCTGCCCGGCGCCGAGAACGCCGGCAAACCGGGCTACTACACCGTCAAGCCCGGCGATGCGCTGATCCGCATCGCGCTGGACAACGGCCAGAGCTGGCGGGATGTCGCGAAGTGGAACAACCTCGAGAACCCCAACCGCATCGAGGTCGGCCAGGTGCTGCGCGTCGTGCCGCCGGGCGTCGACCCCAGCGCGGTGACGGCCAAGCCCATAGTCAACACGGCCAAGGCTGAGACCCGTCCACTGGACGCGAAGCCGCCTGCGGCTGCTGCCAGCGCGGCTTCGGCGCCGGCAACCACCAGCGCGCCCACGGCGGCTGCGTCTGAGGACGACAGCATGGCCTGGGGCTGGCCCGTCGTCCAGCCGATCAGCGCCGGTTTCAACGAGCAAAGCAACAAGGGCCTGGACTTTGCGGGCAAGCCGGGCGACCCGGTGTTCGCCGTCGCCGATGGTCGCGTTGTTTACGCTGGTTCGGGCTTGCGCGGCTACGGCAACTTGGTCATCATCAAGCACAACAACACCTACCTGACGGCGTATGCCCACAACCGGGCCATGCTGGTCGAGCAGGACCAAGTCGTACGCAAAGGTCAGAGGATTGCCGAGATGGGTTCCACCGAGAGCGACAGCGTCAAGTTGCACTTCGAAGTGCGCAAGCTCGGCAAGCCCGTCGATCCTGCCAAGCTGCTGCCGGCGCGCTGAGAAAGCCGCCCCAGCGAACCCTCACGCATCACGCCAGTGACCACGCCATGAAACGTGATGCGCCCAAACTCAACGGTCACGGCAGCCATGGCAGCGAGCCTGGCGTGATGCTGTCGGCCCTGAATGGCAACGGCAGTGGCGGCGATACCGAGCCCGCTGCCGAAGCCGGCGAAGACGATGCCCAGGTGCTGCGCAGCAGCAACGACGATGTCGAACTGGGCAATGCGCTGCAGGCTTATCTGCGCGACATCCGGCGCACGCCGCTGTTGACGCCGCAACAGGAATTCGACACGGCACAGGCCGCGCGCGCGGGTGATTTCGGTGCGCGCCAGGCCATGATCGAGCACAACCTGCGCCTGGTCGTCAGCATCGCCAAGAACTATCTCGGCCGCGGCCTGCCGATGAGCGATCTCATCGAAGAGGGCAACCTCGGCCTGATGCATGCCATCAGCAAGTTCGAGCCCGAGCGAGGTTTCCGGTTCTCGACCTATTCGAGCTGGTGGATTCGCCAGAGCATCGAGCGAGCGCTGATGCACCAGGCCCGCCTGGTGCGGCTGCCGGTGCACATCGTGCGCGAGCTCAACCAGGTGCTGAAGGCCCGCCGCGCGCTGGAGGCGCTGCAGAGCGCGCAAGGCGCCGAAGGGCGTGTGCGCGCCGAGGATGTCGCCCAGGCGCTGGGTCGTCCGGTCGACGAGGTGGCCGAGCTGCTGGCCTATGCCGAGCTGCCGAGTTCGCTGGATTCGCCGGTGGATCGCAACGGCGAGGGTGGCGAGTCCATGCTCGATCTGGTCGCCGACGAGCAGGCCATCGACCCCATGGGCCTGCGCCTGTCGCACGAGGTCGAGGAACTTCTGCAGCACGGCCTTGCCAGCTTGAACGACCGCGAGCGCGAGGTGCTGTCGGGCCGTTACGGCCTGTCGGACCGCGAGCCCGAGACCCTGGACGTGCTGGCCATCCGCCTGAAGCTGACACGCGAGCGCATCCGCCAGATCCAGATCGAGGCGCTGGCCAAGTTGAAGCGCAACATGATGCGCCACGGCGTGGACCGGGACAGCATCTTCTGACCGTCCCCGGATAATCCGGGGATATGAATCCAACAACGACAGACTGGCTCAAGGTCGAGAGCATCGAACTTGAGGCGCAGGGCGTGGCGCACAACGCCGAGGGCAAGGTGGTCTTCATCGACGGCGCGCTGCCGGGCGAAGTGGTGAAGGCGCAGATCTCGCGCCGCAAGAACAACTGGGAGCAGGGCCAGCTCATCGAGATCAAGAAGGAAAGCCCGCTGCGCGTGACGCCGGGCTGCCCCCATTTCGGCCTGCATGCGGGTGCCTGCGGCGGCTGCAAGATGCAGCATCTGCAGGCCGGTGCCCAGGTGGCCGTCAAGCAGCGCGTGGTGGAAGACCAGCTCTGGCATCTCGGCAAGGTCAAGCCCGAGGTGCTGCTGCGCCCCATCGAAGGACCGACCTGGGGCTATCGCTACCGGGCGCGCTTCTCGGTGCGCTATGTGCAGAAGAAGGGCGTGGTGCTGATCGGCTTTCACGAGCGCAAGAGCCGCTATGTGGCCGACATGCAGGTCTGCAAGGTCGTGCCCAAGGTCGTCAGCGACCTGCTGATGCCGATGCGCGAGCTGATCTCCAGCATGGCCGAGCGCGACCGCCTGCCGCAGATCGAGCTGGCCATGGGCGACGAGGTCATCGCCCTGGTGCTGCGTCATCTGAATCCGCTGCCGGACGGCGACATCGCCCTGCTGCGCGAATTTGCCGCCAAACACGGCGTGCAGTGGTGGCTGCAGCCCAAGGGGCCGGACACGGTCAAGCTGCTGGACGAGGGCGGCCCCGAGCTGGCCTATGCGCTGCCCGAGTTCGGCATCCGCATGCCCTTCAAGCCGACCGACTTCACCCAGGTCAATCCGCACATCAATGCCAGCCTGGTGGGCCGCGCGCTGCGGCTGCTGGCGGTGCAGAAGGACGAGCGCGTCATCGACTGGTTCTGCGGCCTGGGCAACTTCACGCTGCCGCTGGCCACACAGGCGCGCGAGGTGCTGGGCATCGAGGGCAGCGAAACCCTGGTGCAGCGTTCGCGCGAGAACGCCCAGGCCAATGGCCTGGCCCACAAGACCCGCTTCGTGGCGCGCAACCTGTTCGAGATGACGCCCGAACTGCTGGCCCTGGACGGCACGGCCGACCGCTGGCTGATCGACCCGCCGCGCGAGGGGGCCTTCGCGCTGGCCAAGGCGGTGGCGGACATCGCCCAGGACCCGTCGCTGGCCCCGGGCTGGGCGCCCCCGAAGCGCATCGTCTACGTCAGCTGCAACCCGGCGACGCTGGCGCGGGATGCAGGCCTGCTGGTCAATGTGGCCGGCTATCGCTGCACGGCGGCCAGCGCGGTGAACATGTTCCCGCACACCGCTCACGTGGAAAGCATCGCGGTCTTTGACCGCAGTGCTGCAGAGTAGGGTCATATCGCCTCGGCGATGTAAGCCGGAACTAGAGCATCGCCGTCTTCGAGCGCTGAGCGTCTCGGCTCAAGCCGGTTTAGTAAACGAAATCCGACCTGCCGCGTCGCGGCGGGCCGGATTTTTTGCTTGGATGTCTTGGTGTTAGTCCGGAATCGTTGGCGGCTTGATGTCGACAAAATGAGTAAACAAGAATGTTTAGTTCGTTTGGAGACAAGAGATGCGAAACCCACTCCCGCGCCTTCTTGGCGTTGCCTGCCTGGCCCTGGGCCTGACCTCCGCCGCATTCGCGCAAGGCGCGCCTCTGCCCCAGCTCGCGCTGAAGCGTGGCGTCAATGTGATCGGCTATGACCCCTTGTGGAGCGATCCGGCCAAGGCGCGCTTCCAGACGCGGCATATGCAGGCCATCCGCGACGGCGGCTTCGACCATGTGCGCATGAATCTGCATGCCTTCGAGCACATGGATGCCGAGGGCCGGCTGTCGGCCGACTGGCTGAAGACGCTGGACGAGATGACGGCCGCGGCGCTGAACGCCGGCCTGCAGGTCATCCTCGACCAGCACAACTTCAACGACTGCGCCAAGGAGATCGACAAGTGCCGCGCGCGGCTCAAGGCCTTCTGGCGCCAGATCGCGCCTCGCTACAAGGACGCGCCGGATGCCGTGCTGTTCGAGATCCTGAACGAGCCCAATGGCGCGGCCGACGCGGTCTGGAACGACATGCTGGCCGAGAACCTGGCCGTCATCCGCGAGACCAATCCCAGGCGCCGTGTCGTCGTCGGCCCCAAGTTCTGGAACTCGCTGGACCAGCTGGACAGCCTCAAGCTGCCCGAGGCGGACCGCAACCTGGTCGTGACCTTCCACTACTACACGCCGATGGAGTTCACCCACCAGGGCGCGTCGTGGACGCCGCAGTTCCAGAAGCTGTCCGGCGTGACCTGGGGCACCGCGGCCGAGCAGGACAAGCTCAAGCAGGACTTCGACCGCGTCAAGGCCTGGGCCCAACGCACGGGCCGACCCATCCTGCTGGGTGAGTTCGGCGCGCTGGAGACGGCCGGCATGGCCCAGCGCGCGGCCTGGACGGCGGCGGTGGCCCGCACGGCCGAGGCGCGGGGCTTCGGCTGGAGCTACTGGCAGTTCGACTCCGACTTCGTCGTCTGGGACATGAAGGCCGACGGCTGGGTCAAACCCATCCTCGGCGCCCTGGTGCCCGTGCCCGGCGCGGCCCAGCCGGTGGCGCGCAGCAGCGACCCGGCGCTGGATCACCTCATCAATTCGGCCAAGGCCAGCGCCTGGTCGGTCTATGGCGAAGGCCAGTCCACCCAGCAGGTGCCTTGCGAAGCTTCGGGCAAGACCTGCCTGCGCGTGGACCTGCAGGGCAAGCGCGCCAACCCCTGGGACAACGGCGTCATCGCACCCATCACGGCCGACATCCGCAAGGGCGACAAGCTGCAGGTGCTGGTCTGGATGCGCCTGGACACCGACGACGCCAAGGCCAAGGTCGACGTGCCGCTGTCGCTGCAACTGAATGCCGCGCCCTACACGGCCCTGGTGTCGGGCACGGTGACGCTGACCAACAAGCTCGAGCCCGTCATGCTGAACGGCACGGCCCAGGAGAACCAGGCTGCGGGCACGGTGATGCTGTCGGCGCACGTGGGCAAGGTCGGCCAGCCCATCATCGTCAGTGCGCCCTTCGTGCTCCGGAACTACAAGCCGAGCGGCCAATAAAAAAGGAGCCGCGTCAGCAGGCTCCTTCATCAAGCGGCCGCCGTGGAACCGGCTTTGCCGGGCCACTGGCGGTGCCCCCTTGAGGGGGAGGCGCAAAGCGCCTCCGGGGGTGGGTCAATCAGTCGCGATCACCGCCAAAGATGCCCAGCAGGGACAGCAGGCTCTGGAACACGTTGTAGATGTCCAGGTAGATGTGCAGGGTCGCGGTGATGTAGTTGGTCTCGCCGCCGTCGATGACGCGCTTGACGTCGTAGAGCATGAAGGCCGAGAACACGCCCAGCATCAGCACCAGCACGGTCAGCAGCAGCGCCGACGAATGCAGGAAGAAGGTGGCGATGCAGCCGAAGAAGACGACCCACGCACCGACCGCCAGGAACTTGCCCATGGCCGACAGGTCGCGCTTGATGACGCTGGCCAGCGTGGCCATCGTGAAGAACACCGCGGCAGTGCCGCCGAAGGCCGTCATGACCAGGGAAGCGCCGTTCTTGAAGCCGAGTACCAGGCCGATCAGGCGCGACAGCATCAGGCCCATGAAGAAGGTGAAGGCCAGCAGGGCGGCAACGCCGGTGGCGCTGTCCTTGGTCTTCTCGACCACGAACATCAGGCCGAAGGCGCCGACGAAGAAGATGATGGCGCTCGTGCCCGGGGCCATCGTGGCGAACATGCCGGTCGCGACACCGATCCACGCGCCCACCACCGTCGGCACCAGGGACAGCGCCAGCAGCCAGTAGGTGTTGCGCAGCACGCGCTGGCGGTCGGCGGCAAGGCTGCCGTCGGCATAGCCGTAGGAGGTTTGCAGACTGTCGTTCATGACGAGGAGCTCCGGGGACGAATTGACCGCGGGAATTCTAGGGCCCCGCCAGGCGGCTACATTGGGGGCCAATCCCTTGAAATCAAGACCATGAAACAGCAAGCCCAACTCGAACTCGCCGACGTCAAGCGCATCGCCGCCGCTGCCGAGGCGCATGCCCTCAGCAAGGGCTGGGCGGTGTCCATCGCCATCGTCGACGCCGGTGGCCACCTGTTGTGGCTGCAGCGCCTGGATGGCGCCTCGCCCAGTTCGGCCCTGTTCGCACCGGCCAAGGCCCACACCTCGGCCCTGGGCCGGCGTGAATCCAAGATCTACGAGGACATGATCAACGGCGGCCGCCAGTCCTTCCTCAGCGTGCCCGGCATGCACGGCATGCTCGAAGGCGGCGTGCCCATCCTCGTCGACGGCCAGTGCGTGGGTGCGGTGGGCGTCAGCGGCGTCAAGTCCGTCGAAGACGCGGAAATCGCCAAGGCCGGTATTGCCGCCCTCTGAAGCGGCACTTTGAGGCGTCGCGAAGCCGTCGCGAGGTGGTCACGAAGCCTCCGTACTAACCCCAGTCGGCTATACTCGATGGGTTTACCTGAACCCACCTGCTGCCCGGCGAAAACCTCTTCGGTTTCCTCAAGTTGATCCGCTCCTGAATCAGTTCAGGCGGGTTGATGCTGGGCACGCGCCCCACTTGCGGAGACTTTCGTGCTGGCTGACCTGCTCCATCCCCCTCAAGCAATCCTGGCTCTGGCGGATGGGACGGTGTTCCGAGGCCAATCCATTGGCGCGACGGGCCAGACCGTCGGTGAAGTGGTGTTCAACACCGCGCTGACCGGCTACCAGGAAATCCTGACCGACCCCAGCTACTGCAAGCAGATCGTCACGCTGACGTATCCGCACATCGGCAGCTACGGCATCAGCGAGGAAGACGTCGAGGCCGGCAAGGTCTTCGCCGCCGGCCTGGTCATCAAGGACCTGCCGATCCGTGCGTCCAATTTCCGCTCCGGCAAGACGCTGGACGCCTATCTGCGCGAGCAGGGCACTGTCGGCATCGCCGGCCTGGACACGCGCCGCCTGACGCGCGTGCTGCGGACGAAGGGCGCCCAGAACGGCTGCATCCTGGCCCTGGCCGCCGGCGAAGCGGTCACGCAAGCCCATATCGACGCAGCCGTCGCCGCTGCCAAGGTTGCACCGTCGATGGCGGGCCTGGACCTGGCCAAGGTCGTCAGCCGCACCGAGAACGAAACCTGGACGCAGACCGAGTGGAAGCTCGGCAGCGGCTACGGCACCCAGACCGCGCCCAAGTTCCACGTCGTCGCCTACGACTTCGGCGTCAAGAGCAACATCCTGCGCATGCTGGCCGAGCGCGGCTGCAAGGTCACCATCGTGCCCGCGCAAACGCCCGCCAGCGCGGTCTTCGACCTGGAGCCGGACGGCGTCTTCCTGTCCAACGGCCCCGGCGACCCGGAACCCTGCGACTACGCCATCAAGGCCACGGCCCAGCTGATCGAGTCCGGCATTCCCGTCTTCGGCATCTGCCTGGGCCACCAGATCCTGGCGCTGGCCTCGGGTGCCAAGACCTTCAAGATGAAGTTCGGCCACCATGGCGCCAACCACCCGGTCAAGGACCTGGACAGCGGCCGCGTCGGCATCACCAGCCAGAACCACGGCTTCGCGGTCGACCCCGAGACGCTGCCGGCCAACCTGCGCGCCACCCACATCAGCCTCTTCGACGGCACGCTGCAGGGCATCGCCCGCACCGACAAGCCGGCCTTCAGCTTCCAGGGCCACCCGGAAGCCAGCCCCGGTCCGCATGACATTGCCTATCTGTTCGACCGTTTCATTGGCCTGATGTCCAAGTCCTGAGGAGGGCGGCATGTTCGGCATCACTGATCTCGGCACCTTTCTCGCGGCGGCGATCTTCATCATCCTGCTGCCCGGGCCCAACTCGCTCTATGTGCTGTCCGTCGCGGCCCAGCGCGGCGTGCGCGCCGGCTACACGGCGGCCTGCGGCGTGTTCGTGGGCGACACGGTGCTGATGACGGCCGCGGCCGCCGGTGGCGCTTCCCTCCTGATGGCCAGCCCGCAGATCTTCTTCGTCGTGAAGATGGTCGGCGCGGTCTACCTGGGCTGGATCGGCATCCAGCTGCTGCGCGGTGCGATCAGTACCTGGCGCGGCAATGGCAAGAGCAACGAGGCGCCGCGCGTCGTCGACGCCAGCCAGCCCTTCCGCAAGGCCCTGGTCGTCAGCCTGCTGAACCCCAAGGCCATCGCCTTCCTGCTGTCCTTCTTCATCCAGTTCGTCGACCCGGCCTATCCGACGCCGGCGCTGACCTTCCTGATCCTGGGTTCCATCATCCAGGTGCTCAGTTTTGTCTATCTCTCGACGCTGATCTTTGCCGGCGCCCGCCTTGCCGCGGCCTTCCGTGCACGCCGTCGACTCTCCGGCGCCGCCAATGCGGGCGTCGGTGCACTTTTCGTTGGGTTCGGGGCCAAGCTGGCCACGGCCACTCTCTAAGCAGACCGCCATGCCGAAACGTACAGACCTCAAAAGCATCCTCATCATCGGCGCCGGCCCGATCATCATCGGCCAGGCCTGCGAGTTCGACTATTCCGGTGCCCAGGCCTGCAAGGCGCTGCGCGAGGAGGGCTACAAGGTCATCCTGGTGAACAGCAATCCGGCGACCATCATGACGGACCCGGACACGGCCGACGTCACCTACATCGAGCCCATCACCTGGCAGGTCGTCGAGAAGATCATCGCCAAGGAGCGCCCGGATGCGGTGCTGCCGACCATGGGCGGACAGACCGCGCTGAACTGCGCCCTGGACCTGCACAAGCACGGCGTGCTGGCCAAGTACAACGTCGAGATGATCGGCGCCAACGAGGTCGCCATCGAGAAGGCCGAGGACCGCCTGAAGTTCAAGGACGCGATGACCAAGATCGGCCTGGGCTCGGCGCGGTCGGGCATCGCGCATTCGCTGGAAGAAGCCTGGAGCGTGCAGAAGCGCATCCATGCCGACATCGGTGGCAGCGGCTTCCCCATGGTCATCCGCCCCAGCTTCACGCTGGGCGGCACGGGCGGCGGCATCGCCTACAACCCCGAAGAATTCGAGACCATCTGCAAGCGCGGCCTCGACCTCTCGCCGACCAACGAGCTCCTCATCGAAGAAAGCCTGATCGGCTGGAAGGAGTACGAGATGGAAGTCGTCCGCGACAAGGCGGACAACTGCATCATCGTCTGCTCCATCGAGAACCTGGACCCCATGGGCATCCACACGGGTGACTCCATTACCGTGGCCCCATCGCAGACGCTCTCCGACAAGGAATACCAGCTGCTGCGCAATGCGTCCCTCGCCGTGCTGCGCGAGATCGGCGTGGACACCGGCGGCTCCAATGTGCAGTTCTCGATCAACCCGAAGGACGGCCGCATGGTCGTCATCGAGATGAACCCGCGCGTGTCGCGTTCGTCGGCGCTGGCGTCCAAGGCCACCGGCTTCCCCATCGCCAAGGTCGCAGCCAAGCTGGCTGTGGGCTACACGCTGGACGAACTCAAGAACGACATCACCGGCGGTGCCACGCCGGCGTCCTTCGAGCCCAGCATCGACTACGTCGTCACCAAGATCCCGCGCTTCGCCTTCGAGAAGTTCCCGATGGCCGACTCGCGCCTGACGA
>CBHWBD010000142.1:0-12973 GCA_966111775.1 uncultured Comamonadaceae bacterium | reverse complement strand
GCGAGAACATCAAGGCGCTGCGCAAGAACGTGCTGGCAAAATGCTACGGCGGCGATATCACCCGCAAGCGCAAGCTGCTGGAAAAGCAAAAGGCCGGCAAGAAGCGCATGAAGCAGATCGGCTCTGTGGAAGTGCCGCAAGAAGCCTTCCTCGCCATCCTGCAAGTCGACGATTAACTCCCCATGCCCTTTCAATCGATGAGTGTTCTGACCGGCGTTTTGTACGCGGCCCTGGTGGCCTATCTGGGCGGCTGGTACACCGGTCGATGGAGCGGCAACTTCGCGCTGCTGCTCTTCATCCTGACGGCGGTCACGCTGTTCTACTGGCTGGCAGAGCGCTTCCATTTCGCCCCGGCGCGCCGCGCGGCGGCCCAGGCCCTGGTCGACAACGACGCCAAGCGCCGCGAGACCCTGGCCGCCCAGGGCATCGCCCGGGTGGACGGCGACGTCGAGCCGGCCCGCCAGCAGATCCTGCAGCAGCCCTGGTGGCTGGACTGGACCGCCGGCCTGTTCCCGGTCATCCTGGTCGTCTTCCTGCTGCGCAGCTTCCTGTTCGAGCCCTTCAAGATCCCGTCGGGTTCCATGGTGCCGACGCTGCTGGTGGGCGACCTCATCCTGGTCAACAAGTTCCACTACGGCATCCGGCTGCCGGTGATCAACAAGAAGATCATCCCGAACAACGACGTCAAGCGCGGCGACGTGATGGTCTTCCGCTACCCCGAGGACCCGAGCACCGACTTCATCAAGCGCGTGGCCGGCATCCCGGGCGACGAGATCAGCTACGTCAACCAGAAGCTCTACATCAACGGCCAGCTGGCAACGACCCAGCCCCTGGGCAACTTCTACGACGACAGCGGTTCGCCGCGCGTCTACCGCCCCCGCTTCCTGGAAAAGCTCGGCGACAAGGAACACGAGATCCTCGTGCAGCCCGAAGCCCAGACCTTTTTCCGTGCCGACCGTGCCGACGGCCCCTTCCCCTTCCAGGAGAATTGCCGCTACACCATCGAAGGCGTGACCTGCAAGGTGCCGGCCGGCCACTACTTCATGCTGGGCGACAACCGTGACAACTCACGCGATTCCCGCTTTTGGGGCTTCGTGCCGGATGAAAACATCGTCGGCAAGGCCTTCTTGGTCTGGATGAATTTCGGTAACCTCAAGCGCATCGGTACCTTCTTCAATTGATGCCCCAGATGAGCTGCCGCCGCCTTTCTCCTTCCGCCCCCTCCCGCAGCCAGCGTGGCGTCACGCTGTTCGGCCTGCTGTTCTGGGGCATCATCGTCGCCGTCACCGCCGTGGTCGGCATGAAAGTCTTCCCGACGGTGCTGGAGTACTACACCGTGCAGCGTGTCGTCGACCGCATCGCGGCCGGCAACCCGTCCACCGTGCCCCAGGTGCGCCAGGAATTCGACCGGGCCACGCAGGTCGAATACTCCATCCAGAGCCTCACGAGCGCTGATCTCGTGGTCACCAAGGACGCCAACGACAAGGTCGTCATTGAGTTCGCCTGGAACAAGGAGGTCGACCTCTTCGGGCCGGTCTACCTGCTGATCAAGTACCACGGCAAGTCGCGTTGACCTTGCCTCCACTTCGATGAGTGCCGCCCTTGAGGCCTTGCAGCAGCGCCTGGGGCACCGCTTCCAACGGCCTGAACTGCTGGCCCGGGCGGTCACCCACCGCAGCTATGGCGCCGACCACAACGAACGCCTGGAATTCCTCGGCGACGCCGTGCTGAGCCTGGCGGTCTCCAGCCTGCTCTACGAGCGCTATGCCGGCTCCGACGAAGGCGACCTGACGCGGGTGCGGGCCCACCTCGTGCGCGAGGACAGCCTGCACAAGCTGGCCCTGGCCCTGGGCCTGCCCGGCGTGTTGAAGATGTCCGATGGCGAGGCCCGTGGTGGCGGCGCGCAGCGGCCGTCCATCCTGGCTGATGCCGTCGAAGCCGTGCTCGGCGCGGCCTATATCGACGCCGGCTATGACGCCGCCCTGGCCATCGTGCGCCGCCTGCTGGGCGAGACCATCGCCACGGCCAGCAGTGCCGGCGATTTCGCCAAGGACGCCAAGACCGCGCTGCAGGAATGGCTGCAGGCCCGCCGCATCGCCGTGCCAAGCTACCGTATCGTCGCGACGCGCGGCCAGGCCCATGCCCAGACCTTTGAGGTCGAATGCGCCGTGCCGGCCCTGGACGTGGCTGAACTCGGCGAAGGGCGCTCCCGCCGCACCGCCGAGCAGGAGGCCGCCCGCCGCCTGCTGGATAGACTGACCGCCGAACGAGGCAAACCATGACCACCGAGCCCAAGCCTGATTCCAGTGCTTCCGAAGTACCGCAGCGCTGTGGCCTCATCGCCATCGTCGGCCGCCCCAACGTCGGCAAATCCACGCTGCTGAACGCCCTGGTGGGCCAGAAGGTCAGCATCACGTCCGACAAGGCCCAGACCACCCGCCACCGCATCACCGGCGTGCGCACGGTCGAGGAGGCCCAGTTCGTCTTCGTCGACACCCCCGGCTTCCAGACCAAGCACAACGCCGCGCTGAACCGCACGCTGAACCGCACCGTGCATGGCGTGCTGGCCGACGTCGACCTGGTGCTCTTCGTCGTCGAGGCCGGCCGCTTCGGCTTGGACGACGCCAAGGTGCTGGGCCTACTGCCCGAGGACAAGCCCGTCGTTCTGATCGCCAACAAGCTGGACGCCGTGCACCGCCGCGCCGAACTGGCGCCGTGGCTCAAGGGCATGCAGGAGCGCCGCAACTTCGCCGAATTCGTGCCGCTGTCGGCCAAGAAGGAGTCCGACGTCACCCGCCTCTTCAAGATCCTCAAGCCCTATCTGCCTGAGCAGGGCTGGTTCTACGACGAGGAAGCGCTGACCGACCGCAGCGAGAAGTTCCTCGCCAGCGAAATCATCCGCGAGAAGCTGTTCCGCCTGACCGGCGACGAGCTGCCCTACACCTCCACGGTCGTCATCGACAAATGGGAAGAGGAAGGCGAACTGCGCCGCATCAGCGCCAGCATCGTCGTCGAGCGCGATGCCCACAAGGGCATGATCATCGGCCAGGGCGGCGAGCGCCTGAAGCGCATCGGCTCGGAGTCGCGCCAGGAGCTGGAGCATCTGATGGACGGCCGGGTCTTCCTGGAGCTATGGGTCAAGGTGCGCTCGGGCTGGGCGGACACCGAAGAGCATCTGCGCAGCTACGGCTACGAGTGAGCCCTCGCCCGCCTTCGGTCCAGCCGGCTTACGTGCTGCACCAGCATGACTGGAGCGAGTCCAGCCTCATCCTCGACCTGTTCACGCGCGAATTCGGCCGCATCGCCGTCGCGGCCAAGGGCGCCAAGCGGCCTTACTCCCAGCTGCGCGCCGTGCTGCTGCCGCTGCAGCGCATCAACGTCTCCCTGAGCAAGCCGGGGAAATCGGCTTCGGCCGATGGCGGCGAGGTGCAGACCCTGCGCAGCGCCGAGTGGGGCGGGGGTGCCACCCTGCCCAGCGGTGCGGCCCTGTTCTCCGGCTACTACCTGAACGAGTTGCTGCTCAAGCTGCTGGCCCGCCACGACCCGCACCCGCCGCTCTTCGACGCCTATGCCGACACGCTCGCCCACCTGGCCGAAGGCGACTCGGTGCTGCGCGCCTTCGAGATCCGGCTGCTGGCCGAACTGGGCCTGCTGCCCGACCTCAGCGTCGTCACGCCCACCCAGGCACCGATAGACCCGGCGCGCCGCTATCAGCTGTCGGCCGAATCCGGCCTCATCCCGCCCACCAGCGACGCCAGCCTGCCCGGCGCGCTGTTGATCCAGCTCCAGGCCGCGCTGCTGCACGGCAGCATGGCCGCGCTGCGCCAGGCCTGCGCGGCGGCACCGCAAACCCTGAAGTCGACGCTACGCGGGCTGCTCCACTACCATCTGGGACACCAGCCGCTGCGCACCCGCGCGCTGCTGGTGGACGTGCAACAACTGCTCGATTCTTGACCTCATGAACCCGCTCGCCCACGCCGGCCACCGCTGCGCCCTGTCGGTCAACGTCAACAAGGTCGCGTTGCTGCGCAACACCCGCCATCTCGGCATCCCCAGCGTGCTGCGCGCCGCCGAAGCCTGTCTGCTGGCCGGCGCCCAGGGCATCACCGTGCACCCGCGGCCCGATGCCCGGCACATCCGCGCCGGCGACGTCGACGACCTCGCCGCCTTCCTGAAGGACTGGCCCCAGGCCGAGTTCAACATCGAGGGCAATCCGACCCAGAACCTGATGGACTTCGTGCGCAAGCACCGCCCCCACCAGGTCACCTTCGTGCCGGACTCGGAAGATCAGTTCACGTCGGACCATGGCTGGACGCTGCCGCAGGACGCCGGCCGCCTGAAGCCCTTGATCCAGGAAGCCCAGGACCTCGGCGTGCGCGTCAGCCTCTTCATGGATCCCAACCCGGCGGCCATGGCTGCCGTGGCCGAACTGGGCGCCGACCGCATCGAGCTCTACACCGAGACCTTCGCCAGCGCCTTCGGCACCGAGCACCAGGACGCCGTGCTGGCCGGTTTCACGGCAACAGCCGAGGCCGCGCTCAAGGTGGGCCTCGGCATCAACGCCGGCCACGACCTGAACCGCGACAACCTCAGCCTTTTCCTGCGTCATGTGCCGGGCGTGCTCGAAGCCTCCATCGGCCATGCGCTGATCGCCGACGCGCTCGAGCTGGGCTATGCCGAGACGGTGCGCGCCTACCAGCTCGTCATCGCCACGGCCTACGCATGAATCTGCGCCGCGCCCGGGCGGACGATGCACCCCGCCTGGCCGCATTGGCCCGGTGGGTGTGGCTGGACAGTTATGCCCTCGAGGGTGTCGAGCAGCGCTTTCTGAGCTATTTGGACGAGTCGTTCACGCCGGCCGCTTTCGAGAGCGCGCTGACCGACCCGCAGCAGGCCCTCTGGGTACTCGAAGAGGGCGCCGCCCTGCAAGGCTTCGCCCAGGCTGCGCGCGGCGCGACTGCACCGGTGCCGACAGCATCGCAGGTCGAATTGAAGAGGCTTTATGTCGCGCCGCCCTGTACCGGTCGCGGCCTGGGCTCGCTGCTGTTGCAGGCGGCCCGCGAAACCTGGCCCGGCGAAGGCCTGTGGCTCAGCGTCTGGGTGGGCAATACCGGCGCCTTGCGCTTTTATGCGCGCGAAGGCGGCCAGGTCGTGGGCCAGACGCATTTCATGCTCGACGGCCAGGCCATAGACAACGAGGTCGTCGCCTTCCCATGATCTACGGCATCGGCACCGATCTCTGCGACATCCGCCGCATCCGCGAGACGCTGGCGCGGCGCGGTGAGCGCTTTGCCGAGAAGGTGCTGGGTCCGCACGAGCTGGCGGTCTTCCGCGAGCGCCGCGCCAAGGTCGAAGCGCGCGGCGAGGCCTATCTGGCGACGCGCTTCGCCGCCAAGGAGGCCTTTTCCAAGGCCATCGGCATGGGAATGCGCATGCCCATGACCTGGCGTGCCATGGAGGTCGTCAAGGCGGCCAGCGGCAAGCCCGAGATCGCCCTGCATGGCGCGCTGGCCGAATGGTTCGCGGCCCGCGGCTTGCGGGCCCATGTGACGGTCAGCGACGAGCAGGACTACGCCGTCGCCTTCGTCATCGTGGAAACCGCGGCGCCTTAGTTCGAGCCCGGGCGCCGCCCGCTCAGCTCTTCTTCTTCGTCGCGGCCGGCCTGGCCAGCGACTCGCCCTTGGACTGCATGACCATGTTCATGTCCACCAGCATGCGGCCGTTGTCGGGCATGTCCATCGTCATCTGCATGTCCATGTCGAGTTGGGTGGCTAGAGCCAGGCGGTCGGCCAGGCGCTGCGTGCTCTGGCCGTTGCGGCGGCGGTTGATGCCCTTGTGCCCCGGGGGGGGGGGTGGCGCGGGCGCCGACGCGTTTTGGCCGTGCGGCGCCGAGGCCGCGCCGGGCGGCGTGGGCACGGGGGTGTTGATGTCGAGCTTCAGATCCATGGACAGGTCGAAGTGCGCCACGCCGCGCTCCAGGCGGGCCAGGGTGTAGTGCACGACGCCGTCCATGGCGCCGGCGCCGCCGGGCATGGGGACGGGCAGATTCATGGTCAGCGGCACATCGATGCTGTCACCCACCTTGAGCGGGCGCTCCTTCAGCGACTTGAAGAGCTGCAGGGCCTGGCTGATCGTGTTCTGGCCCTGGGTCCGCATCATGTCGCTGAGTTCGGGCGAGCCCTGCACCTCGCGAACCTCGAAGGCGAAGTCGCGCGGATTGAAGCGGGCAACGAAGCCGACGTCGGCCTTGGTCGGATTGGGCACCGGGATGGCCTTGCCACCCACCTCCAGCTGGACGCCCTTGCCGCCGGTGGTGACCGTCATGGGCAGCCAGCCTTCGGCATCGGCCTGACCCACCTGCAGGGTCTGCTGCATCTGCATGGACATCTTCATCGGCCCCATCTGGGCCATGCGCTCGCCCGCCTGGGCGATCTTGGCGCGCTGCTCGTCCGTGGCCGCGGCGCCGGCTTCGACGCGCATCTTCATGACGGCCTGCATGTCCATCAGCTGGCGCTGGTGCTGGCCGGCACGGGGCGTCGTGTCGAAGACGATGGAGGCCGGGGGCGGCGCGGCGATGGCGCTCAGGTTCAGGCCAAGCAGGGCAGCCGCGAGCAGCGGGCGCAGCGGGGAAGCGAGGATCACGTGCAACTCCAGAAAAAGCCGCCGGGCTGGCAGCCGGGCGGCATCGTAGAAGGAGCGGGAGCCAGGTCGGCGTGAGCCCGCCTGGGTAATTTCACCCGAGCGGACTTATGCGTTCCTGATCAGCGCGATGCTTCGAAGAGCAGTCGCGTGGCGAGGTCGCGGCGGGCCGGCGGCTGGGCCTGCAGGCGGTCCAGCATCGCGATCGCGGGGTCGCAGCTGGGACCGGGCTTGGTGGCGTCCGGGATGTCGGCCCACAGGTGCGACAGCATGCCCAGGGCGGTCGGCCCCACCGAGCGCGCCAGCACTTCCATCTCGATGGCGCTGGGCGGCTTGGTCTGGCGGCGCGGTGGCGTGCCCTCGGCGGCTTCGCGGATCCACTGGGCTTCCTGGGCCTGCAGCTCCTCCGGCAAGTGCGGGCGCGCGCTCAGCCGGCCATCGAGCAAATCGCGGCAGACGCCCGTGCCAGTGCCGGCGGCCGCGCGCAGGGCCTTCAGCTGCTCGGCGACCAGCTGCGCGTAGCGGCGGCGCAGGATGGGGTCGGTGCCGGTGATCAGGACCGGCATCTGGCGCGCCAGGGTCGGCAGCGCCAGGGCCTGCACCTCCGCGTCGGTGGCGCCGGCCGCGCGGGCCTCCCACATGCGCTGGGCGACTTCGTCCACGGTGCCGGGCATGCGCTGGTCCAGTGCCTCCCAGACCGGGTGCATGTGCAGCGCGTCATTGAGATCGGTCGGCTTGGCATTGGCATCCGGCAGCGGGATGGCCAGCGTGCGGGGCGGCGGCGCGATCAGCGAATAGGTGAGCAGCTCCTCGCGCGGCACGAACCACATGCTGCGCGACGGCGTGCGCAGCGTCTTGTCGATCATGGGCTGGGGCAGGCCCAGCTCGGTGTAGGTCTTGGCCAGCTGCTGGTTGGCAAGCTCCTCGAACACCGGGTTGTAGGTGCCGGTGGAGGCGCGGTGAAAGCCCAGCTCGCCCGCCGGCGCGAGATGACGCGGCTGGCCGGCCAGGAAGACCAGCGTACAGGCGCTGGCACAGGTGCCCACCGCGCGGCTGGCGTGGCCGTGCGCCCTCATCGCCGAGGCCATACGCTCGGCTTCACGCACGCGCCCGCCCGGCGAGACCAATTCCACGCGCTTGAGCTCGTGGGCGGCCTCGCTGTCCAGCAGCCGGCGCAGGCGCTCGCCGTCGCCCATGCCGATGACCCCTTCCAGCTTGAGGCTGCGGCCGTCGGGGGAGATGGTGAACTTGGCCTGCCCCAGCGGATCGACGCCGCGGGCCATGGACCAGTACTCGCCCACGCGGGGCAGGAAGCCGAAGACGATGGAAGCCAGCAATTGCAGGGCACCCAGGGCCAGCGTCAGGCGCGCCAGCCAGCCCCACAGCGCGGAGCCGTCCTCGCGAAGGTATTGGGCCGCGGAGCGCCAGCCGCCGACGATGCACCAGACATCCAGCGACATCAGCATCGGCACGCCTAGCAGCAGCACGATGGCACTGATCTGCAGGGAGTCGCCCTTGACGCTGATCCAGGTCATCAGGCCGGTCAGCAGCAAGGCCAGCGGCGTGGCCACCAGGATGTTGTTGACCCAGTAGCTGCGCACCAGGCTCATCTCTCCATGCCAGTGGCGGGCGAAATAGCCCCGCCGCGATTCCCGCACCACCGGTTGTCGCTTGAGCTTGGGAGCCGGGCTGGTCGTGCCCGCCGTGCTGGCCGTGGCGGCGGGGCGTGTGCGGTTCGAGGCCTGCTGCCAGGCGGCGGGTTCGGGCGCCGGCTGGGCCGGAAGGCGCGGCAGGTCGTGGTCGACCTGGGTGGGATCGACGTAGGGGCGGGGGGAGCGTGCGTCAGTCATGGCCGGCGCAGCTTACTGACCCCGACGCCGAAACCAAGGTGGCTATTCACGGCGAGTCGTCAATTCCGGTAGTTGTCCTGCATCGGATAGCGTCGTGCGACCAGGGCGAACAGCATGGCCGCCACCAGCGCGAAGCCGGCGAAGAAGAACATCAGGCAGGCCGTCTCACTGTAGCCGGTGGACTTGATCGCTTCCAGGGCCGCCGGGCTCTTCACGCTGACGTTGGACAGCAGCACCCACAGGTTGCCGATGGTCACCGACAGGCTCCAGAAGCTCATGATGGTGCCCTTCATGGACAGCGGAGCCTGGCTGTAGGCGAACTCCAGGCCGGTGGCCGAGACCAGCACCTCGCCGAGGGTCAGCGCGACATAGGGCAGCATCTGCCAGACGATGCTGACCGTCTGGCCAGCGTCCAGCCACAGCTGCAGCATGCCGGCAAAGATCCAGGCCACGCCCGCCAGAGCGATACCCGCACCCATGCGGCGCAGCGCCGTCACCTTCAGGCCCATGCGGCCCAGCGCCGGATAGAGCACCAGGTTGTTGAAGGGGATGAGGATCATCACCAGCGCCGGGTTCAGCGCCTGCATCATGGACGACTGGAACCAGCTGGGCTTGGCCATCTGGTCGGCCTGCAGCACCCAGGTCGAGGCCTTCTGGTCGAACAGCGACCAGAACGGAGTGACGAGGGCGAACAGCACCAGCACGCGCAGCACCGCACGCACGCCGTCCACGGCCTCGTCCGGATGCACGGCACGGGCGCGCTCCAGCTGCATGGCGGCGCCGACGCCGCCAAAGCCCATCACCAGCACCAGGGCCAGGCAGACGGCCGGCACCAGGCCTAGGCCGTCGTAGCGGCTCAGCGCGTAGCAGGCGCCGACGACGCCGACGGCCGCGACAGCCGCGCCCGTGCCACCGGCCTTCAGCGACGTCCAGACCACCTTCAGGAAGCTGTGCGGGTTGGCGCCGCGCGCCGGCTGGTGGACGTATTGGCGGCGGCCGCTCCACAGGATGAGGGTGGCGGCCAGCATCAGCAGGCCGGGCAGGGCGAAGGCCACGCTGGCGCCATAGGCCTTCAAGATGACGGGCATCAGCAGCGACGCGAAGAAGCTGCCGAAGTTGATGATCCAGTAGAAGGCGTCGTAGACCTTCTGGGCCAGCGACTGATTGCGCTTGTCGAACTGATCACCGACGAAGGAGCTGACCAGCGGCTTGATGCCGCCCGAGCCCAGCGAGATCAGGAACAGGCCGAAATAGAAGCCGCGGATGTTGTCGTCGAACAGGGCCAGGCAGGCGTGGCCGGCGCAGTAGATGACGCTGAACCAGAAGATGGTTGGGTACTTGCCGAAGAAGCGGTCGGCCAGCCAGCCGCCCAGCAGCGGGAAGAAATAGACGCCGATGACGAAGGTGTGGAAGACCTCCTTGGCCTCGGCCTTGCGCAGGTCTTCGGGGATGGCCAGCAGCAGGCTGGTCATCATGAAGACCGTCAGGATGTTGCGCATGCCGTAGAAGCTAAAGCGCTCACATCCTTCGTTGCCGATGATGTAGGGGATCTGGGGCGGCATCTTGGCCGCCGCGGTGGGCGCGTGGGTGTTCGCGGTGGTCGTGGTCATGCGTGGCCTTGGGAGTTGCGCATCAATTGAAAACGCCGCGCGGCTTGTGGCCGGCGGCGTTCAGGGGGAGCTTGTCAGCCTGTGTGGATCATGCCTCGAAAGGCAGCTTCACCTGGCTCAGATCCTTGCGGGTTTCCACGAGCACCAGCGGGCCTTCGTCGACGATGACGACGGCTGCCGGCTCGCGGCCCAGCGCAGTCGGCGCGGGCTCGGCGGCGATGGCGGCCTGGACGGCAGCGATCTTGTCGGCGTCGGAGTTGACCCATTGCAGGCCGGCGCCTTCGGCGATGGCCTGCAGCTCGCCCATGGGCAGCTTGAAGACCTCGACGACCGGTGCGGGAGCCGGGGCGGGCGGCGGCGGGGCCACCACGGGGGCCGGTGCCGGCGCCGGGGCGGCCGCGCTGGCCATCGCGTCCTCGATCAGCGAGCTCTGCACCGGGGCAGCCACGTCGGCCGCGGCGACCTCGCCGGCAGCGGCGGTCTCCTGGCCTTCGACGCCACCTTCCTCACGGCGGTTGCGATTGCGGTTGCGACCGCCGCGGCGACGGCCGTCACGGCCATGGCCTTCGCCGGCGTCATCACCTTCGGCGACCGGAGCCGCCTCGGCTGCAGCAGCTTCATTGCCTTCAGCGGGTGCTTCGGCGCCAGCTTCTGTGCTGCCGTCGACGTTAGCGGCGGCCTGGTCGTCACGGTCGCGACCACCACGGCGGCGGCGGCGGCCACGGCCCTGGCGCTCTTCACCGACCGGCGTGTCACCGGTCGGGGGCAGGGCGGCTTCGGCCTGGCTGTCGACGAAGGCGGGCGGCGCGTCATGGACAGCGGCCAGGTCATCGCTCAGCGGAGCGGCAATCGGAAGGGCGGCGATGGTCTCGGCGGCCGGGCGTTCCTGGCGCTCGCCACGCGGGCGGCGCTCGCCACGTTCCTGGCGCTCGCCACGTTCCTGGCGCTCACCACGTTCACCACCGCGATCACCGCGCTCGGCACGCTCACCGCGCTCCGGACGCTGCTGCTGCTCGGGCTTGTCGCCGCCAGCTTCGGTGCGCTTGTTGCGGTCACCACGGTCGCCGCGTTCACCGCGCTCGCCACGACCCTCGCCGGACTTGCCGTCGCGGCGGCCACCCTGGCCGCGCTGTTCGTTGCCACGTTCACCGCGCTCACCACGCTCACCGCGTTCGCCACGGCGGCCACCGTCGCGACGGCCGTCACGGCCGCCTTCACGCTTGGGCTTGTCGGTCGTGGCCGGTGTTGCGGCCTTGGCTTCGACGGCTGCCACGGGCGCCGGGGCGGGCGTGCCGCCGCCGAAGAAGCTGAACAGGCGGCTGAAAAAGCCCTGGGCCTGCGGAGCCGGCGGGGGCGGAGCCACGATCGGAGCCGGCGGCGGGGGCGCCACGACGGGTGCCGGTGCCGGCAGCGGCGCCGGCTGCTCGGGCAGGATGCCCTTGATGACGGGCTCCTGCTTGTTCTTCTTTTCGCCGGCGTCGCGGCGGGTGATGCCCACCTCGTCGTCCGGCTCCTCGATCATCGTGTAGCTGGCCTGCAGGTTTTCCAGACGCGGGTCGTCGTGGCGCAGGCGCTCCAGCTTGTAGTTCGGCGTCTCGAGGTGCTTGTTGGGCACCAGCAGCACGGTGACGCGCTGCTTGAGCTCGATCTTGGTGATCTCGGTGCGCTTCTCGTTCAGCAGGAAGGAGGTCACTTCCACCGGCACCTGCACGTGCACGGCGGCGGTGTTGTCCTTCATGGCCTCTTCCTGGACCATGCGCAGGATCTGCAGCGCGCTCGACTCGGTGTCGCGGATGTGGCCGGTGCCGTTGCAGCGCGGGCAGGTGATGTGGTTGCCTTCGCTCAGGGCCGGGCGCAGGCGCTGGCGGCTCATTTCCAGCAGGCCGAACTTGCTG
Organism: uncultured Comamonadaceae bacterium; assembly: GCA_966111775.1. GTDB lineage: Bacteria > Pseudomonadota > Gammaproteobacteria > Burkholderiales > Burkholderiaceae_C > Pelomonas. The sequence goes on along the minus strand of CBHWBD010000142.1, from coordinate 979 downwards.
ATGGAGGCGAACTGCACGCGGGCGCGGTCCTGGCGCAGGGCGTCGCGCAGGCGCTGCTCGACGTCGCGGCGGTTCTTGCTCTCCTCCATGTCGATGAAGTCGACGACGATGAGGCCGCCGAGGTCGCGCAGGCGCATCTGGCGGGCGATTTCGTCGGCCGCTTCGAGGTTGGTGCGCGTGGCGGTCTCTTCGATGTCGCCGCCGCGGGTGGAGCGGGCGGAGTTGACGTCGACGGAGACGAGGGCTTCGGTGTGGTCGATGACGATGGCGCCGCCCGAGGGCAGGTTCACCGTGCGGCTGAAGGCCGTCTCGATCTGGTGTTCGATCTGGAAGCGGCTGAACAGCGGCGCGTCGTCACGGTAGCGCTTCACGCGATGGCCCTGGTCGGGCATCACGTGGTTCATGAACTGGTGGGCCTGCTCGAACAGGTCGTCCGTGTCGATCAGGATCTCGCCGATGTCGGACGTGAAGTAGTCGCGGATGGCGCGGATCACCAGGCTGGATTCCTGGTAGATCAGGTAGGCGCCCTTGCCGCCCTTGGCCGCGTCGTCGATCGCGGTCCAGAGCTTGAGCATGTAGTTCAAGTCCCACTGCAGCTCCGGCGCCGAGCGGCCAATGCCGGCGGTGCGGGCGATCAGGGACATGCCCTTGGGGTACTCGAGCTGGTCGAGGTTTTCTTTCAGCTCCTCGCGGTCCTCGCCCTCGATGCGGCGCGAAACGCCACCGCCGCGCGGGTTGTTGGGCATCAGCACGAGGTAGCGGCCGGCCAGCGACACGAAGGTCGTCAGGGCGGCGCCCTTGTTGCCGCGCTCTTCCTTCTCGACCTGGACCAGCAGTTCTTGGCCTTCCTTGATCGCGTCCTTGATGGTCGCGTTCTTGACGTCGGTGCCTTCGCGGAAGAACTGGCGCGAGATTTCCTTGAAGGGCAGGAAGCCGTGGCGGTCCTCGCCGTAGTCGACGAAGCAGGCTTCGAGCGAGG
>CBHWBD010000141.1:0-13088 GCA_966111775.1 uncultured Comamonadaceae bacterium | reverse complement strand
CCCTACATGCAGAACAACCTGATGCTGCGCTACCGCGTCGCGATGGAAGTCCGCAAGTTCCTGGACGAGCACGGCTTCGTCGACATCGAGACCCCGATGCTGACCAAGTCCACGCCCGAAGGCGCGCGCGACTACCTCGTCCCCAGCCGCGTGCACGACGGCCACTTCTTCGCGCTGCCGCAGTCGCCCCAGCTGTTCAAGCAGCTGCTGATGGTGTCGGGCTTCGACCGCTACTACCAGATCACCAAGTGCTTCCGTGACGAGGACCTGCGCGCCGACCGCCAGCCCGAGTTCACGCAGATCGATATCGAGACCAGCTTCCTGACCGAGGAAGAGATCCGCTCGATGTTCGAGGGCATGATCCGCCACGTTTTCCGCAAGAACCTGAATGTGGAACTCGGCGACTACCCGGTCATGAAGTACGCGGACGCCATGCACCGCTACGGCTCCGACAAGCCCGACCTGCGCGTCAAGCTCGAGTTCACCGAGCTGACCGACGCCATGACGACGGTGGACTTCAAGGTCTTCTCCGGCCCCGCCACCACGCCGGGCGGTCGCGTCGTCGCGCTGCGCGTGCCGGGCGGCGCGGCCATGAGCCGTGGCGAGATCGACGCCTACACAGAGTTCGTCAAGATCTACGGTGCCAAGGGCCTGGCCTGGATCAAGGTCAACGAAGTCGCCAAGGGCCGCGAAGGCCTGCAGTCGCCCATCGTCAAGAACCTGCACGACGAAGCCGTCGCCGAAGTCCTCAAGCGCACCGGCGCCCAGGACGGTGACCTGATCTTCTTCGGCGCCGACAAGGCCAAGGTCGTCAACGACGCCATCGGCGCGCTGCGCCTGAAGGTCGGCCACAGCGAGTTCGGCAAGACCAATGGCCTGTTCGAGGACAAGTGGGCCCCGCTGTGGGTGGTCGACTTCCCGATGTTCGAGCACGACGAGGAGAACAACCGCTGGGCGGCTGTTCACCATCCCTTCACGGCGCCCAAGGACGGCCATGAGGACCTGATGACGTCGGACCCGGGCAAGTGCATTGCCAAGGCCTACGACATGGTGCTCAACGGCTGGGAACTGGGCGGCGGCTCGGTGCGTATCCATCGCGCCGAAGTGCAGGCCAAGGTCTTCGCCGCGCTGAACATCAGCGAGGAAGACCAGCGCATCAAGTTCGGCTTCCTGCTGGACGCCCTGCAATATGGCGCGCCCCCGCACGGGGGCCTGGCCTTCGGCCTGGACCGCATCGTCACGATGATGACCAAGGCCGAGTCCATCCGCGACGTCATCGCCTTCCCCAAGACCCAGCGCGCCCAGTGCCTGCTGACCGGCGCGCCGTCGCTGGTCGACGAGAAGCAGCTGCGCGAACTGCACATCCGCCTGCGCAACGCCACGCCGGCGGCTCAGTAAGCGTCCTGCCCGGCAGACCAGCCCCGCTGCGGCGGGGCTTTTTTACGCCCCTGCTCAGGGGGAATGTCCCCCGTCCCTGGGGCATGAGGGCGCGTTGGCGGGGGCAGACTCTCGCGTCTGTCCATTGAGGTGACCCGCATGACCCCCGTCCGCTCCCTACTGGCCCTGGCCACCGTCCTGCTGATCGCGGGTTGCGGCAAGTCGTCCACGACGCTGGGCGAGGGGGGCTCTGTCATCAGCGGCTCGGCCGGCCCCGCGGGCGCCCACCACGCCAGCCGCGAGCTCGTCAAATGCGATGCGCCGGTGGCGACGCTGGCCCTGGTCGAGAACCCCAATGGCTATGCCTATTCGAGCAGCTACCAGCTGCCCTCCAGCCCTGTGCCCCTGGTGCGCCTGCTGGCACAGCAGAGCGGCTGCTTTCGCGTGGTGGACCGCGCCGCCGGCCTCAAGGCCACGGTGCGCGAGCAGGAGCTGAAGGAAGCCGGCATCCTGCGCCAGCAGGGCAACACCGTGAGCAAGGGCAAGGGCTACGAGGCCCAGTACAGCCTGACTCCGAGCCTCACCTTCAGCGAGCAGGACGCCGGCCGCCAGATCGGCGGCATCCTGCAGGCCATTCCCTACCTGAACAAGCTGGTCGGCGCGGCCGAGCAGGTCAAGCTCAAGCAGGCCCAGGCGGCCCTGCTGCTGACCGACAACGAGACCACCGAGCAGGTCGCCGCGTCCACCGGTTCGGTCGAGGTGGCCGACCTCGGCGTGGGCGGTGCCGTGCTGGGCAAGCTGGGCGGTGCCGCGGGCGCGGGCTGGAGCAATTCCAACGAAGGCAAGGTCATCGCCGCGGCCTTCCTGGATGCCCACAACCAGCTCGTCGCCCAGGTGCGCGAACTGCAGGCCAAGGAGCTGCCGCCCGAGGTGGCCAAACGCAAGCAGCAAGGCGGCTGACCTCGCTATGCTTTGGCCATGCAGTTGGCCAAGCCCTTCAAGATCCCCGAATCGGTCCTCGTCGTCATCCACACACCCGATCTGCAGGTGCTGCTGATCGAGCGGGCCGACCATCCCGGCTACTGGCAGAGCGTGACCGGCTCCAAGGACAGCCCCGACGAGGCGCCGGCCGAGACGGCGCGCCGCGAGGTGCTGGAGGAAACCGGCTTCGACATCCAGGCGCTGGGCGGGGAATTGCGCGACTGGCATCTCGCCAACGTTTACGAGATCTACCCGCACTGGCGGCATCGCTACGCACCCGGCGTGACGCGCAACACCGAACACGTCTTCGGCCTACAAATCCCGTCGGCAATGACGCCGACGCTGGCGCCGCGCGAGCATTTATCTTGGGTCTGGTTGCCCTGGCATGAAGCGGCCGACCGCTGCTTCTCGCCGTCCAACGCCGAAGCGGTCCTGCAGTTGCCGCGCTTCAGTCCAGCCACGACGACATGAGCCCCGTCCGCCCCACACCCCATCCGCCCGGCGCCGTGCTGCGGGTGGCGACCTACAACATCCACAAGGGCGTGCGCGGCCTGGGGCCGGCCAAGCGCCTGGAGATCCACAACCTGCAGATGGGCGTCGCGGCTATGGATGCCGACCTCGTCTGCCTGCAGGAAGTGCGCCTCTTCCACCACCGCGAGGCGGCCTATTTCGATCGCACCTGGTTCGGCTGGCCGGAGAAGGGCCAGGCGGAGTTCCTGGCGCCAGAAGGCTATGAGGTGGCCTACCGCACCAACGCGACGACCAAATTCGGCGAGCATGGCAATGCACTGCTGTCGCGCTGGCCCATGGGCGACATCGGCCATCACGACGTGTCCGACCACGCCCTCGAGCAGCGTGGCCTGCTGCATGTGCCCATCCACTGGCAAGGCACCCGGGTCCACGTCGTTGTCGCCCACTTTGGGCTGATCCATTCCAGCCGAGTGCGCCAGGTCGATCGCCTTGCCACCTTCGTGCGCGACCATGTCCCCGCCGGCGAGCCCGTTCTCGTGGCCGGCGACTACAACGATTGGGGCGAGCGCCTGGACCCGCTGATGCGCACCCATGGCCTGCATCGGGCCACACCGCCGCATGGCCGGGCTCGAGCGCCCACCTTCCCGTCGCGGCTGCCCGTCTTCGCGCTGGACCGCGTCTACATGCGCGGCCTGCGCTGTACGGGCGTGCAGGTGCCGCGCGGCGCCAGCTGGGCGCGCATGTCCGACCACCTGCCGCTGCTGGTGGAGCTGGCGCTCGAATGAGCCCGGCACGGCCGTCCGAAGGGGCTCGCGCCCCGCTTGGCGGGGCCGCGCGCAGCGCGCGGGGTGCCCGGTGAGGCGGCTGGGGTCGATGCGGCGCCGGCGCCACCATGCCGTCGACCCCGGCTTCGTCGGCGGCAACGAGGTCGAGCTGCTGCGCGGCGGCGACGAGCTTTTTCCGCGCATGCTCGCAGCCATCCGCCATGCCAGCAGCGAGATCTGGCTGGCGACCTATATCTTTCACCACGACGAGACCTCGCTCGCCCTGGCCGACGCGTTGATCGCGGCGGATCGCCGCGGCGTGCGCGTGCGCGTCGTCGTGGATGGCTTCGGCAGCAACGCCAGCATCCGCACGCTGCGCGAGCGCTTCACGGGCAGCGGCGTGGCCTTTGCCGTGTTCCGTCCCATGGACCGCTGGTGGCGCTGGTTCCAGCCCGGCCAACTGCGCCGCCTGCACCAGAAGCTCTTCATCGCCGACGGCGAGCTGGCCTTCGTGGGCGGCATCAACATCATCGACGACCGCATCGACATCCACCATGGGGTCAGCGAGCTGCCGCGGCTGGACTTCGCCGTCGGTGTCCGGGGCGGCCTGGTGGATCTCGTCGCGCAAAGCGTGCGCTCGATCTGGTCGCGTGCCTGGCTGGGCCGGGAGTTCGACGACGCGCTGCTGGACTATGTGCCGCTGCGCCGCCGCTTCGGCCTGTGGTTGACCCAGCTCTGGCGTGGCCCGCAGCGCCTGGCCGAGCCGCCGTCGCGGCTGCTGCCCGTCAGTGCCGCCTTCGTGCTGCGCGACAACCTGCGCCGCCGCCGCACCATCGAGCATGCCTATGCCGACGCCATCCGCGAGGCGCGGGCCAGCGTCGACATCATCTGCCCTTACTTCTACCCCGGCCAGCGCATCCGCCACGCGCTGCGCCGGGCCGCTGACCGCGGCGTGCGGGTGCGCCTGCTGCTGCAGGGCAAGCTGGATTACCGGCTGGCCGGCTGGGCCGCCGAGGCGCTGTACGCCGACCTGCTCGGCCATGGCGTCGAGATCTACGAGTACACGCCGGCCTTCCTGCACGCCAAGGTCGCCGTCGTCGACGGACAGTGGGCAACGGTGGGCAGTTCCAACATCGATCCGCTGTCGCTGCTGGTCAACCTGGAGGCCAATGTCGTCGTGGAGGACGCCGGTTTCGCGGCGCGGTTGGCGGCGGAGATCGAGACCGCCATCGATGTGTCCCAGCGTGTCGGCGAGCACGGCGGCACGGGCCTGCGCGCCATGCTGCACCGGGCCATCGTGGCTTGGTTCGCTTACGTTTTCCTGCGCGTGGCGGGGGCGGCGGGGCGGTACTGAGCCGCCCAGGCGTCATGCCTGACGCCCCAGGCGCCGCCGGCCCAGCAGCAGCGCCACGCCCAGGGCCATCAGCGCGGCCGAGGCCGGTTCTGGCACGGGCTGCGCGTATCCGGCGCCGCTGGCCGAGCTGACCGACACGCCCACGGGCAGGCTCAGGTAGAACACCACGTCGGCCTGGTCGACGCGGCTGCTGCCGTCCACGCTGTTGATGCCCGGCGACGAGGCTGCGTCGTAGAACAGGATGGCGCCCACGTCGTGCGGCGCGCCGATGGCCCACAACAGCTGGACCTGGCGGGTCACCGAGTGGTCGATCGTCTGACCGGCCTGGGCCTGGTCACCGAAATTGAAGTTCGACACGCCGAAGTCGTAGTGACCGTTGACGGCCACGTTCGCGCAGCAGGTGGTGGGCCCCGAGCTGAGCTTGTCGGTCAGCACCTCGGTGACGGTGAACGAGACCAGGCTGCCGGGTGCCAGCGTCGCCGAGGTCAGCGTCAGACGGTCCTGGAAGGCGACGTAGTCTGCGTTGGCGTCGGACTGGCGGACAAAGTTCGGGCTGTGTTGGGCTGCATTGGCGCTGCCCCACAGATGGCCGTAGGCGGCGTTGCCGGTGATGTTGCTGCTGAAGCTGCCGAAGGCGTCGACGACGCCGAAGCCGACCGGCCCCGCGCTGGCCACCGGGCCGTCGATGGCACCCGTGTCCTGCTGCTGCGTCACGCCGTTGCCGCGTGCGTCCACCCAGGCCCGCACCCAGTGGTCGGAAGCTGCCTGTGCGGTCGAGGCGGCCAGGGCCCCGGCCAGCGCCAGGCTGGCCGCGAGCCTGCGCCTGCGCAGCAAGCCGAGCAGCAGGCCACCGCTGGCCATCAGGGCCCAGGTATCAGGCTCGGGCACGGCAGCCACCGTGCTCATCGTGGCCGTGAAGGCATGCACGTTCACGCCGTTGGCATCGCCCCAGGCGCCCACCATCGTCAGTTGGTCGTTGATGCCGTAGACCTCGGTCCAGAGCGCGCCAGGGATGTCGATGCGGTAGGTGGTCGCGCCGTTGAATACGAAGCCGTTTCGCGCCGTGCTGGCATCGCCATAGGCCCCCACCAGCCAGCCGTGGTCGTTGGTGCCGAAGACGCGGGTGCCGTAGGACGCGTCGCCGGGCACGTCGAAGGCGGTGTAGCTGCCGCCCACGAGCTGAAAACCGTGCTGGAAGCGAGCCGCGTCGACCGACCAGCCGACGACGCGTCCGCTGCTGTCAACGTCTCGCGCCTGGGTGCTCAGGCTGCCAGGCACCATCAGGTCGGTGAAGTTGCCGCCGCTCCACAGGAAGCCGCGATCGGTGCTGCCGCCGGGTTCGTAGGAGCCGACCACCTTGCCGGTGTCGTTCATGCCCCAGGCCACGCTGCGCGGGCCGCCCGGGTTGAGCGGCGTGAACGTGCTGCCGCTTTGCAGAAAGCCGAGCAGATTGGCCCCGTCGTAGTAGGCGCCGCTGACCGCGCCGAGGCTGTTGATGGCGTAGTTTTCCGTGATCCTGACGGCGCCCGGTGCATCGTTCTGCGTCAACACGCCGGCCGCGAGCCTGTAGCCATGGGCCAGCGTGATGCCGTCGTCGGAGTAGCCCGTGATCACGCCCGCGTTGTTGATGCCATGGGCAAAGGTCTCGACCGAGTTGTAGAGGTCGAAGGAGACATAGGCCAGCTTGGCCGGCGGGTCAGGTTGCGGGTTGAAGGCAAAGGCCGCCGGGCTGAGCGACAGGGTGGCGGCCAGGCAGATCGCTGGGAGGGGGTTCATGCGTACTCCAAGGGGGTGAATCCGCCAAAGGGCGGGGCTCACTGGGGAATTCGCAGGAATGACCCGCCAGCGGACAGCGCGCCGGGCTTCAAGTTAGGGGAGCCAGGGCAGCGTGGCGGGCAGCACGAAGCCGGCCTCGCGCAGGCTGGCCTGGGTGCTTCGCTCCAGTGCCTGCGCCGCCGCGGCCTGGCCCTGGGCCTGCAGCACGGCGGCGCGCACCAGGTCGGCCGAGCGCAGCAGCACGTGGCCGGCGGGCAACCTGGGCTTGAGCAGCGCCAGGCCTTCGTCGAGCTTGGCTTGCGCGGCGTCCGGCTGCCGGGCTTGTGCCAGCGCCAGCGCCTGGGCCAGCAGGGCACGTGCCGCCAGGGTCTGGCTGGTCAGGGTCTCGCGCTTGCGCCAGATGGCCGCGGCTTCGGCGGCGCGCTCGGCGCTAGCCTGCGGCTGGGCCTGCAGGCGCAGCGCGGCGGCCAGATAGACGAGGGTGGCGGCCTTGCGGCCGTCGTTGAAGCCGTCGCGCTCGTCGGCCAGCGCCAGGCGCTGCAGCAGGCTCAGGCCCTCGGCGAAGCGGCCGTCGAAGAGCAGGGCCAGGCCGAGCCGGCGCTCCAGGCCGCGCCGGTCGGCGGCGGAATAGTCCTGCTTGCCTTCGACGATGCGCACCGATTCGCGCGCCGCAGCCAGGCCTTCGGCCACGCGGCCCGTCAGGCACAGCGGAATGACGCGAAACGACTGGTCGAGCGCGGCTTCACCGTCGTCCGCGCCGTACAGATCGGCCGAACGCCTGGCGTTGTCGTCGGTCACGCGGGCCGCCAGCGGTGCGTTGCCGCCGTCCTGCAGCAGCACGGCCAGGCTGCGCTGCACGCGGATGGAGTTGGAGTTGCGCCGACCTTCCAGCCGGTCGAAGTCGGCCAGGGCACGTTCCAGGGCACGCCGGCTGTCGTCCCAGCGCCCGGACAGCTGCCACGCGTAGCCCATGTCGGCACGCAGCGTGGTGGCGTCGATCTCGTGGCCGGCGGGCAGGGGATCCAGCAGCGGCTCGATCTCGGCGTAGAGCGGCGCGGCCTCGGCGACCTGGCCATCAAGCACCAGGCCGAGCGCCAGTTCGGACTTGGCCTGGATGAGCTCCCAGCTGCGCTCGCCCCAGCGCCGGGCCAGGCGCGGCAACAGGGGGCGCAGGGCTTCGCGGCTCTCGGCCATGCGGCGCAGGCTGATTAGGCTGGAGGCGCGCTCCACGCCGGCCGCCAGCCAGGTGTCCGTGGCCGGCCCGGGGGAGACGGTCAGTGGTGCCAGTGCGGCCAGGGTCTCGGTCAGCGTCGCCAGGGCGGCTTCGTGTCTGCCGTAGCGGTTGAGCGTGCGCCCCAGCACCAGCCCGGCGGCGCCGGCGTCGGCGCTGCCGGCGCCGTGACGCTGCCGCGCCTGTTCGAGCTGGGCCTGCGCCAGGGGCAGGGCATTCTTTTCGTCGCCCAGCTTGAGGTAGATGTCGACCATGGCCGCGCGCACGGCGGCGATGGAATCGGGTTCGCCGGCCAGCTGGCCCTGGAGCTCGTGCTCGGCGCGCGCCATCAGGTCGCGGGCGGTGAGCTCGCGGCCCTGTGCACGCGCCGGGTCGGCCTCGTTGAAGAGGCCGATCAGGAAACCCTGCACGGCCTGCGCTCGCCGCGCCTCGCGTTGGGCCACGGCGGTCTGCTCGCGTGCCGCGCGGGCTTGCCACAGCGCTGCGCCCGCGCCCACCAGCAGGGCCAGGGCCACGACGCCGCCGGCCGTCACCACGACGCGGTTGCGGGCGATGAACTTGCCGCCGCGGTAGCGCCAGCTCGGCGGCATGGCCTGCACGGGCAGGCCATTCAGGTGGCGCTGGATGTCCTGTGCGAAGGCGTCGGCGCTGGCGTAGCGCTGCGCGGGGTCGCGCGCCATGGCCTTGAAAACGATGTTGTCCAGGTCACCGCGCAGCGCGCGGCGGTCTGCTGCCGGCGCCAGGCTGCTGGGGCGTTGCAGCTCGCCGTTCAGCACCGCCTCTTCCAGGGCCGCGCGGCCCGGCCGGGTGGGCTTGTAGGGCGTGTGCCCGCTCAGCAGCTCGCACAGCACGACGCCCAGCGAGTACAGGTCGCAGGCCGTGCTCACGTCCAGCTGCGCCAGCTGCTCGGGGGCAGCGTACTGCGGCGTCAGCAGCGGCTGCCCCAGCTCGGTCAGCGCGGCCTGGGGGCGGGTCTCGTCCTGCAGCAGCGCAATGCCGAAATCCAGCAGGCGCACGTGGCCGGCGGCGTCAACGAGGATGTTCGACGGCTTCAGGTCGCGGTGCACCACCAGGCGCTGGTGGGCGTGCTGCACCGCCGACAGCACCTGGCCGAACAGCGCCAGCCTCGCGGCGACGTCGAGCCCGGCGCTCTGGGCATGCTGGGTGATGGGCTGCCCCTGCACCAACTCCATGGCCAGCCAGGCCTGGCCGTCGGCGCTGATGCCGGCATCGAAGAGGCGGGCGATGTGCGGGTGGTTGAGCTGGGCCAGGATGTCGCGTTCGCGCTCGAAGCGCTCTCCCACGCGCCAGCGCTGCAGGCCTGGGCGAGGCAGCTTCAGGGCCACCTGGCGCTTGAGCGTGCCGTCGCGGCGCTCCGCCAGCCACACCACGCCCATGCCGCCTTCGCCCAGCGGGCTGAGCAACTGCCAGGGGCCCAGCGTGGCGCCTGCCTGCCAGGGCGGATGCAGGCTCCCCGCCAGCGCGGCGGCGGCGTCGCGCAGCGGCTGGCTCCACGCGGCCCGCGATGCGCCAGCATCCTCGTCCAGCAGCTCAGGGTGAGCCAGCATGTCGCGCAAGGCGGGTGCGAGGGCCGCGTCGTCGCCCTGCAGGCCGTCAACCCAGGCGGCGCGCTCCGCCGCAGGCAGGGCCATCAGGCGGTCGAGCAGGCCGGCCAGCCGGGGCAGTTGATCGGCCTTGACCGGCATGCCGGGCCTCAGCTCAGCGCGGCGTGCAGCAAGGCGCGCGCACGCTGCCAGTGCCGGCGCACCGTGCGGTCGCTGACGCCGAGGGCGTGGGCGATCTCGGCTTCGCCGAGGCCGCCGAAGCAGCGCATTTCCACCACCTGCACCAGTTGTTCGTCCACGCCCTGCAGCGCCGACAGGGCCTCGTTGAGCTGCAGCAGCCGCTCGTCCTGGACGGTGGCCAACGCCTGGATGCCGGTGTCCAGCGTCAGGTGCACCAGCTCGCCACCGCGTCGCTGCGCATGGCGCTGGCGCACGAAGTCGATCACGACGAAGCGCATCACCCGGGCCGCATAGCCCAGGAACCGCCCGTGGTCATCCAGGGGCAGGCCCTGGTTGGCCGCCAGCCGCAGCCAGGCCTCGTGGACCAGGCCGGTGGTGTCCAGCAGGGTGATCGGCTCGTTGCGCCGCAGCTGACCTCGCGCGATGCGGCGCAACTGCGGGTAGAGGACGCCGAAGACGGCGTCGCTCTGCATGCGGCCGGGGCTCTCGTTCATGCGGGCGGGGCGGGCGGGACGGTGGCGGCCATCCTATGCCGGCCGACGTCCAAAGCCGCCCGCCGGGCGGCGCGGCGTCCTCAGGCGGACGGATCGCTCAGGGGGTGAAGCGCGGCGCGTGGGCCGCCTTCAGCTCTCCGGCCTGCACCAGGGCCGCAGCCCGTTCGATGTCCGGCGCCAGATAGTGGTCGGCCGGGCTGCTGGCGCAGTCCGCACGCAGGCGCGTGTGCAGGGCTTCCACCGGCGCCGAGCTCTGCAGCGGGCGCAGGAAGTCGATACCCTGGGCGGCGGCCAGCATCTCGATGGCGACGATGTGGGCCGTGTTGTCGATCATGGCGTGCAGGCGGCGCGCGGCAAAGGTGGCCATGGAGACATGGTCTTCCTGGTTGGCGCTGGTCGGCAGGCTGTCGACGCTGGCCGGGTGGGCCAAGCTCTTGTTCTCGCTGGCAAGGGCCGCGGCCGTCACGTGGGCGATCATGAAGCCGCTGTGCAGGCCGGCGTCGGCCGTCAGGAAGGGCGGCAGGCGCGAGATGCCCGGATCGATCAGCATGGCGATGCGGCGCTCGGCGATGGCGCCGACCTCGGCGATGGCCAGTGCCAGGTTGTCGGCTGCAAAGGCTACCGGCTCGGCGTGGAAATTGCCGCCCGACACCATCACGTCTTCGAACACCAGCGGGTTGTCGGTCACCGCATTGGCTTCGCGTACCAGCACCTGAGCGGCATGGCGGGCCTGGTCCAGGCAGGCGCCCATGACCTGGGGCTGGCAGCGTAGGCAGTAGGGGTCCTGCACGCGCTCGTCGCCTTCGCGGTGCGACTGGCGGATGGCGCTGCCGGCGAGCAGTTCGCGGTAGATGCCGGCCACCTCGATCTGGCCGGGCTGGCCGCGCACCGCGTGGATGCGGGCATCGAAGGGACCGTCGGAACCTCTGGCAGCATCCAGCGTCATCGCACCGCTGGCCAGGGCCGTGGCGAACAGACCTTCGAAGCGCAGCAGCGCGTGCAGGGCCAGGGCCGTGCTGGCCTGGGTGCCATTGATCAGAGCCAGGCCTTCCTTGGCGGCCAGGGTCAGCGGCTGCAGCTCCAGGCGGGCGAGTTCGTCGCGGGCCGACACGCGTTGGCCGGCGACCAGGGCCTCACCTTCACCCATCAGCGCCAGCGTCATGTGGGCCAGCGGTGCCAGGTCACCGCTGGCACCGACCGAGCCCTGGCAGGGCACGTAGGGAATGAAGCCGGCGTTCAGCGCGTCCAGCAGCGACTGCACGACTTCGCGGCGCACGCCGCTGAAACCGCGTGCCAGGCTGCCTGCCTTGGTGGCCAGCATCAGCCGCATCACCTCGGGCGACATCGGCGCGCCGACGCCCACGGCGTGGCTGCGGATCAGGTTGAGCTGCAGCTGGGCGAGCTGGTCCTTGGCGATGCGGGTGCTGGCCAGCTTGCCGAAGCCGGTGTTGACGCCGTAGACCGGGGCATCGCCCGCGGCGGCGGCGGCCACCAGGGCGGCGCTCTTGTCGACGGCGCTCCAGTCTTCGAGCTGCAGTGCGGCGCGGCCGGCGGCGATGTCGGCGAGTTGGTCCAGCGTCAGTTGTCCGGGGATGAGTTTCATAGCAGGCTTCACAGGGAAGGCAGGTTCAGTTCGTTCTTCTTGGCGCAGGCAACCGCGGTCTCGTAGCCCGCATCGGCATGGCGCATGACGCCGGTGCCGGGGTCGTTCCACAACACGCGCTCAACGCGCTTGGCTGCAGCGTCCGTGCCGTCGCAGACGATGACGACGCCCGAGTGCTGCGAGTAGCCCATGCCGACGCCGCCGCCATGGTGCAGCGACACCCAGGTGGCGCCGCCGGCGGTGTTGAGCAGCGCGTTCAGCAGCGGCCAGTCGGAGACGGCGTCCGAACCGTCCTTCATGCCTTCGGTCTCGCGGTTCGGGCTGGCGACGGAGCCGCTGTCCAGGTGGTCGCGGCCGATGACGATGGGGGCCTTGAGCTCGCCGTTCCTGACCATCTCGTTGAAGGCCAGGCCGGCGATGTGGCGCTCGCCCAGGCCCAGCCAGCAGATGCGCGCCGGCAGGCCCTGGAAGGCGATGCGCTCGGCGGCCATGTCCAGCCAGCGGTGCAGGGCCTCATGCTTGGGGAACAGTTCCTTGAGCTTGGCGTCGGTCTTGCGGATGTCTTCGGGGTCGCCGGACAGGGCCACCCAGCGGAAGGGGCCTTTGCCCTCGCAGAACAGCGGCCGCACATAGGCGGGCACGAAGCCGGGGAAGTCGAAGGCATTGGCCACGCCCTGATCCTTGGCGACCTGGCGGATGTTGTTGCCGTAGTCGACCGTCGGGATGCCCATCTGCTGGAAGGCCAGCATGCCCTTGACATGCTCGGCTGCGCTCTTGGCGGCGGCGGCCTTCAGCTCGGCATGCTGTGCCGGGTCGGCCGCGGCGGCCTTCCACTGCTCCACGCTCCAGCCGGCCGGCAGATAGCCGTTGATCAGATCGTGAGCCGAGGTCTGGTCGGTGACGAGGTCGGGCTTGATGGCAGTGCCCTGCTTGCAGCGCTCGGCAAGTTGCGGAATCAGGCGGGCCGCATTGCCCAGCAGGGCGATGGACTTGGCCTCGCCGGCCGCGGTGTACTTGGCGATGCGATCCAGCGCGTCGTCCAGGTCAAAGGCCTGCTCGTCCACATAGCGGGTCTTGAGGCGGAAGTCGATGCGCGACTGCTGGCACTCGATGTTCAGCGAGCAGAAGCCCGCGAAGGTGGCGGCCAGGGGCTGGGCGCCGCCCATGCCACCAAGGCCGGCGGTCAGCACCCAGCGGCCCTTGGCGACGCCGCCGTAGTGCTGGCGCGCGGCTTCGGCAAAGGTCTCGTAGGTGCCCTGCACGATGCCCTGGCTGCCGATGTAGATCCAGCT
>CBHWBD010000140.1:0-13104 GCA_966111775.1 uncultured Comamonadaceae bacterium | reverse complement strand
TCCCGCTGCAACTGGCGCCCACCGCCAGCACGACGGCCCAGATGGCCCTGGGCGACGCCCTGGCCGTCGCCCTGCTCGACACGCGTGGCTTCAAGGCCGAGGACTTCGCCCGCTCCCACCCGGGCGGCGCCCTGGGCCGCAAGCTGCTGACCCATGTGCGCGACCTGATGCGCAGCGGTGACGCTCTGCCCCGCGTGAAGGCCGATACCGGCTTCACCGACCTGATGCGCGAGATGAGCGCCAAGGCCCTGGGCATGGCGGTCATCGTCGATGCCGAGGATCGCGTGCAGGGCATCTTCACGGACGGCGACCTGCGCCGCCTCGTCGAGCAGGGCCGCGACCTGCGTGCCCTGACCGCCACCGAGGTCGCCCACGCCAAGCCGCGCACCGTCGGCGCCGAGGCCCTGGCCGTCGACGCCGCCGACCTGATGGAAGCCGCCCGCATCACCGTCGTCCTGGTCGTCGATGCCGAGCAGCGCCTGCTGGGCGCCATCAGCATCAACGACCTGATGCGTGCGAAGGTGATCTGATGCGGCCTGCCCTGCATTTCCCCCCCGAACTCCTCGTCAAGGCCCAGGGCCGCGGCCTGGCCATCAAGCTGGCCATCTTCGACGTCGACGGCGTGCTGACCGACGGCCGCATCTACATCGGCGAGAACGGTGAAGAGTTCAAGGCCTTCAGCACCCTGGACGGCCATGGCCTGAAGTCGCTGCAGCAGGTCGGCATCACGCCCGTCATCGTCACCGGCCGCGACAGCCCGGCCGTGCGCCGCCGCGTCGCCGACCTGGGCCTCGCGCATGCCGTCTACGGCGTCAAGGACAAGCTCGCCACCGCCACTCCCCTGCTCAGCGCACTGGGCGCCAGCTGGGACGAAGTCGCCGTCATGGGCGACGACTGGCCCGACCTGCCACTGATGGTGCGGGCCGGCTTCGCCTGCGCCCCGCCCGGCGCCCATGCCGAGGTGCTGGCCATCGCCCATCACGTCACGAAGGCGGCCGCCGGCCACGGCGCGGCACGCGAATATTGCGACCTGCTGCTGATGGCGGCCGGCCACTACGAGCGCCTGCTCAACGCCCATCACGACACGCTGGACGGAGGCAAGAGCCCTTGACTCCCGTTGCGCTGCCGGCACCGGCACCCCGCCGCCAGAAGCCCCGCCCGCTGCTGTGGCGGGCGCAGAGCCTGCTGTCCAACTATCTGCCGCTGCTGCTGATGGCCGTGCTGGCCAGCGGCACCTGGTGGCTGGTCAAGAACACGCCGCTGATCGACACGCCGGGCGAGGTGGCCGCGCCGCGCCACGTGCCCGACTACCGCATGGCCAATTTCGAGATCCAGCGCATCGGCGCAGACGGACGCATGCACGTGCAGATCGCCGGCGCCGAGCTGCGCCACTACCCCGATACCGACACCGTCGAGATCGACCAGGCCCGTGTGCGCGCCATCGCGCCCGACGGCAGCCTGGCCATCGCCACCGCCAGGCGCGCCGTCAGCAACGGTGATGGCAGCGACATGCAGCTGCTCGGCGACGTCCATCTGCGCCGCCTGCCCCCCGGCGCCGGCGAGAACGCGCCCGCCCAGCTCGAGGTGCGCGGCGAGTTCCTGCAGGCCTTGTCCAACAGCGAGATCCTGCGCTCCCACCTGCCCGTCACCATCCGCCAGGGCGGCTCGACATTGAACGCGCAGAACTTCGAATACCGCCACCTGACCGGCCAGGTCAGCTTCACCGGCAGGGCCCAGGGCCAGATCGCCAACAGGACGGCCCGATGAGTGAACTCGTCTTCATCACCGGTGCCTCCAGCGGCATCGGCCAGGCGCTGGCGCTGCGCTACTACCGCGACGGCGCCCGTCTTGCGCTGGTGGCACGTCGCACCGCCGAGGTCGAGCGCTGGGCCGCCGAGCAGCAGCTCGATGCAGCGCGCTTCAAGGTCTACGGCGCCGACGTGGCCGACCTCGACGCCATGGCCCGCATCGGCCGCGAATGCATCGCCGCGCAAGGCCTGCCCGACGTCGTCATCGCCAATGCCGGCATCAGCATCGGCATGGACACGGCCCACTTCGATGACCTCGAGGTCATGCGCCGCACCTTCGAGACCAACAACGTCGGCCTGGCCGCCACCTTCCATCCCTTCGTCGCCGCGATGAACGAGCGCCGCTCGGGCACGCTGGTCGGCGTCGCCAGCGTCGCCGCCATCCGCGGCCTGCCGGGCCACGGCGCCTATTGCGCCAGCAAGTCGGCCGTCGTCGCCTACTGCGAGAGCCTGCGCGGCGAATGCCGGCCCTTCGGCGTTCGCGTCGTGACCATCCTGCCGGGCTATATCGACACGCCGCTGACGCGCGGCAACCGCTACAGCATGCCCTTCCTGATGCAGGTCGAGGACTTCGCCGATCAGGCCGTCCGAACCATTCGCGCCCAGGTCAGCTACCGCGTCATCCCCTGGCAGATGGGCGTGCTGGCCAAGATCCTGCGCCTGCTGCCCAACTGGCTCTATGACAGGGCGTTAGGGAGCCGGCCGCGCAAGAAGCGCGCAAGCGAGTAGTCACAACGCGCGCACCGTGGCTACACTGCGCGCCTTCGTACCGAGAGCTGCCCGACGCAGCCCAGGAGGACATCATGGCCAAGGTGCTTCACCCCTGCTAGTGCCCGCGCGCTGACACCGTGTCAGCGCCGCTCGCCGGCTGCGCTTCGCGCACGCCCACCTGATTCCTGCCGCCCGCCTGGCGCGGCAGCCGATCTCGGACGACTTCCATGACTTTTCGCCTTCTCGGCTCGGGCTTTGCCCTGGGCTTGTGCGCCCTGGCCCTGCCTGCCTGGGCCAACGCGCCCGAACTCCAGCTTCCCACCGCCCTGCGTCTGGCCGTCGGCGAAGCCACGCCCGTCATCGACGGCCGCCTCGACGACGCGGCCTGGCAGCGCGCCCCGGTCTACGAGCGCTTCGCGCAATTCCTGCCCGTCGACAAGCAGGCCGCGCGTTGGCGCACCACCGTGCAGGTCCTCGTCACCGAGGACGCCCTGGTCTTCGGCATCCGCGCCTGGGACCCCGAGCCCGACCGCATCCGCGCGCCGCTGACCCGGCGTGATCAGGTCAAGGCCGACCAGGACTTCATCGCCGTCTTCATCGACCCCGTCGGCCACCGTCGCGCGGCCCAGTATGTGCGCGTCAGCGCGGCCGGCGGCGTCGAGGACGGGCTGTTCGCGGCCGAGGAAGACAGCGAGGACTCGGCACCCGACTTCGACATCGAGGCCGCCGCGACCCGGCTGCCCGACGGCTACAGCATCGAGCTGCGCTGGCCGCTCGCGGCCCTGCGCTTTCCGCACGCTGATGGCGCGCCGTGGCGTGTCATGGTGGCGCGCAACATCCCGCGCGAGGACCGCACGCTCAACGTCAGCGCGCCGGCCCTGAGCAAGGATGCGTTGAGCTTCATCGCCGAACTGCAGCCGCTGGACGGCCTCGGCGACCTCGTCGAACAAGTGCGCGAGCGCAGCTTCGTCGGCTTCCGCCCCGAGCTGACGCTGCGCTCGACGCGCGACAGCAGCGAGGCGGACGGCGCGCGCCGCTCGCGCAAGGCGTCCCTCGGCGCCGAGTTCAAGTGGCGGCCGCGCGCCGACTGGGTCATCGACGCGACGCTGAACCCCGACTTCTCCCAGGTCGAGCTCGACGCGCCCCAGCTCGCCGGCAACACCCGCTTCGCCCTCAGCGTGCCGGAGAAGCGGCCCTTCTTCCTGGAGAGCGCCGACGTCGTCGGCCCGACCCAGCCCGACGAGTCCGGCGAGAACCGCAGCCTGGCCGCCTTCTACACCCGCGCCATCACCGACCCCGACTGGGGCCTGCGCGCCACCTGGCGCGGCGCCGGTGCCGAGGCCACCGCCCTGCATCTGCGCGACGCCGGCGGCGGCACGCTGCTGCGCGCCGGCGCCTTCGCGACGCGCAGCGGCACCCAGCCGCGCGACTCCGAGGCCAGCTTCGCCCGCGGCCGCATGCAGTTCGGCGAGGGTGGACATTTGGGCCTGGCCGGACTGCTGTCGCTGCGCGACTTCGGCAACGGCCTGGGAACCCAGGTCATCGGCAGCGACGGGGTCTGGCGCGCCAGCGACAGCGACCAGTGGCGCGGCCACCTGCTGCTGTCGGACACGACGCTGGGCCTGGACGCCGACGGCCAGGTGCAGCGCGTCAGCCGCGAACGCGGCCACCGTGCTTGGCTGGCCTGGCGCCACCGTGACGCGGACTGGGTGGCCAACGTCAACGTCGAGGAGATCAGCCCGCGCTTCGCCAACGACAACGGCTTCGTCAGCCAGAGCGGCGTGCGCCGCGCCTCGGCCTTCGGCGTGCTGCGCCTGGGCCCGCGCGAGTTCGCGGGCATCGCCATGCACGACCACGAGGCCCAGCTCAAGTTGCAGGAGACGCGCACCCTTGCCGATCCCCTGCTCGGTGTGGCGGCCGGCCAGGTTGTCGACCGTCTCGTGCAGCCGGGGTTCTGGTTCGCCGCGGCGCACAACACCGGCGTCTGGGGCCATCTCGGCCTGGACAGCCACCGCGCCCGCAGCGGCGGCCAGTTGCACGCCACGCGCACCCTGCTGCTGGGCATCGAGTCCAACCCGGGCGAACTGCTCAACTACGTGAATGCCGAGGTGGAATGGGGCCGTCGCCTGGACTTCGACGCCGACCGCGTCGGCCTGGGCGCCCAGGGCCAGTTGCAGGCCCAGATGCGCATGCCGCTGCCGGCGGGCTTGTGGCTGGAGTTCGAGCAGCGCTTCGGCTTGGGTTGGGTCGATGCGCCCGATGGGCGGCGCGCCTTCACGGACCGCAGCGCCCAGAGCCTGGTCGTGCTGCATCTGAGCCCGCGCGATTCGCTGCGCCTCATCCACCAGCAGACCCGCTTCAACCGCCGCGAGGATGCGGGCGCCCGCCTCGCCGCCCAGGACGACCACGGCCGCGTGCTGGCGTTGATGTTCCAGCACCGCGTCGGCCTGTCCCGTGTCATCAGCGTCGGCTTGAACCGCGCCCGCGAACAGCCGGGGGCCGTGCGCGCGAACGAGGTCTTCGCCAAGGCGACATTGGCCTTCTAGAGAAGAATCACCAGACCAGAAATGACAAAGCGCCCCGAAGGGCGCTTTGCTCAGATCTCTTGCGAGGTCGTCGGGGGATCAGTAGCCGCCGGAACGGCCACCGCCGCCGTAGCCACCGCCGCCACCGCCGTAGCCGCCGCCACCGCCGGAACGGCCACCGCCGCCACCGCCGTAGCCGCCACCACCGCCGGAACGGCCACCGCCGCCACCGCCGTAGCCGCCGCCACCACCGCCGTAGCCACCGCCACCACCACCGTAGCCGCCGCCGCCACCGGAACGGCCACCGCCGCCGTAGCCGCCACCACCACCGTAGCCGCCGCCGCCGGAGCGGCCACCGCCGCCACCGAAGCCGCCCGGACGCTCTTCACGGGGACGAGCCTCGTTGACGACGATGGCGCGGCCTTCCAGGGCCTGGCCGTTCATGCCGTTGATGGCGGCCTGCGCCTCGGCATCCGAACCCATTTCGACGAAGCCGAAACCCTTGGAGCGACCGGTTTCACGATCCATCATGACCTTTGCGGAGGTCACCGTACCGAACTGACCGAACGCTTCTTGCAGCGATTCGTCACGCACGCTGTAGGCGAGATTGCCCACGTAAAGCTTGTTTCCCATGGGGAAGCCCTTCTCTTCTCAAAACCAAAAAACCATGTGGAGCTTCAACCCATCGTGAACCATTCAAGCGAAGGTGCGGCGTCCAGACACAGGCAATTGATTATGGTGGCGGGGTAATGAGATTGATGAACGGCACTCTTACAAGTGTTGTTTTTCCGAGCTAGCACAAACCCTGGCGCCGTGGAGTCATCACCTTGCCTTCATCGATACCATCGCCGCCCGAACGTGAATTCATGACGCCCAGCCCGCTCTCCGCCCTGTCCCGCATCCTCGCCAGCGTGGACGCGCTTCGCAATCTGCGCGCCCTCTACGCCCTGCTGGCGAGCTTTTGCTTTGCCGGCCTGCTGCTGGCCATGGCTCAGTCCGCCCTGATGCGCGAGCAGAGCCTGCTCAGCGCCCTCTGGCTGGGCCTGGGTTTGGCCGTCGCTTTTTTTGGCGTCAACGCCACGGGCCTGATGCTGATGGACCAGGCCCGCGGCCATCTGGTGCGCGACCCGCAGGAGGCGTTGGCGGATGCGCTGCGCAGCGGCCACCGGGTGCTGGTGGCCCTGTCGGCCTGCCTGGCGCTGGCCGGGGCGATCGTGCTGGTGCTGGCCGGCCTGCTGTGGGCCACCCGCTGGCCGGTCATCGGCGCGCCCCTGCTCGCCCTTGTGCTGCCGGCCGGGGTGCTGGCCCTGGGGGGCGTCAGCTTTGTCCTGGTCGTGCTGGTGGGTCCCCTAGCGGGGCCGGCGGTCTGGGCCGGGCGGCGCAGCCGCGGCGTGATCGGCTTCCTGCGCGAACGCCTGCGCCACGGCCTGCCCGAAACGGCCCTGTTGATGTCGGCCGTCTATCTGATGACGGCCCTGGCCACCGCTGCCGTCAGCTTTGTCGTCGTCAGCGGCAGCCGGCTGGTGGCCGGGCTGGCCATCGTCGGCGCGGGGGTCGAACTGCCGGCCCGCCAGTTGCTGGCCGGCGTCATGGGCCTAGGCCCGCGCGGTTTCGGTGCCAGCGGCATGCCGCTGGAGGGCGGCTCTCTCGGCCTGGCCGCGTTGATCGGCGGCGGCGTCGTTTTCGCCATCGCCCTGGTGCTGCCAACCCTGGTCTGGTTGCGCGGCTGCTGCGCCGTCTACCTCGCGGTGACCGAGCCGGAATGACGGCGCCGCGAGCCGAGCGCCGGGCCTCCCCTAGCCGGCTCAGCATCCCCTCGGGGGATCGGTCGGCGTACTCGCCAACCGAGGGGCCAAGAATTGCGTCCCTCGTGCCCAGCGCGACGGAAACGCTGGTGGCGCTCGGCTTGGGTCCCCGCCTGGTCGCCCGCACGGGCTTCTGCATCCATCCGGCTTCGGCCTTGAAGCACATCCCCAAGGTCGGCGGCACCAAGGACGTGAACCTGGCCAAGCTGAAAAAGCTCGCGCCCAGCCATGTCGTCGTCAACATCGACGAGAACCGGCTCGAAACGGCCGAAGCGCTGCGGGAATTCGTGCCCGAGGTCATCGTCACGCATCCGCGCCGGCCCGAGGACAACCTCGCGCTGTTCGAGCTGCTGCGCGCGGCTTTTTCCAGCGAAGCCGGCGTCAACGAGCGCGCCGCGGCGCTGGCGGCCGGGTTCTCGGCCGCCCTGGCGCGCTGTCGCCAGCAGGCCTGGCCGGCCGAGAAGGTGCTCTATCTGATCTGGCGCGAGCCCTGGATGACGGTCGCCCGCGACACCTATATCTCCACGCTGCTGGCCGAGGCGGGCTGGCACACCTGGCCGGAGGTCCTCGGCGGCGACCACGGCGCCGGCCGTTACCCGACCCTGCGCGGCGACGAAGCCTGGCTTCGCGACATCGACAGCGTGCTGCTCAGCTCCGAACCCTACCGCTTCGGTCCAGCGCATGTCGCCGAAGCGCAGGCCCTGTGCCCGCAGGCACAAGTGCGGCTGGTGGACGGCGAGCTGCTCAGCTGGTGGGGTTCCCGCGGCGCAGCAGGGCTGGACTATCTGTGCGACCTCCGCAATCAGTCAGCGGACTGAGTTTTTCCACACGCCCGGCGCAGGGCTTCACAATCGCCCGCCATGGACATCTACAAGCCTCTTGTCGCGCTGCTGGCCATCGTGAATCCGGTCGGCGTGGTGCCCTTCTTCATCCACTTCACCTCGGCCTTTTCGCGCCAGCAAAGGCGCAAGACCATCCTGGTCAGCGCCTGCACGGCCGGCATCGTCATCGCGCTGAGCGCCCTGTTCGGGCTGAAGATCATCGAGTTCTTCGGCATCTCGCTGGCCAGCTTCCAGGTCGGCGGCGGCTGCCTGCTGTTGATCAGCTCGCTGCAGATGCTCAATGCCCAGCCGGCCGAGGCGCGCAAGGAGGACGTGTCCGAGGGCTCCAGCAAGGCCGACGCCGGTGCCAGCATCGCCGTCGTGCCGCTGGCCATCCCGCTGCTGACCGGGCCGGCCACCATTTCCACCATGGTCATCTATGCCGACAAGACGCGGGTCTGGTGGGAGCTGGCGGTGCTGTGCGGCTATGGCGTCGTCGTGGCCTTCGTGACCTTCGTCGTCTTCTCGGCGTCCAGCAAGATCGCCAAGGTGCTGGGCCAGACCGGCATCAACATCATGACGCGGCTGATGGGCCTCATCCTCGCCGCCCTGGCCGTCGAGCTGCTGGCCGACGGCCTCATCAAGCTCTTTCCCGTGCTGGCCGCGCGCTCCATCAGCTGACACCATGGGCCTCTTCAAGCTGCCGCCGATCTGGATGGCGCCCATGGCCGGCGAGGCCGCAAGCAGCGCTCTCGTCGCTGCCGTCAGCGCCGGCGGCGGTTTCGGCCAGCTCGGTGCCGCGTATCTGGCACCGGCGCGCATCGGCGAGATCGCCGCCGACATCCGCGCGCGCACCGACCAGCCCTTCGGCATCAACCTGTTCTGCCCGCAGCCCTGGATGCGCGACGACGCGGCGCTCGACATCTACCTCGCCCGCCTGGCGGCCTGGCATACCGAACTGGGCCTGCCGGCGCCGACCCGCCCGGAGCGCTACGAGGAGGACTTCGACGCCCAGCTTGAAGCCACCATCGCCGCGAAGCCCGCCGTCATCAGCTTCGTCATGGGCGACCCGGGCGTGGCGCGCGTCGCGGCCCTGAAGGCGCAAGGCTTCAGGGTCACAGCCACCGCAACGCAGGTCAGCGAGGGCCGGGTGCTGCAGGCCAGCGGCGTCGACGCCGTCGTGGCCCCGGGCTATGAGGCGGGCGGCCATGGCGGCGGCTTCATGTCGCCCCCCGAACCTGGCGCTTCGCGCCAGGCCCCCCGAGGGGGAGAAGCCGACTCGGGAGCGGCCCGTCGTCGGCTTGTCGGCAACCCCGAAGGCGCGCTGATCGGCACGATGGCCCTGGTGCCGCAACTGGTCGATGCCCTCGACATCCCGGTTCTCGCCGCCGGCGGCATTGCCGATGCACGCGGCGTCGCAGCAGCCCAGGCCCTGGGAGCCAGCGGCGTGACGGTCGGCACGGCCTTCCTGCTGGTCGACGAATGCCCGCTGTCACCGGCCTACCGCGCCGCCCTGCTGGCCGCGAGCGACGCCGACTCGACGCTGACCCATGCCTTCTCCGGCCGCTTCGCGCGCGGCGTGGCCAACCGCGTCACGCGCGAGCTCGAAGGGGTGCCCCTGCCCGCCTTTCCCCAGCCCAATGCCGCCAGCCGCCCCATGCGCCAGGCCGCGGCCAAGGCCGGCCAGGCCGACTTCATCAGCCTGTGGGCAGGCCAGGCCCTGCCGCTGAACCGCACGCCGGGCCGCGCCGCCGACCTCGTCGCGGCCTTGAACAAGGGCTGGCGCGCTTGACGACCGTCCTGCTGCTGGAAGACGACCCCGCCATCGCGGACACGGTGGCCTTCGCGCTGCGCCGCGAGGGCTTCGCCGTCGAGCACAAGGCCTGGCTGGCCGAGGCGCGCGAGCGGCTGAAGCAGGCGCCGGCGCCCGACCTTCTCATCCTCGACATCGGCCTGCCCGACGGCCATGGCCGGGACCTGTGCCGCGAGCTGCGCGCCGGCCCGCTGGCGCATCTGCCCGTCATCGTGCTGAGCGCTCGCAGCGAAGAGATGGACCGCGTGCTCGGCCTGGAGCTGGGCGCCGACGACTATCTCGCCAAGCCCTTCAGCCCGCGCGAGCTGGTGGCGCGCGTGCGCGCCCTGCTGCGTCGCGTGCCGGCGCCGCCGCCGGCGACGGCGGGCTTCCTGGTCGACGGCTCGCGGGTCAGCCTGGACGGCGTGATGCTCAACCTCACCAAGCTGGAGCTGGGCCTGCTGACGCATCTGCTGCGCGCGCCGCAGCGCATCCACAGCCGCGACACCCTGCTCGACGCCGTCTGGGGCAGCAGCGCCGAGAGCACGGACCGCACCGTCGACACCCACATCAAGACGCTGCGCGCCAAGCTGCGCGAGGCGGCGCCGGGGCGCGATCCGATCAAGACTCACCGGGGCCTCGGCTACTCCCTCGAACCATGAGGCTCGGTCTCCGCGTCTTCTTCGGCTTCTTCCTGATCGCCGGCCTCAGCGCCGTGCTGCTGCTCAAGGTCTTCCTGGCCGAGGTCAAGCCCAGCGTGCGCGAGGTCATGGAGGACCTGATGGTGGAGACGGCCCATCTGCTGGCCGAGACCGCCGCCGACGAGATGGACGCCGACGGCCTCAAGCCAGGCAGCCGCCTCACCGGGCAGTTCCAGCGCTACGTGAAGCGCGAGGTCGACGTGCCGATCTGGGGCCTGCGCAAGCAGAGCCTGGACCTGCGCCTGTACGTGACCGACGCGCGCGGCCGCGTGGTGGCGGACTCCGGCCAGCCCTCGGCCGTGGGCCAGGACTACTCGCAATGGCGCGACGTGGCGCTGACCCTGCGCGGCGACTACGGCGCCCGCTCGACGCGCTATTCGGCCGACGACCGCAGCACCATCCTGGTCGTCGCGGCACCCATCCTCAAGGACGGCCGCACCCTGGGCGTCGTCAGCGTGGCCAAGCCGGTGGCCAGCGTGCAGCGCTTCATCGACCGCGCCGAGCGCCGCGTCTTCTGGGCCGGCGCCGCGCTGCTGGCGACCAGCCTCATCGTCGGCGTCGCGGTGACGCTGTGGCTGGTGGCCTCGGTGCGGCGGCTGCGCCGCTATGCCCAGCAGGCCCAGGCCGGCCAGGCCTTCGCGCCACCAGCCATGCCGGGCGAGCTCGGCGACCTGGCCCACGCGATGGACGACATGCGCCGCCGCCTCGAGGGCCGCGAACAGCTGGAGCACGACGTGCGTGCGCTGACCCACGAGCTCAAGAGCCCGCTCGCCGCCTTGCGCGCCAGCGGCGAGCTGCTGCAGGACGAGCTGCCCGAGGCCGACCGCAAGCGCTTCGCCGGCCAGGTGCTGGACCAGACCGCACGGCTGCAGACCCTGGTCGAGCGCGTGCTGGCCCTGTCCCAGCTCGAAGCCCAGGTGGGCCTGGGCGAGCGCCAGCGCATCATGCTGGCGGACTGGACCGAGACCCAGCTGGACCGGCAGGCACCGCGCCTGGAACAGCAAGGCCTGCGTGTGGCCTGGAGCGCTCGTGAGAACGTGGCCGTCGACGTCGACCCGGCCCTGCTGGAACTGGCCTTCGGCAATCTCCTCGTCAACGCCATCGACTTCGCCCCGGCCGGCTCGACGCTGGAACTGGCCGTCAGCACGACGCCGACGACGGCGCGCCTGACCCTGCGCGACCACGGCCCCGGCGTGCCGGCCGCCGGCTTCGTCCACCTGGGCAAGCGCTTCTTCTCGACGGCAAGACCTGGCAGCCTCGTCAAGGGCTCGGGCCTGGGCCTGGCCATTGCGCGCCGCGTGGCCGAACTGCACGGCGGCTGGCTGAGCTTCGAGACGACGGCGCCAGGCCTGCGCGTCAGCCTGGTGCTGCCGCGCTGACTTCACGCCCGCCTCACACAGCCCTTCCTGCCCTCACCGCCGCTCGCGATGCTGGCGGCATGAAGCTCAACCCCACCTTTTCCAAGCTGGCCATCCTGGCCGCCGTTTCCCTCCTGCTGTGCATCGTGCTCGCCCAGATCGGCGGGCTGGTGCACGAACGCCAGTCCCGGCAGCAGGAGGCCGTCCAGAACGTCGAACAAGCCCTGGCTGGCGGCCAGACCCTGCTCGGGCCGCTGCTGGTGCGCAGCTGCAAGGAAGTCTGGAAGAACGGCCAGGGCGAAGCCCAATCGCGCGGCTTTGCGCTGACGGCCGCGCCGGCCGAGCTGACGGTCAGCGGCGGCCTCAGCCCCGAGACCCGCTACCGCGGCCTGTTCAAGGTCAACACCTATACCGGCAAGTTCAAACTGGCGGCGCAGTGGGCCGACGCGTCCGCATTGACGCCCCGCGGCGAGCGCCCCGGCAGCCAGGTCGAATGCGGCGACGTCTCGGTGATGTTTTCCGTCAGCGATGCCCGCGGCCTGCGCGGTGCCGAGCTCCGGCGCGACGGCCAGCCGCTGGCCGTGAAACCCGGCACCACCCACCCCATCTACGGCAACGGCCTGCACGCGCTGCTGCCCGGCCTGCGCCTGGACGCCGGCCTGTCGCTGACCTTGTCCCTCGACCTCGTCGGCAGCCAGCGTTTCGGCGTCGTACCCGCCGCCGGCAGCACGACCGTCGGCGTTCAGTCGAGCTGGCCGCATCCGAGCTTTGGTGGGCGCTTCCTGCCGGCCGACCGCAAGATCGGCGTCAGCGGCTTCGACGCGAGCTGGAAGGTCACCGAGCTGGCCAGCAATGCCGCCAACCAGATCGCCGCGGGCGAGAAGAACCCCGACACCCTGGACGTCGAACTGATCGACCCCGTGAACCCCTATGTGATGAGCGACCGCGCCATCAAGTACGGCCTGATGTTCATCGCACTGACCTTCGTCACCGTCGGGCTGACCGAGCTGCTGACCGGCCGGCGCGTGCATCCGGTGCAATACCTGCTCGTCGGCCTGGCGCTCAGCCTGTTCTTCCTGCTGCTGCTCAGCCTGTCGGAACACCTGCCCTTCCTGGTGGCCTATCTGGTCGCCGCCGGCGCCGCGGCCGCGGTGCTGACGCAATATGCCGCGGCCATGCTGGGCGGCTGGCTGCGCGGCGCGGCCTTCGGCGGCGGCATCGCCCTGCTCTACGGCGCCCTCTACGTGCTGCTGAGCCGAGAACAGGCGGCCCTGGCCATCGGCGCCGTCCTGCTGTTCGCGGTGCTCGCTACCGTGATGACGCTCACGCGCAAGCTTGACTGGTACCGACTGGGCGGCGCCGCGAGCGAATAACGTACGCTAGGGGCTGCATCCCGCCGCCCCCCTCCGTACGCCTCGTTAGCCCTCCATGGCCCGTCAAGGTTTCGACTACATCATCGTGGGCGCCGGCACCGCCGGCTGCCTGCTCGCGAACCGGCTCAGCGCCGATCCCGAGAAGCGCGTCCTCCTCATCGAGGCCGGCGGCAAGGACGACTACCACTGGATCCACATCCCGGTCGGCTA
>CBHWBD010000139.1:0-13112 GCA_966111775.1 uncultured Comamonadaceae bacterium | reverse complement strand
GAGCCGCCCGCCGCGCCGCCAGCGCCCGCTGGCGGGGACGTGCCGCGCATGCTCTATCTGCTGCGCGTGCTGGCCCTGTGCGCCTTCCCCGTGGGCATCGTCATCGCCGGCGTCATCGTGCTGCTGGGCCTGGAGCAGGCCCGCGAGACCCTGCTGTCGCTGGAAGTGGGCAGCGTGCAGGCGGGCCTCCTGATCTTCGCCTTCGGCCTGTGGCTGCTGATGGCCTGGTATGTCAGCCGCCTGCTGCTGGACCGCCGCTTCACGCCCGACACCTTGGGCGAGTGCACCCATGCCGGCTTTGCCGAGGGTCTGCGCCGCTGGCTGCCGCGCGGCCTCATCCTCGGCGGCGGCCTGCCCATCACCGCCTTCTTCCTGATGCAGCAGCGCGAGCGCTTCATCGGCGCCGGCCTGCTGGCGGTGACGCTGGGCCTCTACCTCTTCGCCTGGAAGCGCCGCGCCTGGCTGCTCAGGCTCGGCACCGACGCCTGGTTGGCACGCATCCTGGCCCTCAACGGCCGCCGCGAGGCCATCGCGCAGATGGAACGCGAGGACCGCATGAACACGCCGTCGCGCGTGCTCGTCGGCCTGGTGTTGCTGCTGCAGTGGGCGCTCTTTGTCGCCCTGGTGGCCGCGCCCGAGGACACCGCGCGGGCCTTCGGCTCACCGGCCCTGGTGCTGCTGGCCATGGGCAGCTGGATCGTCTTCGGCGGTGTGCTGCTGACCTATGTGCCCAAGGCCTTGATCCGCATGCCGCTCACCGCCCTGCCGGTGCTGCTCTTCGTCGCCTTTGCGCCGCTGAACGACAACCACCGCGTTGCCAACCCCGAGCGCAGCGCGGCCAGTGCCATCGCGCAGCGCCAGCCGGCGGATGCCTGGATCCAGACCTGGCTGCGCACCGTGGGCGCCGACGGCAAGCGCCCCCTGGTGCTGGTGGCCATGTCCGGCGGCGCCTCGCGGGCGGCCTACTGGGGCAGCGCCTCGATGGCACGCCTGCAGGACCTGGGCGAGGAACAGGGCGTCAACTTCGCCGACTCGGTGTTCGCCATCAGCGGTACTTCGGGCGGCGCCCTGGGCGCGGCCAGCTTCGTGGCGGCCGTGGACGCGCGCCGCCAGGCCATCGATACGGCCCACTGCACACCCTGGAATCTGGTGCGTGACTTCACCGGTCGCGACCACCTCGCCACGCCGGTGGGCGACCTGCTCTACCCCGACCTGGTGCAGCGCCTGCTGCCCGTGGCCATCGCAGGCACGGACCGGTCCCTGGGCCTGGAAAAGGTCTGGACCCATGACTGGCCGCGCAGCCTGGCGCGGCAATGCCCCCTGCGCGCCAACGCCAATCCCAATCCCTGGGGCGAGGCGATGACGGCCCTGCAGGGCCGCGCCACCGAAGCCGGGTGGCTGCCGCTGCTGGCCCTGAACACGACGGCCCTGTCGCGCGGCCAGCGCGTCTACCAGTCCGACTTCCTGTTGCCCAGCGGCGACGGCATCGACCTGCTCGACCCCTCCCTCGGCCTGGATGTCGACCGCATGACCCTGGCCCAGGCCGTGCACAACAGCGCGCGCTTCCCCTACATCAGCCCGGCCGCGGCGGTGATCTTCAAGGAAGCCCACAAGGACGAGGAGAACAGCGATGTCGGCCGCGTCTGGGATCGCCTGGGCGACGGCGGCTATGTGGAGGCGAGCGCGACCTTGACCCTGTCCGACCTGCTGCGCGACCTCGAGGCCAGCGGCCGCATCAAGACCTGCAAGCCCGAGGACGACTGCGCCCGCCAGGGCATCCTGGACCGCTCGCGGCTGCGCCTGCTGCTGCTGGTCAACACGCCGGCCCAGGTCGACGACTGGCTGTGCCGCGACGCGCCCACGGCCGCCGACGCCCAGCCCCTGGACGGCCGCCGCTACCGTGCCACCCACATGGGCCTGAACGAAGTCGTCGCGCCGGCCCAGGGCATCCTGAACAGCAACAGCGCCCGTGGCCGCGATTCGGCCGTCGAACTCATCAAGCGCATCGGCGGCTGCGGTCAGGTGGCCGAGCTGCGCCTGCCCGCCGTGCCGGGCCAGCGCCAGCCTTCGATGAACTGGATGCTGAACCAGGCCTCGCGCGAGCTGATCGATGCGGCCCTGCTGGAGAAGCTCAATCCGGCCGATGCCGCGGTTGGGCCCGCGCAAGCCCAACTGGTGGCCCACCTTCGCCAAGCGAAAACCTGGATGCTGCAGATGAAGTGAAGCCGGCGGCGGCGCCACAATGCCGCCCGCCATGCCCCGCATCATCCTGAACCTCTGCACCGCTCCCGAGCGCCGCCTCCAATGGCGCGTCCTGCTCGCGGTCCTGCTTGTCGTCATCACCTGGCTGGCCCTGATCCCGGCGCCGCCCAAGGTCATCACGACCGGCTGGGACAAGTCCAACCATGCCCTCGCCTTCGCCTCGCTGGCCTTCAGCGGCGTCTGGGCCGTCTGGCAGCGACCGCGCCAATGGATCTGGCTGGCACTCGCCCTGGTCGGCTACGGAATCGGCATCGAGATCGCGCAGAGCTTCCTGCCGCCGCGCGAGGCCGACTGGCACGACGTGGTGGCCGACAGCGTCGGCATCGCCCTGGGTCTGCTGCTCGCCTGGCCCGTCACAGCCAGCGCAGCACGCCGAGACTGATGGCGGGCACGAAGAGCAGCAGCAACAGCCTCAGCGCATCGCTGGCGAGGAAGGGCATGACGCCCTTGTAGGTCTCGTTCATCGGCACGTCGCGTGCCATGCCATTGACGACGTAGACGTTCAGCCCCACCGGCGGCGCCAGCATGCCGATGCCCACCGTCATCAGCACCAGGATGCCGAACCAGATGGCCTTGGGCTCGGCCGCAAGGCCCCACAGGTCCAGGCCCATGATGGTGGGGAAGATGACGGGGATGGTCAGCAGCAGCATGGACAGCTCGTCCATCACGCAGCCCAGCACGACATAGAAGGCCAGCACGCCGGCCACGATGGCCAGCGGTGGCACGGCCAGGCCGCCCACCCACTCGGCCAGATGCGTCGGCATCTGCGTGAGGGCCAGGGCCGAGTTCATCATGTCGGCACCGAGGAAGATCATGAAGACCATGGCCGTCGTCTCGGCCGTGCCGAGCAGGGCGCGCTGGATGCCTTCACGGCGCAGTTCACCCGACAGCAGGCCGCTGCTCAAGGTTGCGAGCGCGCCGACCGACGCGCCTTCGGTCGGGCTGAACAGGCCGCCATAGATGCCGCCGAACACCACGACGAAGATGGCCAGCAGCGGCCACACGCCCAGCAGGGCTCGCCAACGCTCGCCCCAGCCGTGGCGCCGCCCCGGCACCGCCAGCTCGGGCCGCAGCCGGCAGGTGATGGCGATGACGGCGAGATAGCCCGCCGTCGCGATCAGGCCCGGGATGAAGGCCGCGGCAAAGAGCTTGGCGATGTTCTGCTCGGTCAGAATGGCGTAGACGATGAGGGGCACCGAGGGCGGGATCAGGATGCCCAGCGTGCCGCCGGTGGCGAGCACGGCCGTGGACAGCCTCCCGTGATAGCCGGCGGCCTTCATCTCCCCATAGGCCACCTGGGTGATGGTGGCGCAGGTGGCGACCGACGACCCGCAGACCGAACCAAATGCCGCCGACGCGAGGATGGCCGCGAAGGCCAGACCGCCACGCCAATGGCCGACCCAGGCCGACGCGGCACGGAACAGCGCCTTCGACAAACCGCCCTGGGTCGCGAACTGGCCCATCAGCAGGAAGAGCGGGATGACGGACAGCTCGTAGACCGTCAGCCGCGCCACCGCCGAGCCCTTGATGAGGTTGAGCAGGGCCGCGTCGCTGCTCATCCAGGCATAGCCGAGAGCGCCGGGAATGAACATGGCCGCGGCGATGGGCACGCGCAGGGCCATCAGCAAGAGCATCAGGCCGAAGATGGTCAGGCCGACGGTCATGTCAGCCCCTCGTCCGACGGGAGCATCGGACGATCCCCCGAGGGGATGGCGGCCCGGCTAGGGGCGGCCCGTCGCTCGGCCCGCCCGCTCATGCTGAGCGCCTCCTGACCGCCTGCACGACAGCAATGACAGCCGTCAGCGCCAGGCCCGGCGCCAGGATGGCATAGGACCACCACATCGGCAGGCCCAGGATCATGGTCTGCTCGCCGGCCTCGTCCATGGCCAGGGCGCCGACGCCGGTGCGCCAGGCCAGCAGGCCCAGCATGACGGCCAGCAGCAGCGCGCCGAAGCGGTCGAAGGCGCCGTTGACGCGCTCCGGCGCGCGCTGGGTGAAGAAGTCCACGATGATGTTGCCGCGCCTGAGCTGGCACCAGGGCAGGCACAGCGCGATGGACAACGCGATGCCAATCTGGCTCAACTCGATGTCGCCCGCCACCGGATGGGCGAACAGATTGCGGCCGAAGACGTTGTACAGCACCATGCATGCCACCAGCAATGCGCACAGGCCGCCCAGCAGCGCAAAGCCCGCGGCCAGCTTCTCAAGCCACTTCACTTCCTGTACTTGGCCAGCAGGGCCTGGGCATCGGACAGCATCTGCTTGCCGGGCAGGCCGCGCTTGTCCATGTCGGCGGTCCAGTCGTCGTAGAGAGGGTGGCTGGCCTTGATCCAGTGGTCCACCTCGGCGGCCGGCACGGTGTAGAAGACATTGCCGCGGTCCACCGCATGCTTGCGCGCCGACGCCTGGCTGGCGTCCCAGGTGCGGCCGGCGGCCTGCGACAACGCAGCGCCCGAGTTCCTGTCGATGACGGCCTTGAGGTCGGCCGGCAGGCTGTCGTACCTGGCCGGGTTCATGGCCAGCACGAAGACGGCGGTGTAGAGGGCCGGCCGGCTCGTGTCGGTCTCGGTGTGGTACCTGACCATCTCGTGCAGCTTCACCGACGGAATGACCTCCCAGGGCAGCGCAAAGCCGTCGATGGTGCCCTTGCTGACAGCATCGGCCACGGCCGGCAGCGGCATGCCGACCGGCGAGGCACCCAGGGACGCCAGCAGCCGGTTGGTCTGGCGCGTTGGCGCGCGCAGCTTCAGGCCCTTGAAGTCGGCCAGGGTCTTGATCTGCTTGTCGCGCGTGTGCAGATAGCCCTCGTCGTGGGTGGCGAACATCAGCGGCTTGACGGCGGCGAACTCCTTGACGGCGTATTTGCCGTAGAAGTCCCAGGCGGCACGCGAGGCGGCCTCGGCCGAGTTGCTCATGAAGGGCAACTCGAAGACCTCCATGATGGGGAAGCGGCCGGCCGTGTAGCCCGGCAGCGTGAAGGCGATGTCGACGACGCCGTCCTTGACCTGGTCGATGAGCTGGGCCGGCGTGCCGCCGAGCTGCATGGCCGGGAAAAGCTGGCATTTCAGGCGCTGGCCGGAGTCGGCCGCAATCCTGTCGCACCAGGGCGCCAGGATCTGCGTCGGCGGCATGGCGCCGGGCGGCCAGAAATGATGCACCTTGAGCATGATGGGCTCGGCCGCTTGCACCGCGGTGGCGGCGAGCAGGGCGGCGGCGAGAACGGCAGCTTTCATGCCGGGTCTCCCTCCTGTTGTGTGGCGGCGATCCTAGGGGAAGTGAAGACCCCGACAGATCGGCTGACACCCTAGGGATGCCGTCCTACAGTCAATAGCCCTGCACTGACATACCGTTGGCAGCAGTTTGCGATACGGTGCTTCCCATGTTGACCGAGCTGCTCCGCGCCACCCGTGCCCATTCGCTGGTCCTGGCCGCCCCCCTGTCGGATGAGGACGCCCAGTTGCAGTCCATGCCGGACGCCAGCCCGGCCAAATGGCATCTTGCGCACACCACCTGGTTCTTCGAGACCCTGGTGCTGACGCCCCATCTGCCCGACTACTGCGTCTTCGACGAGCGCTGGCCGCGCCTCTTCAACTCCTATTACGAAAGCCTCGGCCCCCGGCATGCGCGCCCGCAGCGCGGCCTGCTGAGCCGACCGTCCTTCGACGAGGTCAAGGCCTACCGCCGCCACGTCGACGCGGCCCTGGCCGACCTGCTGCCCCACGCATCCGCCGAGGCGCAGGCCCTCATCGAGCTGGGCTGCCACCACGAGCAGCAGCACCAGGAGTTGTTGCTGACCGACATCCTGCACGCCTTCTCCTGCAACCCGCTGCTGCCGGCCTACGACACGTCCGCGCCCAAGCCGGCCGCCGCGCTCCAGCAGGGCTGGATGAAGAATGCCGGCGGCGTCGTCGACATCGGCCATGGCGGCAACGGCTTCGCCTTCGACAACGAAGGGCCACGCCATCAGGCGCTCATCTCGCCCTTCGAGATCAGCAACCGCCTGGTGACCTGCGCCGAATACGCCGACTTCATCGAGGCCGGCGGCTATCGCGAGCCGCTGCTGTGGCTGTCCGACGGCTGGGCCACGGTGCAGGCCCAGGGCTGGCAGCGGCCGGCCTACTGGCAGGAAGACGGCAGCGTCTTCGGCCTGCACGGCGTGCAGCCGCTGGACCCGAACGCCCCGGTCATGCAGTTGAGCTTCTACGAGGCCTGCGCCTTCGCCGAATGGGCTGGCGCGCGCCTGCCGACGGAATTCGAGTGGGAGGTCGCGTCGGCCCTGCAAGGTTTCGAGCAGGCCGCCGACAAAGCCTGGCAATGGACCCGCTCCAGCTATGCGCCCTACCCCGGCTTCAGGCCGGCCGCGGGCGCGGTCGGTGAATACAACGGCAAGTTCATGGTGGGGCAGCAGGTGCTGCGCGGCGGCAGCTTCGCGACACCAGCCGGCCATGCGCGCCCGAGTTACCGCAATTTCTTCCCGCCGGCCGCGCGCTGGCAGTTCAGTGGATTGAGGCTTGCAAGATGAAACCAGGAATCGAATGGCGCCAGACCCGGGCGGCCGCCGACAACGAACAGTTCGCAGCCGACCTGCATGCCGCGCTGAGCCGCGCGCCCAAGGCCATCTCGCCCAAATACTTCTACGACGAGGTCGGCTCCAGGCTGTTCGAGCAGATCTGCGAGTTGCCCGAGTACTACCCGACGCGCACCGAGCTGGCCCTGCTGGAAAGGCATGCGCGCGACATGGCCGCCCAATTCGGCGCCGGCGTGCAGCTCGTGGAGTACGGCGCCGGCGCCCTGCGCAAGGTGCGCCTGCTGCTGGACGCCATCCCGCGCGACAGCGTGCAGTTCGTGCCGGTGGACATCTCCGGCCCGCATCTGCTGGCCGCCTGCGACGGCCTGGCCGGCGACTATCCCGGCCTTGCCATCCAGCCCCTGGTAGCCGACTTCACGCGGCCCCACACCCTGCCGCCCTGTTCTGAGGGCAGCCGCCGCGTCGGCTTCTTCCCGGGCTCCAGCATCGGCAACTTCACGCCCGCCGAGGCCGATGCCTTCCTGCGCCTGGCCGCCAGCGAGCTAGCCGGCGGCGGCCTCTTGATCGGCATCGACCTGGAGAAGGACCACGACGTGCTGCACGCGGCCTACAACGACGCCGCCGGCGTGACGGCCGCCTTCAACCTCAATGTGCTGAAGCGAGCTCGCCAGGAGTTGGGCGCCGAGTTCCCGCCCGACGGCTTCGAGCACCTGGCCTTCTACAACCCGGCCTACCGGCGCATCGAGATGCACCTGCGCGCCACGCGGCCACTGGAGCTGCAACTGGGCGGTGAGGTCTATGCCTTCCATGAAGGCGAGACGCTGCACACCGAGCATTCGCACAAATACACGGTGTCGGGCTTCCAGGCGCTGGCCGAGCGCGCCGGCTTCAAGCCAGGCAAGGTGTGGACGGATGAGAACGGGTGGTTTGCGGTGCTGTGGCTGGAGGCAACCAGCGCTTAGGTCTTGTGGCGCAGGAACATGCACCAGAGCGTCGTGCTGCCCATGCGACCTCGTCCGGTTTCCTCGAAGCCGGCGCGCTCGTAGAAGCGGACATTCGACGGGTTGGCCGTCTCGAGATAGACGCCTGCTGAGAGTGGGTCCGCCGCCGATCGTTCGCAGAAGGACTGGAGCAATTGCATCCCGATGCCGCGCCCCTGCAGGGCCGGGTCCAAGCCGAGCACGCCGAGGTAGTAGTGCGGCACGGTCGGCTTGCTCTTTTCGGCGATCTCGTCGTAGGCCGCCATGCGCTCGCTCAGGCCTGGAATTGCGTTCTCGAAGCGATCCCAGTCCTCTGCAAAGCGCTTGGGCCACTCGGGCCGGGCGGTGGTGTAGCCCATCGCTGCGCCGCGAATGCCGTCCGCGTCTCGCGCCACCAGCACTGGCATGCCCAGAGCCAGGCGCGCGCCCATCAGCAGCGAGAAGAACTGCGTCAGACGTAGCCGGTACTCTGGTCCGGTTTGGAGCAGATAGCCCGTAATCGGATCGTCCGCGAAGGCCGTGGCCAGGCAGCTGACGGCGGGCTCGATGTCGGATGGGGTCGCGGCGGTGATTTGCATGGCGTTCAACAAGGACGGCACTAGCGCGGCTCTTCCTTCAGATGCCATGGGCCAGGTCGAAGAAGAGGGCGATGTCTAGCGGTGAGCTCAGTCGTCGGCATAGGGCACCTTGCTGCGCAGGACGCCGAATGAGATGAGCCCGCCAAGCCCTGGAACCAGCAGCGGCAGGATGGCGTAGACAACCCAACTCTTTCCGGCACGCGCAGCTGCCACGCCGAGAAAGACATAGGCCGACACCAGGAAGGCCAGGAGGGCTATCGGCAGCAACGCAGCCCAGGCAGGCGCGACAAAGGCAACGCCGAAGTAGCTGAACAGGCATGCCGCAAAACAGTTGCGGGCATGATTCAGCGCCGTGTTGGCGCCCCGCAACTTCGCGTCCGGGGCCGCGAGAGGTTTCGTGATCTCCGCCGGCACTGCCGCCGCGCCCTTCTCGTCAGACATTGCGCTCCTCCCCAATTCGGTCCATCCAGGTCGACGCCTAGCTTGTTGAGACCCCATTGTGGGCGAACCAAGCGCTTGTCCGCCCCGCAATCAGATCGCCAGGCGTTCCCTCACGCCCTCGGCCTGCATGTCTGCACCACGCCCGCGCATGACGATCTCGCCGCGCTGCATGAGCAAATACTGGTCGGCCAGCTCGGCCGCGAAGTCATAGAACTGCTCCACCAGCACCACCGACAGCCCCTTGTCATGGGCCAGGTGCTTGATGACGCGGCCGATGTCCTGGATGACGTTGGGCTGGATGCCTTCGGTGGGTTCGTCCAGCAGCAGCACCTTGGGGCCGGGGGCCAGGGCCCGCGCAATCGCGAGTTGCTGCTGCTGGCCGCCTGACAGGTCGCCACCGCGGCGCGAGCGCATCTTGTCGAGCACGGGAAACAGCTCGAACAGCTCCTTGGGCAGCGGCGTGCCGGCCGGCTGGCTGCTCAGGCCCATCTGCAGGTTCTCCATGACCGACAGCCGCCCGAAGATCTCGCGGCCCTGGGGTACATAGCCGAGGCCGGCGCGCACGCGCTGGTGGGTGCGCAGCTTGTTGATGTTCTCGCCGGCCAGCGTGATGCTGCCGGAGGTGATGGGCACGACGCCCATCAGGCTCTTCAGCAGCGTCGTCTTGCCAACGCCGTTGCGGCCCAGCACGACGGTGATCTCGCCGGGCTTCAGATCGAAGCTGAGGCCGCGCAGGATGTGGGAGCCGCCATAGTGCTGCTGGAGGTCAGCAACACGGAGAATTTCATCGGCCAAGGTACACCTCGATGACTTTCTCGTCGGATTGAACGGCCGCCATGGTGCCTTCCGCGAGGGTCTGGCCTTCATGCAACACGGTGACCGTGCGATGGGCCCCGGCCAGCGTGGCGACAAAGCTCATGTCGTGCTCGACGACAACGAGTGAATGCTTGCCTTCCAGGCTCAGGAAGAGCTCGGCCGTGCGCTCGGTCTCCTCGTCGGTCATGCCGGCCACGGGCTCGTCCAGCAGCAGCAGCTTGGGGTCCTGCGCCAACAGCATGCCAATCTCCAGCCACTGCTTCTGGCCGTGGCTGAGCAGGCCGGCGACGCGTTCACGTTCGTCGGTCAGATGCACGGTCTTCAGCAACTCGTCGAGACGGTCGCGCTGTTCGCCACTCAGCTTCGCCCGCATCGCGAAGCGGGCCCGTCGATCACCGGCCAGGGCCAACTCCAGGTTCTCGGCCACCGTCAGCGCTTCGAAGACCGTCGGCTTCTGGAATTTGCGGCCGATGCCGGCCCGGGCAATCTGCTGCTCGCTCATCAGGCGCAGGTTGAGGTTGCTGCCGAAGAAGATGCGGCCGCTGTCGGGCCGCGTCTTGCCGGTGAGGCAATCCATCGTCGTCGTCTTGCCGGCGCCGTTGGGGCCGATGACGCAGCGCAGCTCGCCGACACCGACGGTGAAGCTCAGGCCACCCAAGGCCTGGAAGCCGTCGAAGGCGACCTTGAGGTCTTCGACGTAAAGCGCCACGCCCTGGTTGAAGATAGGCTCGCCAGCCGTGGCGATGCGAGTCAGCGCGCGCGAGTGAGCTTCCGCCCCGGCTTCGAGGAGTTCCGGCGTCATTTCTTGAACCTCCGCGCCAACCCCATCAAGCCTTGCGGCAGGAACAGCGTCACCGCGATGAAGAGGCCGCCCAGGATGTAGAGCCAGCCCTCGGGCCACCAGGCCGTGAAGACGGACTTGGTGCCGTTGACGAAGAAGGCGCCCAGCACCGGCCCGATCAGCGTGCCGCGGCCGCCGACCGCCGCCCAGATGGCCATCTCGATGCTGGCCGCCGGGCTCATTTCGCCGGGGTTGATGATGCCCACTTGGGGCACATAGAGCATGCCGGCCAGGGCGCACATCAACGCCGAGATGACATAGGCGCTGAGCTTGAAGGCGACCGGGTCATAGCCCAGGAAGCGCACCCGGCCCTCGGCGTCGCGGATGGCCTGCAGGATGCGACCCCAGCGGCTGTTGGTGAGCCAGCGAGCGATGAGGTAGCAGGCGATCAGCGCGACGCCACTGGCGATGCACAGGCCCACCTTCATGCCCGGTGTGTTCAGCGGCATGCCGGCGATGCGCTTGAAGTCGGTGAAGCCGTTGTTGCCGCCAAAGCCCGTCTCGTTGCGGAAGAAAAGCAGCATGGCCGCCACCGTCAGCGCCTGCGTGATGATGGAGAAATAGACGCCCTGGATGCGCGAGCGGAAGGCGAACCAGCCGAACACCGCGGCCAGCAGGCCGGGCACGGCGAGCGCCAGGAAGATCTGCCCCACCAGCGAGTCGCTGAGTGCCCAATGCCAGGGCAGCGCCTTCCAGTTCAGGAAGACCATGAAGTCCGGCAGGTCCGACTGGTACTGCCCTTCGCGGCCGATCTGGCGCATCAGATACATGCCCATTCCATAGCCGCCCAGCGCGAAGAACAGGCCGTGGCCCAGCGACAGGATGCCGCCGAAACCCCAGATCAGGTCCAGGGCCAGCGCGCAGATGGCGAAGCACAGGAACTTGCCGAGCAGACCGACGTAGAACTCGCTGAGGTGCAGCACATGGCCGGGCGGGAAGGCCAGGTGCAGCAGAGGCACGAGCAGCATCAGGGCCGCGATGACGATGAGCAGCGTCTTCTTCATTCGACCGACCTGCCCTTCAGTGCGAACAGGCCTTGCGGCTTCTTCTGGATGACGAGCACCAGCAGCATCAGCAGCGCGATCTTGGCCAGCACCGCCCCCTGCCAGCCTTCCAGCAGCTTGGACAGCACGCCCAGCCCCAGGCCGGCATAGACGGTACCGGCCAGTTGCCCCACGCCGCCCAGCACGACCACCATGAAGGCGTCGACGATATAGCTCTGGCCGAGGTCGGGCCCGACGTTGCCGATCTGGCTCAGCGCGCAACCGGCCAGGCCGGCGATGCCCGAGCCCAGCGCGAACGCCAGGGTGTCGACCTTGGCCGTGTTGACGCCCACGCAGGCGGCCATGCGGCGGTTCTGCGTGACGCCGCGCACCATCAGCCCAAGGCGCGTCCTGGCCAGCAACAGGGCCATGCCAACCAGCACCAGCGCCGCGAAAGCGAGGATGGCAAGGCGGTTGTAGGGCAGAGTGAAATTCGGCAGCAATGCCCAGCCGCCGGACAGCCAAGCCGGATTCTCGACGGCCACGTTCTGCGCACCGAACAGCGTGCGCACGGCCTGCATCAGCACGAGGGAAATGCCCCAGGTGGCCAGCAAGGTCTCCAGCGGCCGGCCGTAGAGCCAGCGGATCACCGTGCGCTCCATCGCGGCCCCGACAAGGGCCGCCGCCAGAAAGCTGGCCGGCAGCGCAATCCACAGGTAGTAGTCGAAGGCGCCCGGCGCCCAGGCGCGAAAGCCCTGCTGCACGCAGTAGGTGGCATAGGCGCCCACCATCAGCAGCTCTCCGTGCGCCATGTTGATGACGCCCATCAGGCCGTAGGTGATGGCCAGCCCCAGGGCCACGAGCAGAAGCACCGAGCCCAGGCTGAGACCGGAGAACAGCAGCTGGGCGCGCTCGCCCCAGGCGAGGCGGGCGCCGATATCGTCGACGGCCTTCTGCATGGCCGCCTTGGCCCCAGGGTCGATCTCGGCGCCGAGCTTCTCCAGCAGCAGCGCACGTGTTGCCGGGTCGGCGCTGCCGGCCAGCTCGCTCGCTGCGGCGCGGCGCTGGCCGGGGTCGGTGGACGACAGCTTGGCGCCGGCCACGAGTGAATTCAATTGCGAGCGCAGTTCGGCGTCGTTCTCGGCCGCCAGCGCCTTCTCGAACAGCGCCAGCTTGGAGGCGTCCGCGTCGTCGCGCAGCGTGGCCAGCGCCTTGGCCCGCGTGGCACGGTCCTTGGACAGCAGGTCCAGCCCCGCCAGCGCCGCCTCGATCTCGCGGCGCATGCGGTTGTTCAGCATCGGCTCCTCGGCATCGGCCGGTGCCGTGGCGCCCTCGGCGATGACGAAGGCCTGCCCGCCCTTGACGCGCACGCGGCCGTCCTGCAAGGCACGCAGGAAAGGCCCGAGCGATTCGTCGCCGGCCGCCAGCGCCTGCTGGAGCGCGGCGACGCGGTCATCGCCCTCGCCTGCCGCGATGCGCGAGGCCAGCTCGGGCGGCAAGGCCCAGGCCGACAAGGCGCCCAGAGCGAGCAGCCAACCCAGAAGAAGTCGTTTGATCATGAAGATCCAAGCGAGCGAAACCCGCGATGCGCCAGATCCGCGCACCGTTGCAGTGGCTGCCATGGGTCACGGCCCAAGGCAGTGTTCCGTCCCGCCGCAGCTCTAGCAGCGGCACCGCCGGCAC
>CBHWBD010000138.1:0-13129 GCA_966111775.1 uncultured Comamonadaceae bacterium | reverse complement strand
GCCGCGGCCAGCAGGTCCTTCTTCAGCGTCGGGAAGTGCACGTCGACGATCTTCTTCATCGTCTCGGCGTCGGGGAACTTGATGTAGTGGAAGAAGCAACGGCGCAGGAAGGCGTCCGGCAGCTCCTTCTCGTTGTTGGAGGTGATGAAGACCAGGGGCCGGTGCCTGGCCTTGATCAGCTGGCGTGTCTCGTAGACATAGAACTCCATGCGGTCGATTTCGCGCAGCAGGTCGTTCGGGAACTCGATGTCGGCCTTGTCGATCTCGTCGATCAGCAGCACGACCGGCTGGTCGGCCTCGAAGGCCTGCCACAGCACGCCCTTGACGATGTAGTTCTCGATGTTGCGCACACGGTCGCTGCCCTCGATGCCGGCGAGCTGGCTGTCGCGCAGCCGGCTGACGGCGTCGTACTCGTACAGGCCCTGCTGGGCCTTGGTCGTGCTCTTGATATGCCACTGCAGCAGGGGCATGCCCAAGGCCGCGGCGACTTCTTCGGCCAGCATGGTCTTGCCGGTGCCGGGCTCACCCTTGATCAACAGGGGGCGCTGCAGCTTGGCGGCGGCATTGACCGCGAGCATCAGGTCGGCCGTGGCGACGTATTGGTCGGAACCTTGGAATTTCATGGGGAAAACCGGGGCAAAACCCGAACTGAAGGGGAGCCGGACCAGTATAGGAGGCCTCCTATAATCGCCGCCGCTCAAGTACACGACACCCCCGGGACCATGAAAAAACTGCTGCAGATCTCGCTCGCCCTGGCCACAGCTTTTGGCGCCTTTGCCGCCCAGGCCCAGGATGTGAAGGCCGGTGAGACCAAGATCGCGATGTGCATTGGCTGCCACGGCATCGTCGGCTACCAGGCCAGCTTCCCCGAGATCCACAAGGTGCCGATGATCGCGGGCCAGAACGCCAAGTACATCGTCTCGGCACTGACCGCCTATGCCAAGGGCGACCGCAAGCACCCGACCATGCGCGGCATCGCCGGCTCGCTGAGCGAGCAGGACATGAACGACGTGGCCGCCTTCTACGAGCAGCAGGCCAAGCTGCCCGCCGCCGCCGACAGCATTCCGGCCGCGCCGGCCAACGTGGCCGAGCTGCTGACCAAGGGCGCCTGCGTGTCCTGCCACGGCGCCAACTTCAGCAAGCCCATCGACCCCAGCTATCCCAAGCTGGCCGGCCAGCATGCCGACTACCTGACGGTGGCCCTGAAGTCCTACAAGACCGAGCACAACCCCGGCGTCGGCCGCAGCAATGGCGTCATGGCCGGCCAGGTCAAGCAGTTCAGCAATGCCGAGCTGAAGGCCATCGCCGGCTATATCAGCAGCCTGCCGACCGAACTGGCCACCGTGCCCCAGGGCAAGTTCCGCTGATCGGACCGTTTCCCGACGACAAGCCGCCCCCCGAGGGCGGCTTTTTGTTGTCCGGGCGAAAAGCGTGCAGGGATGCACAGTGGCCGGCGGGGCCGGCGGAGATACTCAGCGTTACATAGACGACCTTGTCATGCTGAAGAAGATCGCCACCACCGAGGTGAGGCTGGGTATGTACCTCCAGGCGATGGAGGGGGCCTGGCTCTCCCATCCCTTCTGGAAGACCAAGTTCGTGCTGACCGACCCGGCCGACCTGGCCGCGTTGAGGGCCAGCGGCGTGCCGGCGGTGTGGATCGACAACGACAAGGGTGAGGATGTCGAGGCGCCGCCCGCCGCAGCGCCGACGCCGACGGTCGTCATCGAGACGGTGGCGCCTGCGCCCGAGCCTGCCGCCGCGCCGGTGCCCGAGCCCCGCGTCAGCATGGAGGCCGAACTCGACCGCGCGGCCCAGGTGCTGCACAAGGCCCGCGTCGCCGTCACGGCGCTGTTCGGCGAGGCCCGCCTGGGCAAGGCCATCGACAGCGAGAACTGCCTGCCCATCGTCGACGAGGTCACATCCTCGCTGGCGCGCAACCCGTCTGCCTTCCTGAGTCTGGCCCGGCTCAAGGACAAGGACAACTACACCTATATGCACTCGGTCGCCGTCTGCGGCCTGATGGTGTCGCTCGGCCGCCAGCTGGGCCTGGACGAAGCCCAACAGCGCGAGGCTGGCCTGGCCGGCCTGCTGCACGACGTCGGCAAGATGCAGATGCCGCTGGAGGTGCTGAACAAGCCCGGCGCGCTGACCGATGCCGAGTTCACCGTCATGCGCGGCCACCCCGAACGCGGCTGGGACCTGCTCAAGGACGGCGCCAAGGTGCCGGCTTCGGCCCTGGACGTCTGCCTGCACCACCACGAGAAGATGGACGGCACCGGCTACCCGCACAAGCTGGCCGGTGACCAGATCAGCCTGATGGCCCGCATGGGCGCCGTCTGCGACGTCTACGACGCCATCACCTCGCACCGGCCCTACAAGGCGGCCTGGGACCCGGCGGGCTCGCTGCAGCGCATGGCGCAGTGGAAGGGGCAGTTCGATCCCGCCATCTTCCAGGCCTTCGTGAAGAGCGTCGGCATCTATCCCACCGGCACCCTGGTGCGCCTGCAATCGGGCAAGCTGGCCGTCGTGGTCGAGCAGAACGCCGCCTCCCTGGTCGCGCCGCGGGTCAAGGTCTTCTATTCGACCAAGTCCAGCATGCCGATTCCGCTGCAGGTCATCGACCTGTCGGCCTCCACCGACCGCATCGCCGGCCGCGAGCCGCCCGAGAACTGGAACTTCACCCATCTCGACGAGCTCTGGAATCCCAACGCAAAGCGCTGATCCTTCCTCGCAAAACGGCTGAGAAGGGGCTTTGCCTGGCCTCCTAAACTGCTGTGCTGCATGCAGTCGGGAGAAAAGCAATGAAGCGATGGATTGGCGTGGCCCTGCTGGCGGCCGCTTGCGGCGTGTCGGCCCAGACCCTGCGCTGGGCCAGCCAGGGCGATCCGCAGACCATGGACCCGGACTCGCAGAACGAGAGCCTGACGAACATGGTCAACGGCCAGATCTACGAGCGCTTGACCAACCGCGACGCCAAGCTGGGCCTGGTGCCGGGTCTTGCCGCGGAATGGAAGCAGACCGGCCCGCTGGCCTGGCGCTTCAAGCTGCGCGCCGGCGTCAAGTTCCACGACGGCACGCCGCTGACGGCCGACGACGTCGTCTTCTCGGTGCAGCGGGCCAAGGAGCCGACCTCGCAGATCGCCGTCTGGGCCAATGCCGTCGGCGCCGCGAAGAAGGTCGACGAGCTGACGGTGGACTTCCAGCTCACCACCTTCAACCCCATCTTCCTGCAGCACATCGACCAGCTCTGGATCATGAGCCGCAAATGGTGCGAGACCCACAAGGTCACCAAGCCGCTGGACTTCAAGAACAAGGAAGAGAGCTTCACGGCCCTGAACGCCAACGGCACCGGCCCCTTCATGCTGGCCAGCCGCCAGCCGGGCATCAAGACCGTGCTCAAGCGCAACCCCAACTGGTGGAACAAGTTCCAGGGCAACCTGCAGGAAGTCGTCTACACGCCCATCGCGACCGACGCGACCCGCTTGGCCGCCCTCGTCTCGGGCGAGGTCGACTTCGTGCTCGACCCCGCGCCGCGCGACGTCGCCCGCCTGCGCAACACCGCCGGCGTCAAGGTCATCGAGGGGCCGGAGAACCGCCTCGTCTTCATCGGCATGGACCAGTCGCGCGACAAGCTGCTCTACGGCAATGTCCCGGGTGACAAGAACCCTTTCAAGGACGTTCGCGTGCGCAAGGCCCTGTACGAGGCCATCGACATCGAGGCCATCCGCACCAAGCTGATGGCAGGCCTGTCCGTGCCCACCGGCGCGCTGACGCCTTCCGGCCTGGCCTCCTTCGACGACCCGGCCCTGCAGACCCGCCTGCCGCACGACCTCGCCGGCGCGAAGAAGCTGATGGCCGAGGCGGGCTATGCCGATGGCTTCGAGGTGACGCTGGACTGCCCCAACAACCGCTACATCAACGACGAGGAGATCTGCACGGCGCTGGCGTCCATGTGGGCCCAGCTGAAGGTCAAGGTCAAGGTCAACGCCATGCCGCGCGTGCTGTACTTCCCCAAGCTGGAGAAGTACGACACCAGCCTCTACATGTACGGCTGGGGCGGTTCGGTGACCGACGCCGAGAGCATCCTGACGCCGCTTTACCGCACGCGCGGCGACAAGGGCGTGGGCAACTACAACTTCGGCGGTTTCCGCAACGACAAGGCCGACGCGCTGGCGGCCCAGTCCAGTGTCGAGCCGGATGCCAGGAAGCGCGAGCAGCTGATCCGCGGCGCGCTCACCGAGCTGCGCGAGCAGGTCAACGTCATTCCCCTGCACCGCCAGGTCGTGCCCTGGGGCGCACGTGCAAACGTCACGGCCGTCCATCGCTCCGACAACTGGCTGGAACTCGCCTGGGTGCAAATCAGCCGCTGATTTCTCCCCTTTAACCGCCCACCGCCGGTCCGGCCGGCGCGGCACACTGGCTCCAGCCATGTTCCCGCCCGCGCCATGCTGTACCGCCTCGCCGCTCTCCTGCTGACCCTGACCCTCACCGCCTGTGGCGGAGGGGGTGGCGGGGGCGGCAGCACGCCGCCGCTGGACACGCCGCCCACGCTGCGCGGCGTGGCTGCCACCGGC
The DNA here is from genome assembly GCA_966111775.1 of uncultured Comamonadaceae bacterium. Lineage (GTDB taxonomy): Bacteria > Pseudomonadota > Gammaproteobacteria > Burkholderiales > Burkholderiaceae_C > Pelomonas. The sequence continues at coordinate 8,555 of CBHWBD010000138.1, read as the reverse complement.
GCGCCCCTGGTCAGCGCCCAGATCAGCGTCGTCGACGGCCAGGGCAAGGCCGTGGGCACGGCCACCACCCATGCCGCCGACGGCAGCTACAGCGTGACGCTGAACACCACCAGCCCGGCCGCGCCCCTCTTCATCCAGGCGCGCGGCATGGACGCCGGCGGCACCATGCAGGTCCTGCACTCCACGGTGCCCGCCATCAGCGCCGCCATGGTCGGCCACGTGACACCGCTGACCAATGCCATCGTCGCCCTGTCGCTGGGCACCGAGCCCGCTCCCGTGTTCGCGGCGGCTTCGACCAGCAGCAGCCAGCTGGCGCAGATGGGCACGGCCAGCGCTGCCGCCGCCACCTTCCTGAAGACCCTGATCAAGACCCAGATCAGCGACCTGAAGATCACCGACGCCACGGCCTTCGACCCGCTGGCCGATGCCAGCTTCGCCGCCAACAAGGGCGCCCACGACCTGCTCATCGAGAGCGTGCGCATCGACCTGGCCCGCTCCAGGCTCAATGTGCCCGTCCTGCAGATCGGCAACAAATTCATCGCCGCGCCGACGGCCGAGGTCGTCGTCGAGCTGCCCACGGCCCAGACCGAACTGCTGAAGGCCAGCGGCACGCCGGCCAATGCCATCACGTCCACGCTGAAGGCCGCGACCAGCGCGACGACCCTGCTCGGCACCCTGTCTGGCCTGGACGACCTGGGCGCGGCGCTGAACCAGCTCATCGCCCAGGGACGCGACGTCAGCACCATCCTGACCAACCCCCTGGTCAGCGGCTACGACAAGCACAACGGCCGCAGCAAGGCCGACCTCGCCGGCATCCTGTCCACCTACACGACGGCCAACCGCCAGTTCGGCCGCTTCCAGCTGCTGGGCTGCGCCGACGACGCGCCGACTGCCGGCAACTGCGCCAAGGTGCTGGTGGGCGCCATCATCAGCGACTCCAGCGGCGCCACGGTCGATCTCTTCGCCGACGCGGTCAGCTACAACAAGTCCGCCACGACGACCAACAAGTGGAACCTGATCGGCAACGGCAAGAAGCTGTCCTTCGGCGTCTATGCGCTGGGCTACCGGGCGCTGAGTGCCGACGGCACGGCCAGCAGCGTGGTCGTGCCCAACCCGGGCATCGGCCTGCAGGTCGAGATCCAGTCGCAATCGGCCGACCCCGTGCCGGGCATACCGCCGACGCAGCTGCTCAGTTCGGCGACCGTGCAGATGCCGGGCGGCTACAGCATTCCCTTCGGCTATTGCGACCGCCTGATGCTCTGCGTGTCGACGACGACGGGCGCCACCAACCTGATCCCGACCGGCGGTGTCGGCGACGTCGCCATCCAGCGCGCGGCCGTCGGCTGGATCGGCAGCGTGGACAGCGTGCGCGGCGCCAAGTTCATCGCCAGCTACACCACCGGTGGCGTGGCCGAGACGCGCAATGCCTGGCTGCGTGCCGATGTGCTGGGCGACCCGGCCACGACCCGCTTCCCCACCATCGACAGCGTGTCGGCCGCCAGCCCGGTGTCGGCGACCTCGCTGCAGAGCGGCGCGCTGGTCATCAACTGGGCCACCTGGGCCGCGGCCAACCCCGATCTGCGCATCATCGAGATCAAGCGTGTCTTCACGCCCGGCGCCGGCGGCACTCCCACGGTGCTCGATACCGCGGTACCGCTGCCGCCCAAGACGACGGTCACGCTGAGCAACTTCTACACGCCCATTGGCAGCGTCACCTCGGAGTTGTGGCTGCAGGCCATGGATTCGCAGGGCCGGCGTTTCCACACGCGCTATACCGGCAAGCCATGACGCTCGTTTTCATGGGCTTTGCCGTGAAATCTGACAAGGGCCGCCGCCAGGGGCGAGGCTAAGCTTCCGGCACCGTTGCCCCTCGCCGTCGCACGACGGCGACATCCTCGTGAAAAGCCGCCTTTTTGCGCTGGCGTGGCTGTCCACGCTGGCTCTGACTCCTGCGGCTCGCGCCGCCGCCGACGCCGATGCTTCGGACGACCAAGCCCTGGAGGCGCTGCTGAAGCGGGAGGTGCAGGGCCCTTCCCGCTATGCCCAGAGCCTGATGGACGCACCGGCGTCGGTCAGCGTGCTGGAGCGCGCCGTCTCGGACGCCCTGGGCCACCAGACCGTGGGCGACCTGCTCGCCCGCCTGCCGGGCGTCTACCTGAGCAACTCGCGCACTTACAGCGCCCTCGGGCTGCGCGGCTTCAACCGCCCCGGCGACTACAACGCCCGGCTGCTGATGGCCGTCGATGGACAGCGCGTCAACGACGCCATCTATGACCAGGGCCTGCCGCAGCTGGAGTTTCCGGTCATGGCGGAATGGGTCAAGCGCGTGGAACTGGTCCACGGTCCCGGCTCGTCCGTCTATGGGAGCAATGCCCTGCTGGGCGTCGTCAATGTCGTCACGCTGGACGGTGCCGACACGCCGGGGCTGACGACCCAGGCCAGCCTGGGCAGCAACGGCTTTCGCCGCGCCGAGATGCACTACGGCGCCAGCGACGCGGGCCGCGACCTCTTCGTCGGCCTCAATGCGCAGCGCACGGCCGGCGAGGATCTCTTCCTGCCCGAACTCGGCACGCCCGACGGCTGGGTGCGCGGCCTGGACGGCGAGCGGCAGGTGTCGCTGCTGGCCAAATATCGCAGCGGCCCGTGGCGCCTGGCCCTCAACGCCGTGCGCCGCGACAAGGACGCCGCCACGGCACCCTATGGCACCGAAGCCGGCGCACCTGGCACCCGCTACGTCGACAGCCTGGTGCTCGGAGAGCTCAGCTACGACGAGGGCTGGCAGGGCGACGTGCGCCGTTCCGTCCGGCTCAGCCTGGCTGGCTATGAATTCCGCGGCAGCTACGTCTTCAGTTCGACGCCCGAATTCATCAACAAGGACGATGCCCGTGCGCAGTGGACGACGCTGGAAGGGCGGGTCCTGTGGCGCGGCCTGCTCAACCACCAACTGATGCTGGGCGCCGAGCTGCGCACCTCGCCGCAGGGATTGCAGCGCAACTATGACGTCGCGCCTCATGCGGTGCATCTGGATTCCAACGTCACCCAGGATGCCGCAGGCCTGTATGCCCAGGACCAATGGCGGCTGTCCTCGGCCGTGCAGCTGACCACCGGCCTGCGCCTGGACCATGTGCGCGGCTTTGCGCCGGCCCTGTCGCCGCGTGCCGTGCTGGCCTTGCGCCCCGACGAGCGCGAATCCCTCAAGCTGATGTGGGCGCAGTCCTTCCGCACGCCCAATCTCTATGAACGCTTCTATGACGACGGTGGCGTGTCGCAGATCGCGCCGGACCACCTCAAGCCCGAGCGCCTGAACTCCGTCGAGGCCGCCTGGGAGCACGTGCTGCGAGGGGGGCACGCGTTGAGCGCCAACGCCTATTACACCCGCATGAATCGGCTCATCGAGCAGCAGCCGCTGAGCAGCGAGCCCGACGCCGCGGTCCAGTACCGCAATGTCGGCAACGTCAGGCTCAAAGGGGTGGATCTGGGCGTCGAGAGACGGGCGGGAGACGGCTGGCTGTGGCGAATGAGCGCCTCCTGGATGGACGGCCGCGACGCGGCCGGCCAGCGCCTGAGCAACTCGCCGTCCTGGATGTTCAAGGGCGACGTCGTCACGCCGCTGTGGCAGCGCTGGCAGCTGGGACTGGAGTGGAACCTCGTGGGGCCGCGCATGGGACGGGTCGAGGTGCCCGCCACGGCCCTCGTGAATGCCCATCTGCGTTTCAGCATCGACTCCCACCAGAGCCTGGCCCTGCATGTGAACAACGCGCTGGACCACCGCAATCTGGATCCGTCGACGCCCGAGACCTCGCTGAGCGCCATCCCCCAGCCCGGCCGGGCCTGGCGCCTGGACTGGCGCTTCACGCTCTGAGGCCATGCGTCGCAGCCGGACATCGTCGTGGGGAGGCTGGCGCTGGGGCGCCGGCTTCGCCCTGCTGCTCGGCCTGCTGGCGTCCCGGCCCGCCACGGCCCAGAGCGCCAGTCCGGAAGCGCTGAAGGCCGAGGTCGTCTACCGCCTGCTGATGTTCGTCACCTGGCCCGCCGAGCGCGAACCTGCCGGTCGCCCCCTGCAGCTTTGCACCTTCGGCGAGGGGCGGATGGACAGCGCGCTGCAAGGCCTGGCCGGACGACCCATCCGGCATTTCAGCATCGACGTGCGCCACCAGCCGCGCGCCGACCAGCTGGCCGGCTGCCACCTGCTCTACCTGCCCGCGTCCCAGCCGACCCTGCGCCCGGTCCTGGCGGAGCTGCCGGTGCTGGTCGTGTCCGATGGGGCGGCGATGCTGGAGCAGGGGGCCATGATCAACCTGCAGATCGAGGACGGCCGTATCGTCTTCGACGTGGACCTTGACGCCGCACGTCGAGTCGGCCTGGCCATCAGCACCAAGCTGCTGCGCCTGGCCCGCTACGTGCGCCACCAGACGACAACGCCGTGAAACCGCAATTTGCCGAAGCCTTCGAGCGCCTGCGTGAACTCGTCGTCGCGCTGGCCGCGCTGCTGTTCTTCGCCTTGCTGCTCAGCGTGCTGCAGTACTGGCGGCTGCACGACCGGCAACTCGAGGACCTGCGCATCCAGGCCGACATCGTCGCGCAGACGGTCTCGGCGGCCTTGGTCTTCGACAGCCGCAGCGATGCTGGCGAAAGCCTCGCGGCCTTGCAGCAGAGCCCGTCCATCCTTCACGCCCGCCTGGTGAAGAGCGATGGTGCCGTGTTCACGCAGTTTTCGCGCACGGTGGCCGATTCGTCCTGGCTGTACGCGGCGGTCGGCACCGCGACCGTGCAGGTGCCCGTCATCGCGGACGGAAGGCGCGTGGGCATGCTGGCCGTCGAGGCCAGCCGCATGCCGGTGTGGGGCGACCTGAGCCAGTTCCTCGCGGCCACCGTCGCCACCCTTTTCGCCACCGCGGGCCTGGCATGGTGGCTGTCCAAGCGGCTGCGCGTGCAGATCAAGGAGGTGGAGCGCCGCACCCGCTACCTGGCCCGCTTCGATGCCCTGACCGACCTGCCCAACCGCGACCACATGCGCGCCCTGCTCGAGCGTGTGCTGCAACAGCAGGGCCGCGCGACGCTGCTGATCCTGGACCTGGACGATTTCAAGCAGATCAACGACCAGCACCGCCACGCGGCAGGCGACGCCGTGCTGCAGGCCGTCGGCCAGCGACTCAGGCTGCTGAGCCGGCCCGGCGACCAGATCGCCCGGCTGTCGGCCGACGAGTTCGCGATGCTGCTGGTGCCCGCGATGGACGACGAGGCATTGAGGGTCCATGTGGCACATCTGCAGGCGGAGCTGACCCAGCCCGTGCTGCACGACGGCCATTGGTTGCATCTGCATCTTTCCAGCGGCGGCGTCAGCTTGCCCGAGCACGCCCAGGATGCCAGCGAGGCCCTGCGCAGCGCCGATGCCGCGCTGCGCCACGCCAAGCAGACCGGCAAGGACAGCTTCCAGCTGTTCACGCCGCAGATCGGCGAGGCGCTGCGCCAGCGGCTGGCGCTGGAGCACGACATGCGGCTGGGCATGGATCAGGATCAGTTCTGCCTGTTCTACCAACCGCAATACGACGCCCAGCGCCGCATCCAGGGCTTCGAGGCGCTGGCGCGCTGGCACCACCCGCAGCGCGGCTGGGTCTCGCCTGCGGAGTTCATCCCGGTGGCCGAGAACTCGGGGCTGATCGTCGAGCTCAGCCTGGTGTTGCTGTGCGTGCTGCGTCGTGACCTCGACGGCCTTCGCGCCCGGGGTCTCATCTGTCCGCCCGTGGCCGTCAACCTGTCCTGGGAGCAATGCCGCAAGCCCCAGCACCGCGAGCGCTTTCTGCAGCAGCTCAAGACGCTGCGCCTCGGGCCCGACGAGGTCGAGTTCGAGCTCACGGAAAGTGCCGGCTTCGAGGACATCGACAAGCCGGACTCCTTCGTCTTCACCTTGCAGGGCCTGGGCTATGCCCTGGCCATCGACGACTTCGGCACCGGCTACAGCTCGCTGGCCTATCTGCGCCGCATCCGCTGCCGCAAGCTCAAGATCGACCGCCTGTTCGTCCACGGCCTGTCGGTCAGCGCCGACTCCCGCACCCTGGTCGAATCCATGGTGCGTGTCGCGCATGCGATGCGCATGGTGGTGGTGGCCGAAGGCGTGGAACTCCCCGCCGACGAAGCCGCGTTGATCGCCATGGGCTGCGACCTGATGCAGGGCTTCGGTTTCTGCAAGCCGGTGCCGCCGGAGCAGATGGCGCAACTGCTGGGCTGAAGACGGGGGCGCGGCAAGGGCAGCCGTGTGCGGAGCGGCTGGGATCGGGCGGGGCGAGTTCATCGTGCTGCCTGGCACGTCGGGCCGTTGCGGCGGGCTCGCTTGCGGCCTGGCCGACGTCAGGGCCGGCCCCGGATGTCCGGTCTGCCCGAGTCGCGGCATGGTTGATCGGCGTCAATGCGCGCGCGATGAGGCTTCCTAGAGTTGGATGGCCCCCCAACCCAGAAAGGAACTGCCATGAGCGCATTGACTGCCTATGAACGCATGGACGACCTGCTGTCCGGCGCCTTTCCCGGCTTCTTCCGCGGCCCGCTCGCCCGCGACTGGCCGCAGGCCAGGACGCCCGTTGAGATGAAGCTGGACGTCAGCGAGACCGACCAGGCCTATGTCGTGAAGGCCCAGATCCCCGGAGCGAAGAAGGAGGACGTGAAGGTGAAGATCGACGGCAACTTCGTCTCCATCAGCGCGGAAGTGAAGGAGGAAAAGGAAGCCAGGGACGCCAAGGCGCGCATCCTGACGCGCGAGCTGTACTACGGCAGCCTGTCGCGCGGCTTCGCGCTGGAGCACGAAATCGACGAGAAGGAGGCGCAAGCCAGCTTCGAGCAGGGCGTGCTGTCGCTGACGCTGCCCAAGCGCGCGGAGGCCAAGGGCACCACGCTGAGGATCAGCTGAGCGGCCTGAAGCCGGGTGGACCCGCCGCAACTGGCCGGGCCCGCCCGCGTGGCGCCGCGCCCTAGGCCTGCGTCGCGTCGTGACGCATGGCGTCGGCCCAGACGTGGAGCCAGCCCGACCAGGCCTTTTGCCAGGCTGCCGGCCCGAGCGGCGCGACACCCTGCGCGGCATCGACCAGCGATTGGGCAGAGGGTGGCGGTGCGGCGGGATCGAGCCAGAACTGCATCAGGGCGGCCGTCTGCCGCTCCATCTCGCGCCACCACGCGGTCTGCGCGTCGAGCGAGCCGATCAGCCAGCGGCTGTAGAGCAGCGAGCCATCGGCCCATGGTGCGATGGACGGGTGTGCTGGGCGCGAACCTGAGGGAATGGCCATGACGGTCCTCCAAGGGGGTTGAGGGACTCTAGGTCACCGGGCGCGACTTGCGTTGCGCGACATCAACCTGTTGCCACGGCGCACAGGCTGCGCGGCACGCCGGACGCGCAGTTCGTTTGCGCTGTGTCAAGGCGCATCCCTGCGCACTGCCTACGCTCAAGGCATGAGCAAGATCCTCGTCGTCACCTATTCCTTCACCGGCACGGGAACCCGGCTGGCGGAACTGCTCTGCCGGGCGCGCAACTGGGAATCGGCCGCGGTCGTCGAGCGGCGGCCACGCAAGGTGGCGGTGACGCTGCGCTGCGCGGTCGATTCCTTCTTCAGGCGCAAGCCGCCGATCGTCTACAACAGCCCTGATCCGTCCGGCTTCGATCTGGTCGTGCTCGTCGCTCCGATCTGGCTGCGCCGGCTGGCGAGTCCGATGCGCAGCTTCGTCGCGACCTTCGGCCCGGGCTTGCGCCGCGTCGCGGTGATTTCCGTGATGGGTGGCCAGGGGGGGCAGAACGCTGGTGCGGAAGTCGGCGATCTGCTGAACCAGGCGCCCATCATGAGCACCACCTTCACCCAGCGCGATGTGGACGACGGCAGCTATGCGCCTCGACTGCTGGCGTTCGCTGGCGCGCTGGACGCGGCCGTCGAACTCAAGGGCGAGTTGCGGCCCTTCGTGTTGTCGCCCGAAACGGCGGGATGAGCCGTCATGCGTGTCGCGCTGTGGCTGTCGCTGTTGTCTGCAGCTGCCGGGCTGGCGTGGCTGATGTTCCGGCTCGTCATCATGCTGCTCACACGCGACTGAGACGTTCGCGACCCTGGCTGAGCAAGCCTGCCGCACGCCAACAAGACCGCAGCTGACGGGCTGACGAACTCAAGACTTGCAGCCGTTGCAGGTCTGCCTCAAGTCGCACCGGGCCGGAGCCACTTGAAGCAAGTGGCGGAAGCGGTCATTTCCGAACCCGTCAAGCGAGGGAAAGTCCTAGCCGAAAAAACAACAAGAAGGGGCCGTTAGGCCCCTTCGCTTTGGTGCGTCGACGATGCCGGCTTCAGGCTGATTGCCTTCGTTCCGGAAGGCCTGCCGAGGCGACAGCTTTCCGTCCCCAAGCAGTCCTAGCGACCCAACGTTCGAGCTAACCCCGACCGCGGAGGCAGGCAGCGTAAGCCGGGCCTGTGAAAATGCACCGAGTGCCACAGGCCCGGCTTACGCTGCCTGCCGTGGCGGGTCGGGGGTTGAGCGAGGGGTTAGGCCTCACTTGTGGCAGGTGGAGTGCTTGCATTGGAGGCCTCACG
>CBHWBD010000137.1:0-13364 GCA_966111775.1 uncultured Comamonadaceae bacterium | reverse complement strand
TGCGGCGGATGTAGTTGATGATGGCTTCGTCGAACTTGTCGCCGCCGACGCGCACCGAGCCCTTGTAGACCATGCCGCCCAGCGAGATGACGCCGACTTCCGTCGTGCCGCCGCCGATGTCGACGACCATGGAGCCCGAAGCCTCGCTGACGGGAAGACCCGCGCCGATCGCGGCGGCCATGGGCTCCTCGATCAGGTAGACCTCGCTGGCACCGGCGCCGAGGGCCGACTCGCGGATCGCGCGGCGCTCAACCTGGGTGGAGCCGCAGGGCACGCAGATGATGATCCTCGGCGACGGCTTGAACGTCTTCGAGTCGTGGACCATCTTGATGAACTGCTTGAGCATCTGCTCGGTGACCGTGAAGTCGGCGATGACGCCGTCCTTCATCGGGCGGATGGCCTCGATGTTGCCCGGCACCTTGCCCAGCATGGCCTTGGCCTCGCGGCCGACGGCCTGGATGGTCTTCTTGCCGTTGGGGCCCCCTTCGTGGCGGATCGAGACCACCGAGGGTTCATCGAGGACGATGCCCTTGCCGCGCACGTAGATCAGGGTGTTGGCGGTGCCGAGGTCGATGGCGAGGTCGGTCGAGAAATAGCGGCGCAGGGAGGCGAACATGGTGTGGCGCAAAGAGCCTCGCCGGCGGGCGCGGCTCAGAAATCGGGGGGCTGAATAAGCATCGAGGCCGCCCGGCCGGCGACGAAATCCGTCGCTGAAGGGGCAGCCTCGAAGGCCATGAAGATGGGCGGCGATAATAACCGATCACCCCATTCTGAGGCCCGCCAACACTAGGTTTCTGGCCCCAGGCTTACATCTGAAAACCCTTCATGAGCCTCACCCCCGACGACGTGAGCCGCATCGCCAACCTGGCCCGGCTGGAACTGCAACCCGCCGAATCCGAGGCGTTGCTGGGCAACCTGAACGACTTCTTCAAGATCGTGGACCAAATGAGTGCCGTCGACACCGCCGGCGTCGAGCCGCTGTACACGCCGCTGTCTGCCATCCAGCAGGTGCAGCTGCGCCTGCGTGAAGACGTCGTCACCGAGAGCAACCAGCGCGAGCTGAACCAGCGCAGCGCCCCGGCCGTCGAGGACGGCCTTTTCCTCGTTCCCAAGGTCATCGAATGAAGCCCGTTCACGACATGGGCGTGGCCGAACTGGCCGCCGCCCTGAAAAGCCGTGCCCTGTCCAGTCGCGAAGCCACCCAAGGCCTGCTGGACCGCATCGCCGCCCACGACAAGGCGCTGGGCGCCTTCCTGCACGTCGACGCCGACGGTGCCTTGGCCCGCGCGGCTGCGGCCGATGCGGTGCTGGCGGCCGGCAACGGCGGCGCGCTGACCGGCATCCCGTTGGCGCACAAGGACATCTACGTCACGGCCGACATGCCGACGACGGCCGGTTCCAGGATCCTCGAGGGCTATCGCAGCCCCTTCGACGCCACCGTCGTTGCCCGCCTGAATGCGGCCGGCACGGTGTCGCTGGGCAAGCTGAACTGCGACGAGTTCGCCATGGGCTCGGCCAACGAGAACAGCGCCTACTTCCCATCCCACAACCCTTGGGACGTCTCCCGCGTGCCCGGTGGCTCTTCGGGCGGTTCGGCGGTGGCCGTGGCGGCCCGCCTGGTTCCGGCTTCAACCGGCACCGACACCGGCGGCTCCATCCGCCAGCCGGCCAGCTTCACCGGCATCACCGGCATCAAGCCGACCTACGGCGTCTGCAGCCGCTACGGCATGATCGCCTTCGCCTCCAGCCTGGACCAGGCTGGCCCCATGGCCCGCTCGGCCGAGGACTGCGCCCTGCTGCTGTCCGCCATGAGCGGCTTCGACGAGCGTGACGCCACCAGCGTGCAGCAACCGCCGCAGGACTTCCATGCCCAGATGCTGGCTGCCCGCGAGGGCGCTGCCGCGGGCAAGCCGCTGGCGGGCCTGCGCGTCGGCCTGCCCAAGGAGTTCTTCCCGGCTGGGCTGTCCGCCGACGTCAACGCCGCCGTTCGCGCCGGCCTGGCCGAGCTGGAGAAGCTCGGCGCCACGCTGGTGGACGTCAGCCTGCCCCGCACCGAGCTGGCCATCCCGGTCTACTACATCATTGCCCCGGCCGAGGCGAGCTCCAACCTGAGCCGCTTCGACGGCGTCAAGTTCGGTCATCGCGCAGCAAAGTACGACGATCTTCTCGATATGTACAAGAAGACGCGTGCCGAAGGCTTCGGCCCCGAGGTCAAGCGCCGCATCATGATCGGCAGCTATGTGCTCTCGCATGGCTACTACGACGCCTACTACCTGCAGGCCCAGAAGCTGCGCCGCATGATCGCGGACGACTTCCAGCAGTGCTTCACCCAGTGCGACCTGATCGCCGGCCCGGTGGCGCCCACCGTTGCCTGGAAGCATGGCGAGGGCAAGGACGACCCGACCCAGGCCTATCTGGCCGACATCTTCACACTGCCCGGTTCGCTGGCCGGCCTGCCCGGCATGAGCGTGCCGGTGGGGTCGGGCGCCGGCGGCATGCCCGTCGGCCTGCAGCTGATCGGCAACTACTTCAAGGAAGGGCAGCTGCTGCACACCGCGCACGCCCTGCAACAGGCGACCGACTGGCACCTGGCCGCGCCCGCAGGAATCTGACCATGCCCACGACATCCAAGCTCATCCGCGGTTATGAGGTCGTCATCGGCCTCGAAAACCACGTCCAGCTCTCCACGAAGAGCAAGATCTTCAGCGGCAGCTCGACCGCCTTCGGCGCGGCGCCCAACACCCAGGCCTCGCCGGTGGACCTGGCCCTGCCGGGCACGCTGCCGGTGCTGAACCGCGCCGCCGTCGAACGCGCCATCCGCTTCGGCCTGGCCGTCGGCGCCAAGGTAGCGCCGCTGTCCATCTTCGCCCGCAAGAACTACTTCTACCCCGACCTGCCCAAGGGCTACCAGATCAGCCAGTTCGAGATCCCGGTGGTGCAGGGCGGCGCGGTCGAGTTCTTCGTCGGCGACGTCAAGCACAAGGTCAACCTGACCCGCGCCCACCTCGAGGAGGACGCGGGCAAGAGCCTGCACGAGGACTACCACGGCCAGTCGGGCATCGACCTGAACCGCGCCGGCACGCCGCTGCTGGAGATCGTCTCCGAGCCCGACATGCGCTCGGGTGCCGAAGCCGCCGAATACGCCAAGACCCTGCATGCGCTGGTGATGTGGCTGGGCATCTGCGACGGCAACATGCAGGAAGGCTCCTTCCGCTGCGACGTCAACGTGTCGGTGCGCAAGCCCGGCAACCCCTACGGCACGCGCCGCGAGATCAAGAACCTCAACAGCTTCCGCTTCCTCGTCGACGCGGTGAACTACGAGGTGAACTGGCAGATCGATGAGATCGAGGACGGCCGCAAGATCCAACAGGCCACGGTGCTCTACAACCCGGACACCGGCGAGACCCGCGCGATGCGCAGCAAGGAAGACTCGGCCGACTACCGCTACTTCCCCGACCCCGACCTGCCGCCGCTGGTCATCGCGCCGGAATGGGTGGAGCGCGTCAAGGGCGAGATGCCCGAGCTGCCGACGGTGATGGCGGCCCGCTTCGAGAGCGTCGATGGCCTGCCGGCCTATGACGCGACCATGATGACGCAGAGCCTGGCGACGGCGCGCTACTACGAGGCCGCCAAGGCTGCAGGAGCGGTTCCGAAGCTGGTGGCCAACTGGGTCATGGGCGAGATCAGCAAGCGGCTCAACGCCGACGGCGGCGAGATCGATGCCGCACCGGTCGGCCCAGAACTGCTGGCCCGGCTCATCGGCCGCATCTCGGACGGCACGATCTCCAACAACGCCGCCAAGCAGGTCTTCGAATCGCTGTGGACGGGCGAGGCGACCGACGTGGACGCCGTCATCGAGGCCAAGGGGCTGAAGCAGGTCAGCGACACCGGCGCCATCGAGGCCATCCTCGACGAGGTGCTGGCCGCCAACCAGAAGTCCGTCGACGAGTACCGCTCGGGCAAGGACAAGGCCTTCAACGCCCTGGTCGGCCAGGCCATGAAGGCGACCAAGGGCAAGGCCAACCCGGCCCTGGTCAACGAGTTGCTGAAGAAAAAACTCGGGTGAAAGGGCGGCCTCAGGGTTTCTCTGAGGCCGATTTCAGCGCTTGGGCGTCGGCGGCGGGGCCGTCGGCGGCAGTTCGCCCAGGGGCGGCATGGAGCCCGGCGTGGCGCCGGTCCAGAGCTTCTTCAGGCGTGCCAGCTCGGCGTCATAGCTCTTGTTGATGCGCACCAGCTCGGCCTTCTGGTTCTCGATCAGAACCTCCTGGGCCTCGATGCTGGCATCGTTGGCGTCCAGGGCCTGCTTGAGCTTGCCCGGCAAAGGCTTGCCCTTGTAGAACTCTGCCTCGTCGAGCAGCGGCTTGCGCTCGGCGTTGAGGTCCTTGATGCGCCGCTCGGAGCTGCGCATCGCCTTGGTGGCGTCATCCAGGGCGAGGTTGCGTGCGCGGTGGTGGGCGGCTTCGTTGGGATAGCGCAGCATCAGCGTGCGGTCGCGGCGGATGGCGTCCTGCTGGGCGATGCGCTCGGCCGCGGCGCGACGGTCGGCGGCTTCCTTGCTGGCTCTGTCCTCAGGGCTGAGGAAAGGGGGCAGGGTGCTGCGCTGCGAGCCGTCGGGGTTGAGCACGCGCTGCTCGCGCGTCGTGCACTCGGGAATGGGGCGGTCGCCCGTCAGCTTGCGGCCGTCGGCCGTCGTGCAGGTGTAGATGCCCTTGGAGGGCGAGGCGTCCTGCGCCAGGGCAGTGCTGGCGATGAACAGTCCGGCGACGGCAGGCAGGATGCGCATCAGACCCCGTAACGCTCTCGGTAGGCCAGCACGGCCGGGCGGTGGGTGGCCAGTTCGGGCGCGCCCTCCAGATAGGCCAGCAGGTCGGCCAGGCCGGCGATGGCGACGACCGGCAGGCCGTAGCGCTGCTGCACCTGCTGCACGGCGGACAGCGGGCTGTCGACACCGTTCTCTGCCGCCTTCTCCTGACGGTCAAGTGCGATGGACACCCCGCAAGGCTTGGCGCCGGCGGCCTCGATCATCTGGATGGACTCGCGCACGGAGGTGCCGGCGGAGATGACATCGTCGATGATGAGCACGCGGCCCTTGACCGGTGCGCCGACCAGGGTGCCGCCTTCGCCGTGGTCCTTGGCTTCCTTGCGGTTGTAGGCGAAGGGCAGGTTGTGGCCGTGGCGCGCCAGCTCCATCGCGACGGCGGCGGCCAGCGTGATGCCCTTGTAGGCAGGGCCGAAGATCATGTCGAAGGGCAGGCCCGACGCGATCAGGCGCTCGGCATAGAAGCCGGCCAGGCGGCCGAGCTTGGCGCCATCGTCGAAGAGGCCGGCGTTGAAGAAGTAGGGGCTGAGCCGACCGGCCTTGGTCTTGAACTCACCGAAGCGCAGCACGCCGGCCTGAACGGCGAAGGCGACGAAGGACTGGGCGAGTGGATCGGCGGCAGGTTGCATTTGGCAAAGATTCTAGGGGCCAAAAAAAGAGGCCCGGCCCCTAGAACGGGCCAGGCCTCTGCTCGTTTACACGGGCGGCGTGCCGCCCGTGTTGCCGCGTCAGAACGACGCCTTGAACTGCACGCCGTAGCTGCGTGGCTCGTTGACGATGCCGGTCAGGTTGTCGAAGTCGATGGCGGCGACCGTCTGGCGGTGGTTGGTGATGTTGCGCGAGAAGGCGGCCACCTCGTAGCGGCCGTTGGCCCAGCCGTAGCCGACGCGCAGGCCGCCTTCCAGGGCGGCCTTGGCCTTGTACTCGACGGCCTCGTACAGGAACATGTTGTACTTGTCCTTGTAGGCCCAGTCGGTCAGCACGGTCAGCTCGCCGTTGCCCAGCTCGAGGCTGTACTTGAGCGTCCAGTTCCAGACAATCTTGGGCGCGCGCGGCAGCGGGTTGCCGTTGATGCTGACGGTGCCGGCCAGCGGGCCCGCTGGGTCAAGCACCGTGCAACCGGTGTTGGCTTCCAGGAACTGGAAGCCGGCATTGCCGCAGGGCAGCACGAAGAGGTTGGGGTCCTTGATCTTCGTGTCGTTGTACGAGAAGCCCAGCGTCGTGCGCCAGTCGCGCGCGATGATGGCTTGGGCGTCGAGCTCGAAGCCCTGGCCCTCGGCCTTGGCGGCGTTGACGAGGCGATTCTGGTTGGTGGAACCCGAGCCGGCCGTCAGCTGCATGTCCTTCACGCGGTACCTGAAGAGGGTGCCGCTGAGGCGGGCGGTGTTGTCCAGCAGGTCGGCCTTGAAACCGACTTCGGCGGACAGCACCTTCTCCGAGTTCGCGATGGAGATCGAGTCGCCGAACAGCACGCGGCCCTGGATGGACGGTGCGCGGTAGCCGGTGGCGACACGCGCGAACACGCTGGTGGCCTTGTCGATGTTGTAGTTGGCGCCGACATCCCAGCTCCAGTTCGTCGACTTGGGGTGGGTGTAGAAGGGGCCGATGATGTCGACGTTGGGCGCCTTGCCCGGCGTCCAGGTGCGCACCGCGTCGAAGTCCTTCTTGTCGTCGGTGTAGCGCAGGCCGGCGGTCAGCTTGAGGTCGGGTGTGACGGCGTACTTCACGTTGCCGAAGGCGGCCCAGGACTTGGCTTCCTGGTGCTGCACGGCGTAGCCGTTCTGCGGGTCGCCCACGGCGAAGCTGTCGAAGTTGAAGCTGTCCACCTGCAGCTTCTCGTTGAAGTAGTAGAGGCCGGCGATCCACTGGAAGGGCGCGCTGGTGTTGGACTGCAGGCGGAATTCCTGCGTTGTCTGGCGCAGATAGGGGATGCCGTCGGCCGTCTGCGCATCAAACGGGATGACCGAGGGGTAGGGCGTCGTCGAGCCCGACGGGTAGTACTTCGGGCCGTCCGGGATGCCGCCGAAGCGGCTGCCGAAGCCGCCGTCCACGTCGCCGCGGCTGTAGAACTTGGCGCGGTCGTGGGCGGTGATGGAGTACAGCGACACGCCGTCGAAGTCCCAGCGCAGGCGGGCGCTGATCTCGCTGGACTTCAGCGTCTGCGAGTTGTAGCCGTCGGTGGGGTAGTAGCTGTCGTCGTAGCCGTCGACGAGGTCGTTGGTGCCGCGCTTCATGATGTTGGCGCGGAAGGTCGTGGCCGTGCCCTTGAAGTCACGGGCCTGGACCTTGAAAAGACCCTCGAAGCCACCGTTCTTGTACAGGGCCTGCAGGCGCAGTGCCTTGTCGTTGTAGCCCTCGAGGTCTGCCGTGCCGCCGGCGGTGGCGGCAATCGGGTTGTGCACGCGGTTGTCCTGGCGCTGCACGATGCCGGCCACGCGCATCTGCCAGTCATCGCTGAGCGGCGCGTTGACGGCCGTTTCGAGGTTGACGGAGTTCCAGCGGCCCCAGCCGATGTTGGCGTAGCCCTCGAACTTCTTGCCCGGCTTGGCCGAGTCGAACTTCATGACGCCGGCCGGCGAGTTGCGGCCGAATAGCGTGCCCTGCGGGCCGCGCAGCAGCTCCACCTGGGCCATGTCGAAGACCGGGAAGCCCTTCAGCGCGATGCTTTCCTGCACCACATCGTCATAGACCAGGCCCACCGGCTGGGAGGCGTTCATGTCGAAGTCGGTGTTGCCCAGGCCGCGCACATAGAAACGCGGGAAGGTGCGGCCGTAGTCGGACTCGATGTTCAGGCTGGGCACCTTGCCGGACAGGGCGCGGATGTCCTGGCCGGCGGCGTTGTAGGTGTCGAGTTCCTCGGACTTGATCGCCGAGATCGACAGCGGCACTTCCTTCAGGTTTTCAGACCGGCGGCTGCCGGTCACGATGACGGCTTCGAGCTGGTTGACGTCCTTCTTGGCTTCGGTTGCGGGAGCAGCCTGCGCCAGGGCGGACTGCATCGGGAAGGCCGTGCTCAGCGCGAGCGCGAGCAGGGTCAGGGAAACGCGTGGGTTCGGCATGAGAAATCCTCGGGTTGACGGGGGGAAGGCATGCAGGGGCGAAAAAATGGGCGCTCGTAACGCCTCTGATTCCTACGGGATCGTAAAGATCGCGTGACCGTTTGATGATGAAAGCTTGCGGCGGGTGTTGTTCATTTGCTGCACTGCGATACTTCCCCGGATCAACCCTCTCCCTAGTTCAAATGCGCTTCATCACGGCCAATCTCAACGGCGTGCGCTCCGCCGCCAGCAAGGGCTTCTTCGACTGGCTGGACCAGCAGCAGGCCGATGCCGTCGGCGTGCAGGAGCTCAAGGCGCAGGCCGACGCGGTGGAGGCCAATTTCCGCCACTGCGACAAGCTCAACGGCCACTTCCATTACGCCGAGAAGAAGGGCTACTCCGGCGTGGGCCTGTACACACGCGAGGAGCCCAGCGACCTGATCACGGGGCTGGGCATTGCCGAGTTCGACAGCGAGGGCCGCTGGGTCGAGAAGCGCTTCGACAAGCCCGGTCGCAAGCTCAGCCTCATCAGCGTCTACTTCCCGAGCGGCACCAGCGGCGAGGAGCGCCAGGCGGTCAAGTACCGCTTCCTGGCGGCGATGCACCCGCACCTGATGGCGTTGAAGGCAGAGCGCGAATTCATCCTGGTGGCCGACGTCAACATCGCCCACAAGGAAATCGACCTGAAGAACTGGCGCGGCAACCAGAAGAACAGCGGCTTCCTGCCCGAGGAGCGCGCCTGGCTGACCACGCTGTTCGATGACGGGGGCGTCGTCGACGTGTTTCGCACGCTCAACGACAAGGCCGAGCAATACACCTGGTGGAGCGCCCGCGGCGCCGCGCGCGCCAACAACGTCGGGTGGCGGCTGGACTACCACTTGGCGACTCCGGGCCTAGCTGCATTGGCCAAACGCGAGGCGATCTACACCGAGAAGAAGTTCAGCGACCATGCGCCGTTGACGATCGATTACGACTTCACACTGTGAGGCTTCGGGATGGGGTGCCAGCGCTCCACGGGCGCGTGACGCGGTATGCCCTGGCCATCTTGCTCGGTTTGGCGGTGCATCGTTGCGCAAAGCTGGCAACTTAGATGAGCCCGGCGGCTTGGCGCAGGTAGTCCGCAGTTCGTGCGAGTCCACCACGAGCCAAGCTGTCTGCAAACTCTTCAGGCGTTATAGATGGATTGAGGTGCCGTGCGCGCATGGCTTTGAACGCGGGCAGCACGTGCAGCGGCGCAAGTTCAATTTGCGCCAGCAGGAAGGCATCGGGATGCAGAACCTCGATACCGAGCGGCTCGAGCGTTTCGCTCGGGAAGTCCTTGAGATTGGCAGTCACGATGCAATCGGCGTGACCGGCAATCGCAGCAGCGAGGACGTGCCTGTCGTTCACATCAGGCAATTGGAGACAGGGCACCAACGGCTCCCACGCCTGCGTGGGGACTTCCCAGTCAGGGCATGCCGCGTGCATGAGATCGCGTCGCCTTGCGAGCTTCTGCGCCTCGATGCCTTTTGCCTCTGCAAGGTTTCTCATCCACTCGTCATCGATCGCCGCCGTCCATTTCGCGGCGAAGATCCCTGTGCTTGCGACACTCATGAGCGCGTTGCACGTCGCAATTGGAAATAGCACGCAGGCATCGAGCATTGCCGTGTAGCGTGCGTGGCCGGCCATGGCACCTCAGTAATCTAGGCCCAGCTCGCGCTCGTTAGCCGTCATCTGATCGAGGGCAGATTGCTGGTTCTCACGCATCTTCCTCGCATACTCGCACAGGTCCGTGAAGAGCACTCGCCGATGGGTGCCCACCATTCGATGCGGAAGGCGGCCTTGTTGCATTTCCTTGATGACGTAGGGGCGTGACACGTTGAGGAAATTGGCAGCCTCCACGGTGGACAGTTCCTGCTGCTCGGGCACTAGCGTAATGGCCTGTCCACGAGCCAACATGCCCAGCGTTTTGGCCAGCACTCTTAGCACCTGCGCAGGAACAGCGATCGGCGGCACTTCGCCCTCATCGCTCTCGACGGTGATCGTGGCCGCGCGCGAACGATCCAGCGACTCCATCAACATGCGTTCAGCAGCGCTCAGCATCTCCACTTGCTCCGGCGTCATCTCGGGCGGGACGAGGCGCTCTCGTTCGACCGTAGCCATGATCTTCTCCTCTGAGTTGCCTTCCGGATTTGGTCGGCCAACCAACGCACTCTATCTCATAACCGAAACAAGTGAAGTAAGTGAAACAAATGAATTCCCTGCGCGTCGCCACTCCTTCGCAGGAGTCAACGCCCGTGGATGCGAACGCCGACGTGCTGTCGAGACGATCTTTCTAGAGCTGTTTGTAGGTCTTCTGTGGGAGTGACTACCACCTGGCCACGCCCGGCATCGCGGCCCTCGCGAAGCGCGAGGCCATCTACACCGGGCAGATGTTCAGCGACCACGCGCCGTTGACCATCGACTACGACTTCAGCTTGTAGACAGCCTGGCTACGCGGCGTAACCAGCCGCTACGGAGCGGCGGCGCCTCCTACATGAGATGACGCTCGGCACCGACGCCGGGCACGTGAGGCGGGCCCTAGAGTGGATTCCAGCCGGTGGGGATAGGCCGGCGCAGCCCCCCGGCCCTGGCCGGTTCAAGCTTTTACAGGAGTCCACCATGTCCACCATCAAGACCGTCACCAGCGCCCTGACCGCTGCCGTCCTCGTCACCAGCATCGGCCTGGCCTTTGCGCAGACCGAGGACCAGCCGCAACAACAGCCTACCGACCCGATGGCTGCCGCCACCGCAGCGACTCCGAGCGAGCAGACGCCGGCTGACCCGAATGCTGCGCCGGTGGAGCCCAACGCTGCAGCGCCCGTCGACAGCACCGCCATGACTGCCCAGCAGCAGCAACCCGTCACGCCGCCGGCCGACACCGCCGCGCCGCTGCCGAGCTCCACGACCACCGACACGACCACGACCACCACGCCGAGCCCGTCCTACGATGCGGCGGCCCCGGCTCCCCGCGCCGATCGTCACTGATAGCAGCCCGCCAGCGCCTGTGTCGGCACGGCCATCATGCGTTTCGGAGCGCGCGCTGAACTTGAAGACGCCGCCCGGCGGCGCGACATCCTCATCGGCCTCGGCCAGGGCGGCCTCATCGCCGCCCTGGCCCTGGCCGTCTTCCTGACCTTCTTTGGCGGCAGCTTCAAGCGCAAGCCGCCGCTGGCCGTTGCGGCCCAGCGACCCGTAGCCGCGGCGCCGGCCCCGGCGCAAGCGCCGGCCTTGCCGCCCATCGAGCGCAAGCTCGATTTCGGCACGACCCGCGCGCCGCTGGACGTGACCCGCGTCGCCGCCTGGGCGGTGCGCGAGGCCGACAACGGCAGCAGCGCCTTCGCCATCGTCGACAAGCGGCGCGCCCGGGTCTATGTCTTCGCCCCCGAGGGCCGTCTGCTCGGCGCCAGCACCGTATTGCTGGGCTTTGCGGTCGGTGACTACTCGGTGGCCGGCATCGGCAGCAAGAGCATCGAGGAGATCAAGCCGCAGGAGCGCACCACGCCCGCCGGCCGTTTCGTCTCGGCGCCCGGCCGCAACGCCGAAGGCAAGGAGGTGGTTTGGGTGGACTACGACGCCGCCGTCTCCATGCACCGCGTCATCAACAGCGACCCCAGAGAGCGCCGCCTGGAACGCCTGGCCAGCAAGACGGTGGCCGACAAGCGCATCAGCTGGGGCTGCATCAACGTTCCCGTCGCCTTCTTCGAGCGCACCGTTCTGCCCAACCTCGGCCAGGGTCGCGCCGTCGTCTACGTGCTGCCCGAGAAGCAGCCCCTAACGGCCTTCTTCCCTGCCGCTGCGCCGCCGCAGCTGTTGGCCCAGGCGGACCCGCGGCGAGGTAACAGCGCCAAACCGTGAAGTTCTTGTCTGTCGGTTACAAGATCGGCTCCCTAGACTGCCCGCCAGGCAGGCGCGAAGGTCGCGCCGCCACAGCAATCGGGGCGTCGAGTGGGCAGCAGTTGGGCAGGCCGGGCCAGGGCCGCAATGGCCGGCATCGTCATCGGGTGGGGTGCCTTGGCGACATCGGCCGTGGGCGCGCAGGTCATCTCGCGACCGGTGGCCAGCGATGCAGGGGATGCCCGCCCTTTTGCCATCGTCGACAAGCGCCAGGCGACGCTGTCCGTCTACGGCGCTGACGGCAACCTGGTCGGGCGGGCGCCCGTGCTGCTGGGCCTGACGCCTGGTGACGCGGAGCCGTCGAGTGCCCGCGGCAAGGAGCCGCTGGCCCTCAAGGTCAACGAGCGCGTGACGCCGGCCGGCCGCTTCGAGGCCCAGCCGGGCCGCAACCTGAACGGCGAGCGCATCGTCTGGTTCGACTACGAGGCCAACCTCGCCATCCACCGCCTGCGTCCGGCGCCAGCCAGCCAGCGGCGTCCCGAGCGCCTGGCCTCGGCCCGGCTGGAAGACCGCCGCATCACCCTGGGCTGCGTCGTCGTCGATCCCGACTTCTTCGACCGCGTGGTGCTGCCGACCCTGGGCAGCGGCAAGAGCCTGGTCTACATCCTGCCGGAGCGCGAACCCGTGCTCGCCGCCGCTACCGGCGCCACCCACGCCGCGGCGCCCTGACGCCGGCTAACTGCTGGTGGCCGACCCAGGGCAATCCCTGGGTCACCCGCCGGTGGAAAACGCGCTGCTGCCGGGACAATTCCGGTCTTCCGCGCGGGCTACCCGCCCGCCTTTCGCGGTTTCACCTGGAACGACTGACGTGACTACCACCTCCCCCGTGGCCAACCCGGCCGCGGCCGGCCGAGCGACGCCCAACGCGGCGACCATCCTTGGCCAGCCCAACCAGCTCTTCGTGCTCTTCTTCACCGAGATGTGGGAGCGCTTCTCCTATTACGGCATGCGTGCCCTGCTCGTGCTCTTCCTGGTCACCGAGGCCGCCAAGGGCGGCTGGGGCTGGAGCCGGGCCGAGGCCACGACGCTCTATGGCTGGTACACCGGCCTGGTCTACCTGACCCCCATCCTGGGCGGCTATATCGCCGACCGCCTGCTGGGCACGCGCCGCTCGGTGCTGCTGGGCGGCTTCATCATCGCCGCCGGCCATATCGCCCTCTTCATGGACACCGTGCCGAGCTTCTACGCCGGCCTGGGCCTGGTGGTGCTGGGCACCGGCCTGTTCAAGCCCAATATCTCGGCCATCGTCGGCCAGCTGTACGGCAAGGACAACGAGAACGCCCGTGACGGCGGCTACACCCTGTTCTACATGGGCGTGAATGCCGGCGCCTTCTACGGCATCCTGTTGTGCGGCTATATCGGCGAGAAGATCTCCTGGAACCTGGGCTTTGGCCTGGCCGGCGTCTTCATGATCCTGGGCGCCATCCAGTTCTGGTTCAGCCAGGGCCTGTTCGGCGCCATCGGCGACAAGATCGACGCGGCCAAGAAGATCGTCGAGGAGAAGCTGGACGACACGCCCGAGCATGTCGTGGCCGATCGCCTGAAGGCCATCGTCGTGTTCTCCTTCTTCACGATCTTCTTCTGGTTCGCCT
>CBHWBD010000136.1:0-13411 GCA_966111775.1 uncultured Comamonadaceae bacterium | reverse complement strand
CCTTGGCCTTGTAGAGCACCATGTCGGCCCAGTTGACGGCCTGCTCCCAGTGCAGACGCAGGCCGGCACCGGCAGCGCCGCCCAGCGGGAAGCTGGCAAAGCCCATGGACGCCGTGACGCGCAGCGGGCCCTCGGGCGTCTCGACCGGCTGGCCGCCGATGGAGCGCAGGATGCGCTCGGCCATCAGCGCGAGGTCGTCGCCGGGCAGCTCGGGCGCGAAGACGAGGAACTCCTCGCCGCCCCAGCGCACGACGAGATCGGTGTCGCGCACCGCGGCCTTGATGCGGCGCGCCACCTCGACGATGACGGCGTCGCCGGCGGCATGGCCGTGCCAGTCGTTGACGTTCTTGAAGTGATCGATGTCGATCATCATCAGCGCGCCGACGAAGCCTCCGCCCTTGGCCTCGCGGGCCCCCTGGTCCATGACGGCCAGGAAGTGGCGGCGGTTGGAGAGGTCGGTCAGCGGATCGCGCTCGCTCTGGGCGCGCAGCAGGCTCTGGTTGGCCGTCAGGCGGGCCTGGGCACGGCGCATGCGCACCAGGGTCACGCCGATCAGGGCCACCGACAGCAGCAGCAGCGCGCCGACGGCAAAGCCCACCTGCTGCGCGAGCTGCTGGTTGGCGATCTGCTGGTCCTTGAGCTGGCCATCGCGGGCCAGCAGGTCGAGGTCGCGCTGCTTGGCGGCGCTGTCGTATTTGCGACCCAGCTCCTCCAGCGCGGCGGCGCGATTGCGTTCGTTGGCGCGGGTGTTGAGGTCGCGCTCCGCATGCAGGGCGGCCAGCGCCTCCTTGTACTGGCCGGCCTCGGCCCAGGTCTCGGCCAGCTCGCGCAGCTCGCGGGCACGATAGACGAGGTCGGCCGGATCGGTGCCGAACTCGCCCACCTTGGCAAGCTCCATGCGGGCCTGGTCGAACTGGCGCAGCTTGATGTGGGCGACGGCCAGGTTGTGGTGCGTGCTGCGCTCATAGAAGCGGTCACCGAAACGCTGCAGCACCGGCAGGGCGCGCTGGGCAGCCGCGATGGCCTCCTTCGCCAGGCCCAGGTGCATATACGAATCGACGAGGTTGGAGCGCAGCTGCGCCGCCAGATGCGGCGCGTCGGCCTGCTCGGCCAGCAGCAAGGCGGCCTCGACGGCGCTGCGCGAGGCCGGCATGTCCTTGGCCCGGCGCTCGACGGCGGCTTCGGAGTTGCGCACCCGCGCGCCCGCGACGAGGTCGCCCGCGGCTTCCGTGGCGGCCGTGCGCAGCTCCGCGCGCGCGGCGTCCAGCCGGTCCTGGGCCTGCAGGGACACGGCGAGCATGCCGTGGGTGAGGGCGACCAGATGCTTGTCCTCGCCGGCCTTGACCAAAGCCAGCGCGCGCCGGACGCTGGCCTCGGAAAGCGCAAAGGCGCCCTGGGCGTATTGCTCGCGCTGCAGGATGCGCAAGGCCTCCCAGGCGCTGCGGAAGTCGCAGCCCAGCTCGCGCACGGCGCGCACCTCGTCGCCGGCCGGGCAGTGCTTGTCCAGGCCCGACAGGGCGCGGCTGGCCAGGGTCGAGGCGGACTTGCCCGTGCGCTCCTGCGCCAGCGCGCGCAGCAGCCAGCTGCGGTCGACACCGTCTTCACGCGCCATCAGCTGCACGGCAACGGCATCGGCGGCCTCGGCGCGGCCGGCGGCCAGCAGCACGCGGCCGCGCGCCATCAGCCATGGCGCCTCGCGCGGCTGGCCGGGCTCGGCGTGGGTGGGCCAGCGCTGCTGCAGTTCGGCCAGCATGGCCTCGGGCGCATCGAAGGCACGCCGGGTGATGTTGGCCAGCAGGGTGTCCTCGGCCACCGGGTCGGGAGCGACGACCGGCGCGGCCCCGGCCATGCCGAAGGCCAGCGACAGCAGCAGGGCGGCCGTGTGGCGGCTCATGCGTTGGCTGGCCGGCTGGCCGTGTCGGGGTGGAAGCTGCTGTCGGCCGGGCGAACCGGGCCGCTCAAGGCCTGCAGGCCGACCTGGCCCTCCGCCCAGGCGGCCTCCAGCCGGGCCGTCAACTGGGCCGCGGCCAGGGCGTCCTCGGCATGGATGCGCTCGACGCCATAGGCCTTGTTGCGGCCATGGGCCTTGGCGAGATACATGACGGTGTCGACCAGGTCGATGGCGCGCTCCCACGACAGGCGCAGGCCATGCGGCGGCACCGGCAGGCTGACGAAGCCGATGGATGCCGTCACGGGCACCTCGCGCCCTTCGTAGACGACGGGCTTGCCGCCGACGAGGTCGAGCAGGCGCTGGGCCAGCTGGGGCGCGAACATGCCCTCGCGGCTGCGCGCGACGATGAGGAATTCCTCGCCGCCCCAGCGCACGATGAGATCGTCGTCGCGCACCGCCTGGCGCAGCCGGCCGGCGATCTCGATGAGGACGGCGTCGCCGGCCGCATGGCCGAAGCCGTCGTTGATGCGCTTGAAGTGGTCGATGTCGATGAGGAAGACGCTGGCGGCGAGGCCGCCGCCGCTGGCCAGACTCTTGATGGCGGCCTGGAAGTGGCGGCGGTTGGCCAGGCCGGTCAGCGGGTCGGTCTCGCTCTGGCGCTTCAGCGAGGCGTTGCTGTGGGCCAGGGCCTCGTTGGTGCGGCGCACGCGGCGGAAGGCCTGGTAGAGCAGGCCCAGCGACACGAGGACGCAGCCGCCCATGGCCGACCACAGCGTCAGCGCCAGGTTGCGCTGGTGGACCTGCTCGGCCTTGAGGGCGTTGTCGCGGTTGAGCAGCTCGATGTCGCGGGCGCGCTGCTCGGCGTCCTGACGCTCCTGGGCTTCCAGCAGCAGCTTGCGGGTCTCGTCGCGCAGCACGCGCTCGTCCATGCGGCGGTGCTCGCGGTAGGCGGCGATGGCGCCGGCCAGGTCGCCTGCCTTCTCCAGATAACCCGCCAGCTCCTGCCAGCCGGCCGAGGCATAGGCCAGGGCGCCCTGCTGCTCGTCCAGCGTGATGCCGGCGCGCACGTCGTCGCGGCCCTCGGCAACGCGGCCCATGGCGATCTTGGCCAGACCGATGTTGGAGCGCGCCACGCTCTCGGCGCTGATGTTGCGGGTGTCGCGCGCCAGCGGCAGGGCCTGCTCGGCGAGTTCCAGTGCGCGCGCCGGATGGCCCTGGCGCAGGTGGTAGTCGGCGAAATTGGCCAGGCCCAGGGCGCGCACCGAGTCGGCGCCGGCCCGGGTGGCCTGCTCCAGCGCGTCGGAGTTGGCCTGCAGGGTGATGCTGGAGTCGCTGTCGTCGGCATAGACGATGCCGCGCATCGTGTAGACCCGGTTCAGCGTCATCGGGTCGGGGTCCTTCTGGGCCTCGGTCAGGGCCTGGCCGATGAGCTGGCGGGCACGCGCCGGCGTGTCGGCGCGACTGGAGGTGAAGGCCAGGTCGACGAGGGTCAGGGCGACGCGCCAGGGCTGGCCCATCTGCTCGGCCAGGCGCAGCGCCGCATGGCCCTGGTTCAAGGACAGGTCGAGCTCGCCGGAGTCACTGGCGATCGCCTCGAGCTGGTAGTGGTAGCGCCAGCGGAACAGGGGCGCGGCGGCATTGAGCTGGGCGGCGTCCACGGCCAGCAGCAGCTTGCGCGCTTCGCGCAGGTCGCCGTGGGAGCGCAGGTACTCGGCGCTGACGCTGGCGGCCGCCACGGTGGCCGCGGCACGCAGTTCGCCGGCCGGCCAGTCGCGCAGGCGCTGGCCGACCTGGTCGGTCACGGAACGGTCGCGCGCGTAGGCGGCAAGCAGGCCGCGCAGGGCCAGCACCTCGAGCTCGGCCGCACTGCCGGGCGACAGTTTTTCGCCACGGGCCCGCAGTTCCAGCTCCAGGGCCGCCGGCTTGGCGCGCGCGGCGCGCTCGATGCGCTCGAGGTCGCGGGCCAGGCCCTCGTCGCGCACGGTCGACTCGGCCGCCGACGGCGCACGCGGGCCATCACCCGGCGAGCAGGCGCACAGCAGTGCCGCCGCGGCCAGCGCCGCGCACAGCGTGGGGAGTGAAGCCAGTGGTCGATGCATCGAAACGCTAAGAGGCGGGGCATGCCGCGCCGCGCCTCTGATTTCAGCGCGGTTCAGTAAGGCTGTCGTGGTAACCACGCCCGAGACCGTTGAAATTGCACGCAACCGTAGGAATCACCCCGGCCAGGCGGGCCGGACGACCGGACCCTGATAACCGCGCGGCACGGCACCGAGCAGGCGGCGCGTGTATTCCTCACGCGGCGCCCGGATGAGCTCTGGCGTCGCGGCCTGTTCGACAACATCCCCGTTCTGCATGACCAGCACTTCGTCCGAGATGAATTTGACGACCGCGAGGTCGTGACTGATGAAGATGTAGCTGAGGCCGAATTCGTCCTGCAGGTCCTTCAGCAGATTCAGCACCTGGGCCTGCACCGACACGTCCAGGGCCGACACCGCCTCGTCCAGCACCAGCACCTCGGGCTGCAGTGTCAGGCAGCGCGCGATGGCGATGCGCTGGCGCTGGCCGCCGCTGAACTCGTGCGGGTACTTGGCCATCGCGGTCTCGTCCAGGCCCACGCGCTGCAGCAGGGCCACGGCACGCGCCTCGCGCTCGGCCGTGTCCTTGCCGATGCCGTGGATCTCCATCGGCTCGCGCAGGGTCTGGGCGATGGTGAAGCGCGGGTTCAGCGAGGCATAGGGGTTCTGGAACACGACCTGGATGCGGCGGCGCATCTGCTGCCAGTCGGCGCCGCTCATCTTCAGCAGGTCCCGGCCCTCGAACAGCACCTGGCCCCCGGTGGGTTCGTGCAGGCGCAGCAGGGTCAGGCCCATGGTCGTCTTGCCCGAGCCGGACTCGCCGACCACGCCCAGGGTGTGGCCCTTGCGCAGCTTGAAGCTGACACCCTTGACGGCCTTGAACTCGCGCTTGCCGAACAGGCCTTGCTTCAGCCAGAAGCTCTTGCGCAGGCCGGTGGCTTCCAGCACCACGGGGGCGTTGGCGTCCTTGGACCTGACGTCGGCGCCGGCCGTGCGCCCGGCGATGTGATCGTCGATGACCATCAGCCGCGCCGGGTTCTCGGTCAGCGAGGGCCGGCAGGCCAGCAGGGCCTTGGTGTAGGCGTCCTGCGGGTCGTTGAAGATCCGTGCCACCGCTGCCTTCTCGCGCACCTGGCCGTGGCGCATGACGACGACCTGGTCCGAGATCTCGCCGACGACGCCGAGGTCGTGGGAGATGAAGAGCAGGCTCATCTTGTGCGACTCCTTGAGCCGCGCCATCAGCTCCATGACCTGGCGCTGGATGGTCACGTCCAGGGCCGTCGTCGGCTCGTCGGCGATGAGCAGCTTGGGCGCGCACGCCAGGGCCACGGCGATCATGACGCGCTGCTGCTGGCCGCCCGACATCTCGTGCGGATAGGCCGCCAGGCGCCGCTTCGGCTCGGGGATGCCGACCTCGTGCAGCAGTTCCTCGGCGCGCACCAGGGCCTGGCGGCGGCTCATGCCCATGTGCTTCATCAGCGGCTCGCAGATCTGCGTGGCCACGTTGAAGACCGGGTTCAGCGAGCTCATCGGGTCCTGGAAGACGCAGGCGATCTCCTTGCCGCGGATGGCCTGCAGTTCGCGCAATCCCGTCTGCAGCAGGTCGCGCCCCTGGAACAGGATGGCCCCCGAGCGCTCGGCATTGCTGGGCAGCAGGCTGAGGATGGACATGGCCGTCACGCTCTTGCCCGAGCCCGACTCGCCGACCAGGGCGACGGTGCTGTTCTCGGGCACGTCGAAGCTGATGCCCTTGACGGCCAGCTGGCGCTGCATGACGCCGCCGGTCTTGCCCATGCGGAAGGCGACTTTCAAATCTTGGATGCTGAGCAACATTGCGCTTACTCCAGGCCGCGCAGCTTGGGGTCGAGGGCATCGCGCAGCGCATCGGTGAAGAGCGCGAAGGCGGTGACGAAGACGGCCATGAAGACGGTCACGGCGGCCAGTTGCCACCAGTAGCCCAGGATGAGCTCGCCCTGGGCCTCGCTGAGCATGGTGCCCCAGCTGACCTGGTCGACGCCGACGCCCAGGCCAAGATAGCTCAGGATGACCTCGCTCTTGATGAAGCTGACCACGTGCAGCGACAGCTGCACCAGGGCCACGTGGGACACGTTCGGCAGGATGTGCTTGAACATGCGCGACCACTGCGAGGCGCCGATGGCCTCGGCCGAGCGCACGTATTCGCGCACGCGGTGCTTGATGAACTCGGCACGGATCAGGCGATAGATGCCGGTCCAGCCGGTCAGGGCCAGGATCATGGCCACCATCAGCACCTGGCGGGTGGAACGGCCGATGGCCGCGTCCAGGCCGCCCAGGTCCATGTGCTGGGCCACCGCCGCGAAGGAGAACAGCAGCACGATGTAGGGGATGGCGGTGAAGACGTTGTAGACCCACTCCAGCAGGTCGCCCACCTTGCCGCCGAAGAAGCCCGACAGCGCCCCCAGCACGGTGCCGATGAGGGTGGCCACCACGGCGCCGAGCAGGCCCACCATGATGGACACCTGGGCCCCCTTGATGACCTTGGCCAGCACGTCGCGGCCGAGGCGGTCGCCGCCCAGCGGCAGGGTCTCGGCCCGGGCGATGTCCTCGGTCTGGAACTGCTTGGCGCGCTCGGCCCATTCGGCATAACGCGGCGCCAGCGGATCGATGTCCGACAGGTCCACATTGGGGCCCTTGGGCGTGGCGATGGTGCCGGTGTCTTCCGCGGGCTGCGGACCGACCAGGGTTGGCGGCGCGTTGGGCACGCCGACTTCCTTCTGCCAGCCCGAAGCGACGAGGTTGGTCGCCGCCAGCAGCACCAGCACCAGGAAGAGGCCGACGATGACCATGCTGGTCATGCCGACGCGGTCGGTGCGAAGGCGCCGCCAGGATGCGGCGAGCACGCCGCCGGAAGCGGCCGGCGACGGGGAGGTGGTCAGGACCGCACTCATTTCAGCACCACGCGCGGGTCGACCAGCTTGTAGAGCAGGTCCACCACCAGGTTGACCGTCATCGTCAGCGCGGCCAGGTAGATGGCGAAGGCCTGGATGACAGGATAGTCGCCACGGTTGACGGCCAGCAGCAGCTCACGGCCGAGGCCGGGGATGGAGAAGAACACCTCGATGAGGAAGCTGCCCACCAGCACGCCGGGCACCAGCACCGACACATTGGTGAGGATGGGGATCATGGCGTTGCGCAGCACGTGCTTGAGCAGCACGGTGCGTTCGGTCAGGCCCTTGGCGCGGGCCGTGCGCACGTAGTCGTGGCCGATCTCGTCGAGAAAGAAGCTGCGGTAGAGGCGGATCTGCGGTGCCAGCGACACCGCCACCGCCACCAGCACCGGCAGCGGTGCATAGGTGGTCAGGTTGGTCCAGTGATTGCCCGTCCAGCCCTGCACCGGGAACCAGCCCAGGCGGAAGGCGAACAGGTATTGCGCCAGGATGACGTAGACCAGCAGCGAGATGGACACGGCCACCGTCGTGCAGACCATCACGGCGCGATCGGTCAGGCTGCCGCGCACGGCGGCGACAGCCATCGCGAACGGAATGGCCAGCAGCACTTCCAGCACCAGGATGGGCACGGTGACCGTCAGCGTGGCCGGCAGGCGCGTCGCGAAGAGGTTGGCGACCGACTCGTTGGTCGCCCAGCTCTTGCCCCAGTCGAAGGTGACGATCTGCTTGATGAAGATCCACAGCTGCTCCCAGACCGGCTTGTTCAGGCCGAGCTGTTCGCGGATGGAATCGATCTGCTCCTGGCTGGCATTGAGGCCGCCGAGGATGACGGCGGGGTCGCTGCCGAAGTACTTGAACAGGAAGAACACCAGCAGCACGACGCCGAGCAAGGTCGGGATCATCTGCCACAGGCGTCGGACGAGATAGGCCGCCATCGAGGACTCCAGGGGCTCCTAAAACCACAAACCCCGCCGGGGACGCGGGGTTACACGGGAAAACGGGGCGGAGTCTATGCGAGCTGACTTGCAGTTTGGCTTGACGGTTTCACTAGACTCCGCGACTTTCCCGACGTCCGAGCGCGCCCGCGATGAAAGCCTCCTCCCTGCTGACCGCCCTGCTGCTGGCCTGCACCCTGCCCCCCGCCCTGGCCCAGGGAGGGCCGGCGCCCGAGAAGGTGCTGCGTTACGCCTTCCGCAGCGCCGAGACCGGCTTCGACCCGGTCCAGATCACCGACACCTACTCCAAGGCCGTCGTCGCCGGCATCCTCGACGCGCCGCTGGAATACGACTTCGGCGCCCGCCCCTTCAAGCTGCGCCCGGCCACGCTGGCCGAGATGCCGGAAATCAGCGCCGACTTCAAGACCATCACGATGCGGGTCCAGCCCGGCATCTATTTCTCGGACGACGCGGCCTTCAAGGGCGCCAAGCGCGAACTGGTGGCGGCCGACTACGTCTATTCCCTCAAGCGCCACTACGACCCCAAGCTCAAGAGCGGCAACCTCTACCTGCTGGAGAACGCCAAGATCCTCGGCCTGTCGGAGCTGCGCCGTGAGCTGACCCAGGCCAAGAAGCCCTTCGACTACGACCGCGAGGTCGAAGGCCTGAAGGTACTGGACAAGTACACCTTCCAGATCAAGCTCGGCGTCCCGGACCCGCGCTTCATCTACCAGCTCAGCGATGCGGGTGCCTTCGGCGCCGTGGCCCGCGAGGTGGTCGAGTTCTACGGCGACAAGATCATGGAGCACCCGGTCGGCACCAACGCGTTCCGGCTGGCCGAATGGCGGCGCAGCTCCAGGATCGTGCTCGAGAAGAACCCCAACTTCCGCGACAAGCGCTACGCCGAGACGGTGCCACCCGAGGCCGATCCGCGCGTCAAGGCCGAGGCTGCGGCCCTGCAGGGCCGCAAGCTGCCGATGGTGGACCGCGTCGTCATCGAGATCATCGAGGAGGCCCAGCCGCGCTGGCTGTCCTTCCTGCGCGGCGAGTTCGACGTCATCGAGGAAGTGCCGGCCGAGTTCGCCAGCATCGCGATGCCCAACAACCACCTGGCGCCCAACCTCGTCAAGCAGGGCATAGGCATGACGCGCTATCCGCGCGCCGACGTCTCGGTGTCCTACTTCAACATGGAAGACCCGATCGTCGGTGGCTACACGCCCGACAAGATCGCGCTGCGCCGCGCCATCAACCTGGCGGTGGACCTGGACAAGGAAATCCGGCTCGTGCGCCGCGGCCAGGCCGTCAAGAGCCAGAACGGCATCCCGCCCCTGGCCTTCGGCGGCGACCCGGCGCTGAAGACCGAGATGAGCGAGTTCGACCTGGCCAAGGCCAAGGCCCTGCTCGACCTCTACGGCTACACCGACAAGGACGGCGACGGCTGGCGCGACCTGCCCGACGGCAAGCCGCTGGTGCTGGAGTACGCCACCTCGCCCGACACCAGCTTCCGCCAGCTTGCCGAGCAGTGGCAGAAGAACATGGACGCCCTGGGCGTGCGCATGATCTTCAAGATCGCCAAATGGCCCGAGCAGCTCAAGGCCTCCAACGCCGGCAAGCTGCAGATGTGGGGCGTGGGCTGGGTGAGCACGACGCCCGACGGCGACACCTTCCTCGCCCTGGGCTCCAGCAAGGCCAAGGGCAATGCCAACAAGGCCCGCTTCGACCTGCCGGCCTTCGAGGCCCTGTACGAGCGCCAGAAGGCCATGCCCGACGGCCCCGAGCGCGCTGCGCTCATGCAGGAGGCCCAGCGCCTGATGGTGGCCTACGCGCCCTACAAATTCCACGTCCACCGCATCTGGACCGACATGGCCCAGCCCTGGGTCAAGGGCTACAGCCGCAACCTCTTCGTGCGCGACTTCTGGAAGTACGTCGACGTCGACACCGCCGCGCTGCCCAAAACCAGGTGAAGCCAAACAACGCCCAGCAAAGCCCCGCCGTGATGAAACACCTGCTCGCCGCGCTCGCCCTCGGCCTGTCACTAGCCACCCCGGTCCATGCGACCGAGCCGGTGAAGACGCTGCACTACGCCTTCAAGGCGGCCGAGACCGGCTTCGACCCGCCGCGCATCTCCGACATCTATTCGCGCACCGTCACGGCCCACATCTTCGAAACCCTCTACGCCTTCGACCCGCTGGCCCGACCGACGCGGTTGATGCCCCTGATCGCCGCTGGCGAGCCGGAGATCAGCGCCGACTTCAGGGTCTTCAAGTTCAAGATCCAGCCGGGCATCTACTTCGCCGACGACCCGGCCTTCAAGGGCAGGAAGCGCGAAGTCACCGCGCCCGATTTCGTCTACAGCATCAAGCGCTTCGCCGACCCGGCCAACAACGCCCAGGGCTGGGTCAACTACGAGGACCAGGCCATCGTCGGCCTGGACGAGCTGCGCGAGCAGATCATCAAGTCCAGGAAGCCCTTCCCCTACGACGCCGAGATCGAAGGCCTGAAGGCCCTGGACCGCTACACGCTGCAGATCAAGACCCGCGGCCCGCGCCCCCGCCTCGTCGAAGCCATCTTTGCCGGCAACGACCTCTACGGCGCCGTCGCCCGCGAGGTCGTCGAGTTCTACGGCGACAAGATCATGGAACACCCGGTCGGCACCGGCCCCTTCGTGCTGAAGGAATGGCGCCGCAGCTCGCAGATCGTGCTCGAGCGCAACCCGATCTACCGCGAGCGCCACTACGAGGCCCAGCCCGCGGCCGACGATCATGAGGCCCAGGCCATCTATGCGAAGTTCAAGGGCCGCCGCATCCCGATCATCGACCGCGTCGTCGTCGACATCATCGAGGCCGACCAACCGCGCTGGCTGGCCTTCCTGAACGGCGAGCACGACTTCATCGAGCGCGTGCCCGAAGCCTTCATCACCCAGGCCGCGCCGGGCGGAAAGCTGGCACCGGGACTCGCCAAGCGCGGCATGCATGCCGTCTTCACGCTCGCATCCGACATGTCGCTGGTCAGCTTCAATCTCGAAGACCCGGTCGTCGGCGGGCTCACGCCGGACAAGGTCGCGCTGCGCCGCGCCCTGTCCCTGGCCTATGACGTGGACAAGGAGATCCGCATCGCCCGCCGCGGCCAGGGCGTTCCCGCGCAAGCGCCCATCGTGCCCAACACCAGCGGCTACGACCCGGCGTTCAAGAGCGAGATGAGCGACTACGACCCGGCCCGCGCCCGCGCGTTGCTGGACATGTACGGCTACGTCGACAAGGACGGCGACGGCTGGCGCGACCTGCCCGACGGCCGGCCCCTGCTACTGACGCGCAACACGCAGTCCGATTCGCTGAGCCGGGCGCTGGACGAGTTGTGGGAGACGGCCCTGCGCGCCATCGGCATCCGCATGCAGACCAAGGTGGCGCAGTGGCCCGAGAACCTCAAGGCCGCACAGGCCGGCAACTACCAGATGTGGCCGGTGAATTCCTCGGCGGCGTCGTCCGACGGCCAGGAAGCCCTGCAGCGCCTCTACGGCCCGGCCTCGGGCACGCAGAACCTGCCACGCTTCAAGGACGCCCGCTTCGATGCGCTGTACGACCGCATGCAGGGCATGCCCGACGGCCCCGAGCGCGAGGCGCTGTTCAAGGAGGCCAAGCGCATCGCCGTGGCCTACCTGCCCTGGAAGGTCGGCGTGCACCGCGTCGTGACCGACATCGAGCAGCAGGCCATGACCGGCTACTACCGGCCGCTGTTCTGGCAGGACTTCTGGCAGTTCGTCGACATCGATCCGGGCAAGCAGCCTGTCCATTGATTTCCGCGGCCGCGTCCCACCGATTCGACAGACTGTCGCAAGCCCGTGGCCTGCACGCACAGGACCGCTAGGCTTCGTCTCATCAACACCGAAAGGAGTCCCGGATGAACGACGCAGAAGAACTCAACAAGCTGGCCGACCTGCATGCTCGCGGGGCGCTCAACGACGAGGAATTCGCCAAGGCCAAGGCCCGCGTGCTGGGCGGCCAGACGAGCTCCGCTGCCGGCAGCGCGCAGAGCCCCAACATCGGCGCCGTCAACAGCCTGCGCCGGGCCCGCATCGACCGCTGGCTGGGCGGCGTCTGCGGCGGCATCGCCCGCGTGACCGGGCTGGATTCGTGGATCTGGCGCCTGATCTTCGTGATGCTCTTCCTGGCCTTCGGCACCGGCGTGTTCCTCTACATCCTGCTGTGGATCTTCGTTCCTGAAGAGTGACGCGGCGGGCGGCCCGGGAAGGGTCGCCCCCGAGACGCCGGGGGCCGGGAGCGCGGGTATGCTGGGCTGAAACAGCCGCCCAGGAGACGCCCCGATGAAACAGCTCGCCGGCCTCGACGCCAGCTTCCTCTACCTGGAAACGCCGCAGATGCCGATGCACGTCGGCGCCCTGCACCTGCTGGAGCTGCCCGCCGGCTACGACGGCGACTACATCGAGGACCTGCGCGAGCACATGCGGGCCCGCATGCCGCTGCTGCCGGCCCTGCGCCGCCGCCTCGTCGCCATGCCGCTGGGCCTGTCCAACCCCGGCTGGGTGGACGCCGAACCCGACCTCGAGGAGCACATCGTCGAGATCGCCCTGCCCGAGGGCAGCGGCATGGCCGAACTGGAGGCCCAGGTCGGCGCCCTGCATCCCGTGCTGCTGGACCGCAGCCGCCCGCTGTGGAAATTCTATGTCTTTACCGGCCTGGAACCCGGCCCCGAAGGCCAGCAGCACGTCGCCCTCTACACCCAGCTCCACCACGCCGCCGTGGACGGCCAGGCCGCCGTCGCGCTGGCCCAGGTCATCCTCGACCTCAGCCCCGAGCCCCGGGCCCTCGACGCCATCGCCGCGCGCGGCAAGAAGCGCGGCCAGCTCGGCACCGTCGGCATGCTGCGCGCCGCCGTCTCCCAGCAGTGGAAGCAGACCGTCAAGCTGGCCCGCTCCCTGCCCAGCGCGGCCAACATCCTCGGCAACATGGCCATGGGCTATGCCGGCGGCGCGGCGGCCGGCGCCTCCATCGACAAGCTGCGCCACCTGCTGTCCGACGTGGCCGCCCAGACCACGGCGGTCGTGCGCGGCAAGAAAGCCGTCTCCAGCCTGGGCCCGGCGCCGCGGACGCGCTTCAACGTCAGCCTGTCGGACACGCGCTCCTTCTCCGGTGTGACCCTGTCGCTGGCCGAACTCAACCGCACCCGCAAGCGCCACCAGGCCAGCGTCAATGACGCCGTCCTCTTCGTCATCGGCGGCGCGCTGCGGCGCTTCCTGACCAAGCACGGTCCGCTGCCGCGCAAGAGCCTCGTCGCCGCCGTGCCCGTGTCCACGCGCGCCGCCGGCGACACCACCTCCAACACCCAGGCCACCATGACCTTCATGAGCCTGGGCACGCACCTGAGCGACCCGGGCGAACGCCTGGCGCACGTGATGGCCTCCAGCAAGGCCATGAAGGCGCAGATGAGCCAGCTCAAGAGCCTGATGCCGACCGACTTTCCCAGCCTGGGCATCCCCTGGCTGATGCAGGCCGGCGCCATGCTCTACGGCCGCGCCAAGGTGGCCGAGAAGCTGCCGGTGGTGGCCAACGTCGTCATCTCCAACGT
>CBHWBD010000135.1:0-13525 GCA_966111775.1 uncultured Comamonadaceae bacterium | reverse complement strand
CTTGCGCGGCTTGCCGGCTTCGATGACTTCGGACTCGGCCTTGAGGCTTGCGTCCAGGGCCATCAGCCCGGCGGGTGTGTAGCGAACTTGTCCGAGTTGCTGTATCTGCGCCTGCAGGTGAAGTTGATTCACGCCGTAGGCACGCTGCTCGAAAAACCTGGTTCTTTAGCGACGGCCTGGGCTTAGGCAGCTTCTTGCTGCTGCGGCGCCTTGCGGGCTTCTTCGCGCTCGACGGCCTTCATCATGACCGAGGGGGTCGTGATGGCCTTGTCCTGAACCACGGTGAGGTGGCGCAGCACGGCGTCGTTGAAGCGGAAGCCGGTCTCGAGCTCAGCCAGGACTTCCTTGCTGCACTCGATGTTCAGGCACAGGTAATGGGCCTTGGCGAGCTTCTGGATCAGGTAAGCCATCTGGCGACGGCCCCAGTCCTCGACTCGGTGCACGACACCACCACCGGTGGTGATCAGGCCCTTGTAGCGCTCCAGCATGGCCGGAACTTGTTCGCTTTGATCCGGATGGATCAGCAGAACGATTTCGTAGTGACGCATTTTTACTCCTTGTGGATTCCAGCCCGGCGCTGTCGAAAGTGACTACCGGTCTGTGGAAGCCGCATCACGGCGTCTACACGCGGTGCGGCAAGGGGGAACCAAGGATTCTAGCCTGGAAGGCGGGAACGGCCAAATCAGCGTCCAAAGTCAGGCCCTGGGGCGACTGCGCAATCCATCGACGAAGTCACGGTCGCGCTGACTTGGCGCGGCGGTCAGCAAGCTGACCAGGGCCAGGACCAAGGCCCCGGCCGGCACGCCGAAAAGGCCCGCGGAGGCGGGCTGGATGTCCCAGATCAGCGTCGCCGGGCCTGGCAAGCCGATCAAGGCCCGAGCGCCGGGGTGGGCGATGACGAGATAGCCGAGGCAGATGACCAGGCCGGTCAGCATGCCGGCCAATGCGCCGGCGCGGTTGGCGCGGCGCCAGAACACGCCGGCGACCAGGGCCGGGAAGAAGGTCGAGCCGGCAATGGAAAAGGCCGCCGTGACAACGGCCAGAATGTCGGCCGGCCGGCTGGACGCCACCGCCGCGGCCGCCAGGGCCGCCGCCAGCAGCAGGGCCTTGGACAACGTGACGCGCCGCGTGCGCGAGGCGTCGGGGTTGATGGCCTTGTAGTAGAGGTCGTGGGACAGGGCGCTGGAAATGGCCAGCAGCAGGCCGTCCGCCGTGGACAGGGCCGCCGCCAGGCCGCCGGCAGCCACCATGCCGGAGATGACATAGGGCAGGCCGCCCAGTTCGGGCATGACCAGCATGACCAGGTCGGGATGCAGGCGCAGCTCGCCCAGTTGCAACTTGCCGTCGCCATTCAGGTCCACCGCCGAGAGCAAGGTCGGGTCGACACGCTGCCACTGGCGAATCCAGGCCGGCAACTGGTCGAAGGAGGTCCCTACCAGGCTGTTGAAGACCTCGGTCTTGACCATCACGGCCAGGGCCGGCGCCGTCAGATAAAGCAGGCAGATGAAGACCAGGGACCAGGCGACCGACTGGCGCGCCGTGCTGACGGAAGTGGTCGTGTAGTAGCGCGTCAGCAGATGGGGCAGGCCGGCCGTGCCGACCATCAGGCACAGGGCCAGGGCAATGAAATTGCGCCGCGCCGCGCTGGCCTGCTCGCGCTCCGGTGGGCTACCGTCGGGGTTGCCGGCAAAGGGTTGCGTATGGGGCACGAGGCCGGACAGCGGCTGGGCCAGCTGGGCCTCGCTGACCTGCTCGCGCCGCCAGCGCTCCTCGGCCTCGGGCGGCGTGCGCGGCAGGGCGGCGCGCTGCTTCTCGGCGGCCTGGATGCGCGCCAGCGGTGCGTCCTGGGCCTTCAGCGCGGCGACCTGGGCAGCCGCCCTCGCCTGCTCGTCGGCCAGGGCCTGGGGCACGTTGGCCAGGCGGGCCGCGGCCTCATCGGCGCGCTGCTGATGGATGGCGCGCACCTGCAGTTCGCCCGGATCGCGCATCAGCTCGCGCTCGCGCTCGGCCAACTGGTGCAGCTGCTGGCCGTAGACCAGTTGGGGCAGCGGCCAGCCGGTCTGCTTGACGCTGAGCCAGATGACCGGCACCAGATAGGCCAGGATCATGATGAGGTACTGGGCCACCTGGGTCCAGGTGACGGCCCGCATGCCGCCCAGGAAGGAGCAGACCAGCACGCCGCCCAGGCCGACGAAGACGCCGACCTCGAAGCCCAGACCCGTCAGCCGCGTCGTGATCAGGCCGACGCCGTAGATCTGAGCGACCAGGTAGACGAAGGAGACCAGGATGGCGGCGCAGGCGCCCACCAGCCGCAGCGCGCGGCTGTCGAAGCGCTCGGCCAGGAAGTCGCCGAGGGTGAACTGCCCGAAGCGGCGCAGATAGGGCGCGATGCACAGGGCCACCAGCACGAAGCCGCCCGTCCAGCCCAGCACATAGGCCAGGCCCGCGTAGCCGCTGGCGTAGAGGGTGCCGGCCAGGCCGATGAAGGTGGCGGCGCTCATCCAGTCGGCGCCCGCGGCCATGCCGTTGTACAGCGGCGGCACGCGCCGGCCGGCGACGAAGTATTCGGCCGGGTCGGTGGTGCGGCAGAGGATGCCGATGACGGCGTAGACGGCCACCGTCACGCCCAGGAAGGTGTAGCCGATCCACGCCTTGGGCAGGCCGCGGCTCTCGGCCAGGCCCAGGCCGACGACCATCGCGATGAAGCTCAGCGCGAAAAGGGCGTAGCGGCGGTGGAGAAGGCGGGCGGACACGGTCGCCATCATCGGCAACAAAAAGCCCGGGTTCCCCTGCGGAGAACCCGGGCCGATCTTGAATCGCGAAGGCTTACTTGGCGGCCAGGCGCTGCCAGGTCTCGATCACCGTGTCGGGGTTCAGCGAGATGGACACGATGCCTTCCTCGGCCAGCCAGTCGGCGAAGTCGGGGTGGTCGCTGGGGCCCTGGCCGCAGATGCCGATGTATTTGCCGGTGGCGCGGCAGGCGCGGATGGCGCGCGAGATCATGGCCTTGACGGCCGGGTCACGCTCGTCGAAGTCGCCGGCCAGTTGCTCCAGGCCGGAGTCGCGGTCCAGGCCCAGCGTCAGCTGCGTCAGGTCGTTGGAGCCGATGGACATGCCGTCGAAATGCTCCAGGAACTGCTCGGCCAGGATGGCATTGCTGGGCACCTCGCACATCATGATGACGCGCAGGCCGTCGACGCCGCGCTTGAGACCCTTCTCGGCCAGCATCGTCACGACCTTCTCGGCCTGCTTCACGGTGCGCACGAAGGGCACCATGATCTCGATGTTGGTCAGGCCCATCTCCTTGCGCACGCGCTTGAGAGCCTCGCACTCCATCGCGAAGGCGTCCTGGAACTCGCCGCTGATGTAGCGGGAAGCGCCGCGGAAGCCCAGCATGGGGTTCTCTTCGTCCGGCTCGTAGCGGCTGCCGCCGATGAGCTTGCGGTACTCGTTGGACTTGAAGTCCGACAGGCGCACGATGACCGGACGCGGGAAGAAGGCGGCGGCAATCGTCGCGATGCCTTCGGCCAGCTTGTCCACGTAGAAGGCGCGCGGCGAAGCGTGGCCGCGGGCCACCGACTCGACGGCCTTCTTCAGGTCGGCGTCGATGTTCGGATAGTCCAGGATGGCCTTGGGGTGGACGCCGATGTTGTTGTTGATGATGAACTCGAGGCGCGCCAGGCCCACGCCGCCCGAAGGCATCTGCGCGAAGTTGAAGGCCAGCTGCGGGTTGCCCACGTTCATCATGATCTTGATGGGGCAGTACGGCAGCTCGCCGCGGTGCACCTCGCTGACCTCGGTCTCCAGCAGGCCGTCGTAGATGTAGCCGGTGTCGCCTTCCGAGCAGGCCACGGTGACGAGCGGGCCGTCCTTGAGCGTCTCGGTCGCGTCGCCGCAGCCCACCACCGCCGGGATGCCGAGCTCGCGCGCGATGATGGCCGCGTGGCAGGTGCGGCCGCCGCGGTTGGTGACGATGGCGCTGGCGCGCTTCATGACCGGTTCCCAGTTCGGGTCGGTCATGTCGGTGACGAGGACGTCGCCCGGCTGCACGCGCTCCATCTCGGCGACGCTGTCGACGAGGCGGACCGGGCCGGTGCCGATCTTCTGGCCGATGGCGCGGCCCTCGGCCAGCACGGCGCTGTGGGCCTTGAGCTTGTAGTGGTGCTCGACCTGGCCAGCGACCTGGCTCTTCACCGTCTCCGGGCGGGCCTGCAGGATGTAGAGCTTGCCGTCGACGCCGTCGCGGCCCCATTCGATGTCCATCGCGCGGCCGTAGTGCTGCTCGATGATCATGGCGTACTGGGCCAGCTCGGTGACCTCGGCGTCGTTCAGCGAGTAGCGGTTGCGGTGTTCGGGCACCACGTCCACCGTCTTGACCAGCTTGCCGGACGCCGCCTTCTCCTGCGGCGTCGCGAACTCCATGCGGATCAGCTTGGAGCCCAGGTTGCGGCGGATGATGGCCAGCTTGCCGTTCTTCAGCGCCGGCTTGTGGACGTAGAACTCGTCCGGGTTCACGGCGCCCTGCACCACCGTCTCGCCCAGGCCGTAGCTGGAAGTGATGAAGACGACGTCCTGGAAGCCGCTCTCGGTGTCGATGGTGAACATGACGCCGGCCGAGCCGAGGTCGCTGCGCACCATGCGCTGCACGCCGGCCGACAGGGCCACGTCGCCGTGGGCGAAGCCCTTGTGCACGCGGTAGCTAATGGCGCGGTCGTTGTACAGCGAGGCGAACACCTCGCGCATCTTGTGCAGCACCTCGTCGATGCCATGCACGTTCAGGAAGGTCTCCTGCTGGCCGGCGAAGGAGGCGTCGGGCAGGTCTTCGGCCGTGGCGGACGAGCGCACGGCGAAGGTCGCGTCCGGGTTGTCGGCGGTCAGCTGGGCATAGGCCTGGCGCACGCCGTCTTCCAGGTCGGCCGGGAAGGGCTGGTTCTCGATCCAGCCGCGGATCTCCGCACCGGCCTCGGCCAGGGCACGCACGTCATCGGTGTTGAGCGTGGAGAGGCGCGCCGCGATGCGCGCGTCCAGCCCCTCGTGCTTGAGGAACTGCCGGAAGGCATGCGCCGTGGTGGCGAAGCCCCCGGGGACGCGCACGCCGCTGGCGGCGAGCTGCGAGATCATTTCGCCGAGGCTGGCGTTCTTGCCGCCAACTGCCTCGACATCGCTCATCCTCAGGTTCTCAAACGGTACGACCAGGGCGGTCGCCTCGAACAGGGTGGACATGGGAAAACTCCGGGAGGTTGAAAAACCGGTGTCGTCGCGTCGTCCGCGCCCGGGGCCGAGCCAATGTGCTCGAGGCAGGCGCGGCTCCATCCATTTCTGGATTCTTCTCGGAGGATGGGGCGGCGCATGGGGCTGATCGCGAGGAATTGCGGCGGATTCTAGGCTCCGGGTTTCACCTGGGTACGAAAAAAGGCCGTGCAATAAGTCCGGCCATCTCGCAACGCCCCCTCTTTCGGGGTGTCGTGAAATCGTTGTCAGCCAGCTGATGCACATCAGGTTTCGGCGGCCGAGGCTGTGCACAATGCCCCGCGTGGCGACCGAATCCGCACCCGACGTCAACCCGCACTACCTGGATCATGTGATCCAGACCGGGGAGTCCCGCTCCGTCGAGGCGGGGGAAGACATCGTCAGTCAGAACGGCATCAAGCTGCTGGCCAAGGGCGCCAAGATCAATGACAAGGTGCGGGACCGGCTGCTGATGCACAAGCTGCAGAAGCCGCTCGAGGACTGCATCCAGGTCGTCGACGGCGTCATGCCGGAGAGCTTCGGCCCTCTGGGTCAGGCCCTGTTCGAGCAGCACCCGCTGCTGCGCGCCCTCTGCGCCCACGACCTCTATCCCAGTGCGCCGACCACGCTGGCCACGCTCAAGCTGAGCGCGCCGGTGCAGTCGCTGCTGACGGTGTATGCCGAATACCAGGGCGACCGCCTCAAGCACACCGTCGGCGTCGCCATGCTGGCCCTGGCCCTGGCGCGGCGCCTGCTGCCCGGCGAGACCGAACAGCACAAGAGGCTGGCCCTGGCCGGCCTGCTGCACGACGTGGGCGAGCTCTACATCGACCCGCAGTACATGCGCCCCGGGACGCCACTGGGGCCGCAGGAATGGCGGCATGTGGCCTCCCATCCCGTCGTCGGTGAGCGCGTGCTGCGCGGCATGCCGGGCGCCGGCAAGGAGGTCGCCAGCGCTGTGCTGCACCACCACGAGCGCCTGGACGGCTTCGGCTACCCGCGCGGCGTGCAGGGTGCCGCCCTGCCCCTGGCGGGCCAGATCCTGGCGGCTGCGGAATGGTTGATGGCCCTCATCGAGACGGGCGTGACGCCGCTGACGCGGGCCAGCGTCGCCACCAAACTCATCCCCGGCGAATTCAGCCGCGAGCTGACCGAAGCCATCACGGCCGCGGCCCAGGCCGACCAGACTCCGGCCGCCAAGCCCGTCGAGCCCCAGCCGCTGGAAATGGCCATCCCGCGCGTCGTCAACATCGCGGCCATGCTCAAACGGTTTCGCGAAGCCCGACCGTGGATCGAGGACCGCATCGCCGCCGCGCGCCCGGGGCTCAAGGCGGTGGGGCCGGCCGGCCGGCAGCGCCTGCTGCGCATCCAGACGGCCTTCTCCAGTACGGGCCTGGACGCCCACGACCCCGATGCCCTCGTGGCCGTGCTGTCGGAGCAGCGCGACGCGGAGCTGCAGGTCGAGCTGATGACGGTGGTGGGTGAGCTGGAATGGCGGCTGCGCGAGCTGGAGCGCGAGTCCCTGCTGCGCGCCGGCCTGCTCCCGGCCGAGGAAAGCGCCGTCATGCGCGAGCTGATCGCCAAGCTCAAAGGCGAAGGCTAGAGGCCCGTCGCTATCATGGCCGCGCCGTAACTCGATGGAATGCCGCCATGAATGCCCGAACCGTCTACTTCGTCTCTGACGGCACCGGCATCACCGCCGAGACCTTTGGCAACTCCATCCTGGCCCAGTTCTCCATCAAGGCCCGCCATGTGCGCCGGCCCTTCATCGACTCGGCCGACAAGGCCCATGCCGTCGTTGCCGAGATCAACGAGGCCGCGGTCCGCGAAGGCCAGCGCCCCATCGTGTTCGCCACGCTGGTGGACCGCGACGTGCTCAAGGTGGTGCGCGAGCACTGCCAGGGCCGCGTGATGGACATGTTCGGCACCTTCATCGAGCCGCTGGAGGACGAGTTCGGCATCAAGAGCAACCACCGCGTGGGCCGCTTCTCGGACGTGGCCGAGAGCAAGGAATACCACGACCGCATCGAGGCCATCAACTTCTCGCTGGCCCACGACGACGGCCAGTCCGCCCGCAACCTCGACGTGGCCGACGTCATCCTCGTCGGCGTGTCGCGCTCGGGCAAGACGCCGACCTCGCTCTACCTCGCCATGCAGCACGGCATCAAGGCCGCCAACTACCCGCTGATTCCCGAGGACTTCGAGCGCCGCAAGCTGCCCGCGCCGCTGCTGCCGCACAAGCGCAAATGCTTCGGCCTGACCATCGACCCCGAGCGCCTGGCCTCCATCCGCAACGAGCGCCGGCCCGGCAGCAAATACGCCGACCTGCTGAACTGCCGCTACGAAGTCAACGAGGCCGAGGCCATGATGAAGCGCGACGGCATCTCCTGGCTGTCGTCCACGCACAAGTCCATCGAAGAGATCGCAACCACCATCTTGCGCGACATCCGGCCCGACCGCCTCATGTACTGATGCCGGCTCACGCGCTTCTCCTCGTCCTCGCCGCCGCCCTCCTCCACGCCGTCTGGAACCTCGCCGCCAAGCGCTGGGGCGGCGGCACGCATTTCGTCTTCAGCTGCGCCCTCGGCGTCTGCGTGCTGTGGCTGCCCGCCGTGCTGTGGGTGGGACTGGACGAACTGCCGCGCTGGTCGTGGCTGGCCTGGGGCTTTGTGGCGGCCAGCGCCGTCGTCCACCTCGGCTACTTCAACTGCCTGATCGCCGGCTACAGGGCCAGCGACCTGACCGTCGTCTACCCGGTAGCCCGTGGCAGCGGGCCCTTCCTGTCGGCCCTCGCAGCCGTCGTGCTGCTTGGCGAGCACCTGGGCGTCTACGGCGCGCTGGGCCTGGCGGGCGTCGTCGGCGGCATCCTGCTGATCACCCTGGGCCCGCGCCTCATCGGCCGCGGCGTCGTGGACCATGAGGCCACCGCGCAGATACGCCGCCGCCACGGTGTCTACTGGGGCGCGGCCACCGGCACGCTGATCGCCGGCTACACGGTGCTGGACGGCTATGCGGTCAAGGTGCTGGCCGTGTCGCCGCTGATGCTGGACTACTTTGGCAATGTGCTGCGCGTGCCGCTGCAACTGCCCACGCTGCTGCGCCAGCCGCAAAGTTTCTGGCCCGAGTTGAAGCGCTCGTGGAAGGGCGTGCTCGCCGTCGCCGGCCTGGGGCCGCTGGCCTACATCCT
The DNA here is from genome assembly GCA_966111775.1 of uncultured Comamonadaceae bacterium. GTDB lineage: Bacteria > Pseudomonadota > Gammaproteobacteria > Burkholderiales > Burkholderiaceae_C > Pelomonas. The sequence goes on along the minus strand of CBHWBD010000135.1, from coordinate 5,109 downwards.
GGTGCTGCTGGCCATGCGCGAGGCGCCGCTGTCGCGCGTGGCGCCGGCGCGCGAGGTGTCGATGCTGTTCGCGGCCCTGCTCGGTGGGCAGCTGCTGGGCGAGAGCGAGCGCGGCTGGCGCATCGCCGGTGCGGCGCTGATCGGCGCCGGGGTCATCGCACTGGCCGTCTAGGACAGCATCGCCGCATTCACCGCGCCGCACTCGGCATCCTCATCGTCGAAGATGACGATGAACCAGAAGGACTGGTCGGGAGAGCCGTGCTCTTCCTTGAGCTCGGACGCTGGCCTGGCCAGCTTCAGCTTGAGATCCAGCGACAGGTCCTCGGCCGCCACGAGGTCCTCACGCGCCACGGCCTCGAGTTGGGCCGGGCTGTCGCGGAAGTCCAGCAGCACGACGAGATCGTTGGTCTTGAAGTGCCGCTGCGCGGCCTGCGCGAAGCTGGTGACGCGCGCGTCGAGGATGTCCTGGATGCGATCGGGAACGGCTTGGCTCATGGCGGCATGATGACTCAGAACCCGCCGGCCGGAATCACGTCACGGTAGACGGCCAGATAGCGCACGGCGGCGTCATCCCAGCCGAAGCGCTGTCGCATCGCCGCCTGGCGCACGCGAGTCCAATACTCCTGGCGGCTCCACAGCGCGAAGGCGCGGCGCAGTGCACGGCGATAGGCGTCGGCATTGAAGGCATTGAAGACAAAACCGGTGGCGGTGCCGGCGGCGAGGTCTTCCAGCGTCGTGTCGACGATGGTGTCGGCCAGGCCGCCGACGCGGTGCACCAGGGGTAGCGCGCCATAGCTGAGGCCGTAGAGCTGCGTCAGGCCGCAGGGCTCGAAGCGGCTGGGCACCAGCACCACGTCGCTGCCGGCATAGATGCGATGGGCCAAGCCTTCATCCATGCCGGTGCGGCGTGCGATCTGGCCAGGATGCCGGGCAGCGGCCGCGCCGAACTCGGCCTCGAGACGGGCATCGCCGGCACCGAGCACGACGAGCTGGCCGCCGGCATCGATCAGGTCGTCGAGCGCCTCCAGCACCAGCGGCAGGCCCTTCTGTTCCGTCAGGCGGCTGACGATGCCGAACAGCGGCGCCTCGGGCTTCAGGTCCAGCCCGCACTCGCGTTGCAAGGCAGCCTTGCACGCGGCCTTGCCGCTCGAATCCCCGGAGTCATAGTGAGCAGCGATTGCGGCATCCTGCGCGGGAGACCAGACGCCGTAATCGACGCCGTTCAGGATGCCATGCAGCACGTCGGCGCGATGCCGCAGCAAACCGTCGAGGCCACAGCCCTGCTCGGGCGTCTGCATCTCCTTCGCATAAGTCGGGCTGACCGTCGTGATCGCGTCGGCGAAATGCAGGCCGGCCTTCATGAAGCTCACCTGGCCATAGAACTCCACGCCCTCGACCGCGTAGTGCGAAGGCGGCAGGCCCAGGTCGCAGAACTGGTCGGCGGGAAAGAGCCCCTGATACGCGAGGTTGTGCACCGTGAAGACTGTCCGCGCGTCGGTGCGGCGGCGCGAGCGGCTGGCGGCGATATGGGCGCAGGCCAGGCCGGCGTGCCAGTCGTGGGCATGCACGATCTGCGGCCGCCAGGCCGGGTCGACGCCTTCGGCCAGCCGTGCGGCCGCCAGGCCCAGCAATGCGAAACGCCTGTGGTTGTCGGCATAGGCCACGCCGACCGAATCGCCATAAGGATTGCCAGGCCGGTCGAAGAGCCCGGGCGCATCCAGCACATAGACGGGCATGGCAAAGCCCGGCAGCCGGCCGCGCAGCAGGGCCGCCCTGCCCTCGCTCCATGGCAGGGCCACGGGCGCGACGGCGCATTCATTCGTCAGCGATTCGCGGATGGCCGGAAAACCCGGCACCAGCAGCCGCGGCTCCGCACCGGCCGCGGTCAACGCCGCCGGCAAGGCGCCGGCCACATCGGCGAGGCCACCCGTCTTCAGCAGCGGGAACAGCTCCGCGCTGACTTGCAGCACCCGCATCACAGTTTGGCCAGCATCTGCTTGGTGATCAGCACGACACCGTTCTCGGTGCGCTCGAAGCGCTCGGCGTCCAGCTTCGCGTCCTCGCCGACGACCAGGCCGTCAGGGATCTCGCAGCCGCGGTCGACGATGACCTTGGTCAGCCGGCAGTGCCGCCCGATCTCGACGCCTGGCAGCAGCACGCACTGGTGGATGTTGCAGAAGGAGCGGATGCGCACGTTGTTGAACAGCACCGACTGCACGACATGCGAGCCCGACACGATGCAACCGGCGCTGACGATGGTGTTGACCGTCATGCCGTGCATGCCGTTGTGGTCGGGAATGAACTTGGCCGGCGGCAGCTGGCGCTGGTAGGTCCAGATCGGCCAGTCGGTGTCGTAGATGTCGAGCTCGGGGCTGATGGAGGCCAGGTCGAGGTTGGCGGCCCAGAAGGCATCCAGCGTGCCGACGTCGCGCCAATAGGGCGGCGCGCCATTCGGGTTGCTGATGCAGCTCATGCCGAAGGGATGAGCCACGGCGAGCTGCTCGCCGACCACCTTGGGGATCACGTCCTTGCCGAAGTCGTGACTGGAGTTGGGGTCGGCCAGATCCTCGGCCAGCAGTCTGTAAAGATAGTCGGCGTTGAAGATGTAGATGCCCATGCTGGCCAGACAGACGCCTTCGCGGCCAGGGATGCAGGGCGGGTCGGCCGGCTTTTCCTTGAACGCGGTGATGCGGCGATCGTCGTCCACCGCCATCACGCCGAAGGCGCTGGCTTCGCCCCTGGGCACCTCGATGCAGCCGACCGTGCAGCCGGCGCCCGTGGCCACATGGTCGACCAGCATGGACGAGTAGTCCATCTTGTAGATGTGGTCGCCGGCCAGCACGACGATGTAGTCGGCACCCGTGCTCTGGATGATGTCCAGGTTCTGGAAGACGGCGTCCGCCGTGCCGCGGTACCAGCTCTCTTCGTCGACGCGCTGCTGGGCCGGCATCAGATCGACGGTCTCGTTCAGCTCGGCGCGCAGAAAGCTCCAGCCGCGCTGGATGTGGCGCAGCAGCGAGTGGCTCTTGTATTGCGTGACGACGCCGATGCGGCGGATGCCGCTGTTGACGCAGTTGCTGAGTGCGAAGTCGATGATGCGGAACTTGCCGCCGAAGTAGACGGCGGGCTTGGCCCGCGAATCGGTCAGTTGCTTGAGGCGCGAACCGCGACCGCCGGCGAGCACGAGGGCGATGGCGCGGCGCGCGAGCTGATGGGGCGAGGCGACGGGGGGCATGGCCGATCTCCGCGAGGGTGCAAACGCTTGCAGCGTACGCCAGCGAATTTGCCACACTGGTGCGGACTTCCCCTCAGCGGAGCATTTCGACGGCTGGAGCGCCCCTGCGAGTCAAGGCTCAGGCTTTCTGCGGAATATCCACAGCCGATCATCGCGCTGCGCCCATTGGGGGATCTCGACTCCGTCGATGCACTCGAACCCAGCCGTCAGCAGCGCAAAGAACCGCGCATCGGCATTGCCAGCCATCCACTCGCCCACGTACACGACCGTTGTGCCGGCATACGCAGCGAGAGCGCTGCTGGCCATGTCGGTCGCCCAGGGCGGCCAGCAGAGGAACAAGGCCTTGTCCGCATGGCTCCGTACCATGCGCTCGTCGCCTACCAGCACTTCACTCCATGTGAAGGTCGGCGGAGCGGCCTCGATCGCCACGACAGCCATGCCCGCCTGTCGCATCAGCCAGGCCCAGTAGCCACTCCCGGCACCGACTTCCACAACGCTGCTCGCGTGCTTGCGGATCGCGGCGATGGCCTCGTCAGTGGGCACGGCCCAAGCGAAGTGCCTGGCGATGGCCGCCTTGAAGATCAACCAGTCGGGCGCCGTCAATTCGGCAGCAGACGTCGGCCTTGACGGGTCACGTCGACATGAAGGCGGCAAAGCCCGAAAGAACTCGAGATAGGGGTTCAAAGGCATGCTCGAACTCGCCAGGCCGAGCCGGCGGCGCGGCCGCAAGAAGCCTGGAGAGCTTCCCTATCCGATGGCGGTTCCGTAGGCCCCTTTGCTTGCGGCGATCATCGCATTCATGCGGTAGTAGGTCATGGGATCGCTGCTGCTCTGGTAGGCAGGCGGAATGTAGAGCGTGTAGCCCGCCGACAGCGGTCCCTGAGCGAGCTCCGCCGCCGTGATCTGGCGGATCACCGGCTCGCAGCCGTGGAACACGGCCGCCTCATAGAGATACATCGGATGCGTCGCCGGATAGATCTTCAGCAGCCGCTCGACGAGCAAGGGCATCGCCGACAGGTCATATCCGACCGCCTTGAAGGTGGCATCGCCCACGACCCCGATCTGCCACAGGACCACGGAACTGGTGGGATCGATGACACGCCCATTGAGCAGGAAATCAGTCGCCTCATAGGACTGACAGCCATTGATGCCGGGATCGACGCCCAGGTCCGCGAAGAGGCAATCCTCCGAAGAGATGCCCGGCAGCATCCGAGCGCTATAGCCTTCGGCGCGCGCCCGCCGGATCGACTCGTGCGACGGATAGACGAAGACGCCCGGGTGGCCGTAGCAGGCCATGCAGGTGAGCATGCCGGCGCGTACGCAATCCAGCGTGCGCTCGACCATCTGGTTGTAGGTTTCGATGCGCGGCTTGCCCTCGGCGTACATGCCGGTCATCGACTCGGCCCCTTGAGGATTGAGCTCCTTCAGCATCAGCTCGGCCACCGGGTCGCCCACCACATGCAGCACCTTGTCGGCCTGCTTGATCCAGGCCACCGCCTCCATCGTCAGATGGCCCACGGTGCGGATGCCCGTGCCCACGACGACGAGCGATCCCTTGCTCTTGCCGTTGCCTGCATGGCTGTGGGGCACGGACCCGGCAGCATGTGCAGACGCTGGATCAGATTTGCCGTTTGTATCCGATTCGCTCATCGACAACTCCACGAAAGTCCGGCAACTTGCGAATGCAAACTGCGTCGGCGGCGGTCGCCATTGCTAACCCTGGGGTCCGGGGACAAACTGCGGAAAGATCTGCGGATGGATCACAAGCTGCGGGTGTACCTGCGGAAAGATCTGCGGATGGATCACGAGCTGCGGATGCACCTGCGGGAAGATCTGCGGGTGGATCACGAGCTGCGGGTGTACCTGCGGGAAGA
>CBHWBD010000134.1:0-13677 GCA_966111775.1 uncultured Comamonadaceae bacterium | reverse complement strand
AAGCCGAAGTGCTCCTTGTCGGCGGCGTTGCTGCGCATGGGCTCGATGGCCATCAAGGCCAGGCCGGTGTTGACGGTCAGCGCCTCGGCCAGCTCGCGCAGGCGCTTGTCGTCGGCGGCCGTGAAGTGCTCGCCCGGCTCGGCGGCCGCGAAGCGCAGCTGCACCAGCACATGGGCATCGGCCGGGGCGATGCGGTCGATCTTGTTGACGTGGGGGGCCAGCACCCAGTGCGCCGGATGGTTGTGGCGCACATCGCCCAGCAGGCCGGCGCGGGCGGCCATGCCCTCCTTGAAGGCCTGGGGGAAGCGGTCCAGCCTCGCGGCCGGCACGCCCAGGGCCTTGAGGCCGGACAGGGTCAGGGCGATCTGGCGCCAGGCGGTCAGCTGGGCGCCATCCTCGTTGTCCTTCTGGACCGGTGCCGTGCTGAGCCAGGCCACGGCCTGGGTCGGCTGGGCCACGCGCAGCAGCACCAGCCCCCCGCGGTTGCCCGGCGGCTTGCTGAGCACGCAGCACTGCAGGTCGCCGGGCTTGAGTGACAGCTCGCGCGCCTTCACCACCGGCTCGGGAAGATCGTGCTCGAACCAGGCCAGCATCTCGTGATGGCGCAGGCGCAACTGGCCGCCGGGCGTCTTGCCGCCGTCCTTGGGGAACTGCTGGGCGGTGCCCAGCTCGCGCAGCTCGAACAGCACATCCTGCGTCGCGCGCAGCAGGCAGTCGCGATCGGGCGCGTCGGCGCCGAAAAAGCGCTGCAGCATGTACAGGCCGGCCAGCGGCACCAGGCCGCGCGCGGCCATGGCGAAGCGCTCCTTCTCGCCTTCGGGCAGGGACGGCGTCTCGCCCGAGGCCGGCGCGCGCAGACGGTTGAACTCCAGCTCGTTGGCGCGGCCGCGCTGGGCGGCTTCCAGCTTGGCCAGGTATTCGGCATCGCCGACGCTGCGGCCGGATTCGATGAAGAGGAAGTCGGCCGACACCTCGTGCTCGCGCACCCAGCGCGCATAGGTCTCGAAGCTGCACTCGCGCGACAGCGTGTAGCCCTCGGTGTGGCAGAGCATCAGGTCCAGCGTCGAGCCGAGCTGGTCCCAGATGACGCGCATATACGGCTCCCAGCCGCCGTCGAAGTTGACCGACAGCAGCAGCCGGTCGGGCGCGCCGTCCTTGCCGTCGACGATGCTCCAGCGGAAGGAATGGACGATGCGCCAGCGGGCGACGATGTCGGTATAGGGCGAGGCCGGCGAGCTGGACTCGCGCGAGCCCAGGCGCAGGCCGTTGAGCGTCTTGAGCACCTTGCGCAGGCGGTCCACATAGGTGACCACCTCCAGCGCATCGACAAAGCCATGCTTGATGTCGGCCAGCAGGTTGAGGTCGGTGATGCCGCCCAGTTGGACGTCGTTGCCCCGTGCCATGACTTTTCTCCCTAGCTTTTAGGCCGGGAGTATCCCGGCACCGCATGACGGCGGGGTCAGGGTCGCCCCTCAAGTTTGACGATGGGTCTGGCCATCCCCGCCAGCCGCATTTCATCCGCCAAAAGCGGCAACCTATCGCAAACCCTTAGATCACAACCCCCTCCGGGAACACACTGGCGCCGCACACAGAGAGAAAGAAGGTCGCCATGAACCGCATCAGCACCACCACCGCCCGCACCCGCCTGCAAGCCGTCAGCGCCGCCGTCCTCGTCGCGTTGATCGCCCTGACCGGCGCCACCTGGATGACCATCACGGTCCCGGCCGAGGCGCCCGAGGTCATCAAGCTCGAACGCGTCGTCATCGAAGGCACGCGCGCCGCCGACACGGCCATCGCCCAGTTGCCCCGCGTCGTCATCGAAGGCCGCCGCACGGTGGACAACACCCAGATGGCCAGCGCCGAATTGGCACCGGCCGTTCGCTGACCCCCCACGAATCGCAGGCCGGGATGGCCTGCTTTTCCCCAAGCATGGGGATGGTGGCCACGGACCGGCTGCCTAGCATCGGAGCCCTCGCAACCGGGGTATACCGATGAAGTCAGTCCGATGGTCCAGTGGTTTGTTCGCGATGGCCATGGCCTGCAGCTCGGCGCAGGCCGCGAGCCTTGATGCCGCCTATCAATGGCTGGGCGGTACGGACTGGCAGGTGGCGTTCACCCTGCATGCCGACGGCACCCCGGCCAGCGTGTCGGAGTTCAGCGTCTATTTCCCCGAAACCAGCTTTGGCACGCTGATGCTTCAGGCCGCGCCCGCCACCTGGGACAGCCTGGTGGTGCAACCCGACACCGCCCTGTCATCGGCCGGCTACCTTGACGGCCTGCTGCCCGCACCCGCGCCGGGCCTGACCGCCGGCCAGTCGCAGGGCGGCTGGGTGGTGAAGTTCAACTATCTGGGCGCCGGCCAGCCGGGCGCCCTGCACTTCGACATCCTCGACTCGAACTTCGCCGTCGTCGCCAGCGGCCAGACCGCCGTGGTGCCCGAGCCCGCGTCCTATGCGCTGCTGCTCGCCGGCATGGCCGCCATCGGCCTGTGGAACGCGCGCCGCCGCCAGGGGGGTGCCGCATGAACACCCTCCTCACCAGCCTGCGCCGCCATGCGCTGCCGGTCCTCGCCGCCTCCCTGCTGCTGAGCGCCTGCGGCGGCGGCGGGCAGGACGCGACCCCCGGCGTCATGCCGGCCGAGGCGCCGCAAGCCAAGGCGCTGGCGGTCAACGCGGTCACGTCCGCCAGCGTCACCGGCCTGACCAAGCTGAGCGAGAAGCGCATCGGCCGCACGCTGTTCGAGTACGAGTTCCGCATCACCGTGCAGAACGGCGCCGCGGCCCAGACCGGCCTCAAGGCCGAGCTGACGTCGGCGGGCCCGGGCACCACCATCGTCCAGGGTCTGGTGGACGTCGGCGACATCGCTGCCGGCGCCAGCCTCACGCCCAGCGGCACCATCACGTTGCGCCAGGATCGCCTGCAGGCCTTCCAGCTCAACCAGATGGCGTGGAACTTCACCGCCAGTGCCGCCCCCCCCGCCGCCATCAACCTGGTGCTCAACCAGGGCGTGATCGGCGCCGGCGGCGCGCTGACGGTGACGCCCACCGTGACCGATGCCGGCGGCCAGGCCCTCAACCCGCAACCCGCCGTGAGCCTGCAGGTGCTGGTGCCCACCGGCGGCGCCCTCGGTGCCGCCCCCACCCTCAGCGGCAACCAGGTCCTGACCTCGGCCGACACGCGCGGCGGCTTCGAGTTGCAGGCCACGCTGGGCGGCCTGGTGGCCAAGGTCGGCTTCGTCGTCGTGGCCAACAACGGCCAGTCGGCCAACAACGGCCAGTTCGCCGATCTGTCGGCCAACCATGCCAGCGTCGTCAACAACCTGGGCTTGCTGCGCGACGCCGTCGCCCGCGGCGACAACGCCGCCGTGGCCACGCTCAAGGCGGCGCTCGCCGACACCAGCAGCCGCATCGACCCCAACACGCTGTATTTCGGCAGTGCCTACGCGCCCGACACCGGCTTCGTGCCCGATGCCGCCAAGCTCAGCGCCGCCGGCCTGAATGCCACCCCCGCCGACGCGGCCCACGCCACGGCACTGACGCAGCTGCAGGCCAAGCTCGCGCAGATCACGACGCTGCTCAACAGCACCACCGGCACGGACGCCGACAACACCGCCCTGCTGACCCAGTACCAGGCCGACCTGGCGGCCATCGCCGCCCAGCTGCAGGCCCCGCAAGCCCAGCCCAGCGCCCATGGCGTGGTGGCCAACGGGGCCCTGCTCAACCGGCTGCTGACCCAGGACATGCCCATCGCCATGCGCGCCATGGCGGACCGCGCCGTGGCCCAGGCTTCGGTCTCGGTGCTGACGGCGCAGGCCCCGACCGCCCATGCGGCCGAGGCGCTGGCCATCAAGGCCATGGCGGCGCCGCGCCTGGCCAATGGCGCCGGCCCGCGGGCACTTGCCGCCTGGCCGCGCGCCACGGCCAACGGGCCGACGCCGCAGTTCCTGCTGTCGGGCCTGCTGAATGCGCTTGGCCCCATCGGCAAGCTCATCGACGGCATGTACGGCCAGGGCCTGTCGCAGATCCAGAACATGATGACGCTGCTGATCGCCAAGGACCTGCTGGACAAGCTGCTCACGCAGACGCTGGTGATCGAGGGCGTTCACTCCGGTGCGGCCCTGCTGGGCCCCTATGCCTACAACTACCCCGACAGCACCATCGAGCTGACCAACACCAGCGCCGCCGAGATGCAGGGAGCGGACGCCTATCTGATCGGCGCCTCGGCCGTGAATGCGCTGACCTCGCTGGGCAAGTCGCTGCAACCGCCCAAGGAAGCCAAGTCGTTCAAGGAGATCTTCGACTACTTCAAGGGCATCGTCGACGCGATCAAGGGCGTGGGCGAGGCCTACGATTTGGCCCACCAGCTGCCGGCACAGACGGTGGACAACAGCTTCAGCGACAACTTCGGCTGCCTGGTGTCCCTGTCGGACAGCTGCGTGGAGATGCAGTACCCCGCCGGCTTCAAGAACGTGGCCGGCGGCGAGCGCTTCAGCTTCACGGTGCTGATCCTGGTGCGCAGCGGCGGCCCCAAGCCCAAGTACGGCTCGATCGTGACCAACTTCGTTCCGACGACCTGATCGCCAGAGGCTCCCCGCTCGCGGGAGTCTCGGCCATCGCTTGCTCAGCGCCCGAGCACTCGAAGGATCTCGCGGCCATAGGCCTCGAGCTTCTTCGCCCCGACGCCGCTGATCTCGCCCAGTTCGGCCAGATCGCCCGGCAGCACGCGCGCCATCTCGGCCAGCGTGGTGTTCTGGAAGATCACGTAGGCCGGCAGGCCATGCTCCTTGGCCACCTCGGAGCGCCAGGCTTTCAGGGCCTCGAAGCGCTCCTGGCCCTCGGCATCCAGGCCCAGGGCCGGGTCGGTCTTGGGCCTGGCGCCGCCGCGCGACGACTTGGCCCGGGGCTTCTTCTCCTCGGCCTCGCGCAACCTCAGCTCCACCTCGCCCTTGAGCACCGCCCGGGCGCTGTCCTGCAGGGCCAGGGTGCTGAACTCCCCCTCGGCGGCGACATGGCCCAGCGAAATCAGCTGGCGCAGCACAGCCCGCCACTGCTGCTCGGACAGGTCGGCACCGCAGGCCCAGGTGGACAGCTTGTCGTGGCCGTACTGGCGCGTCTTGTCCGTTGCCTTGCCGCGCAGCACGTCGATGAGGTGGCCGGCGCCGAAGCGCTCGCCGCGCTGGTGGAAGCGGTAGATGCAGGACAGCAGCTTGCGCGCCGCCTCGGTGCCGTCCCAGGTCTGGGGCGGGTTCAGGCAGTTGTCGCAGTTGCCGCAGGGCGTCGCCGCTTCACCGAAGTAGTTCAGCAGCCGCACGCGCCGGCAGTCGGTCGCCTCGGCCAGGGCCAGCAGCGCGTCCAGCTTGCCGCGCTGGCCCTGCTTGAAGGTCTCGTCGGCCGGGCTGTCGTCGATCATGCGGCGCTGGTTGACGACATCGGCCAGGCCATAGGTCATCCAGGCCTCGGCCGGTGCGCCGTCCCGACCGGCACGGCCGGTCTCCTGGTAGTAGGCCTCGATGTTCTTGGGCAGGTCCAGGTGGGCGACGAAGCGCACGTCAGGCTTGTCGATGCCCATGCCGAAGGCGATGGTGGCCACCATGATCAAGCCGTCTTCACGCAGGAAGCGGTCCTGGTGGCGGCGGCGCACGTCGGCGTCCAGGCCGGCGTGATAGGGCAGGGCGTTCAGGCCCTCGCTCTTCAGCCACTCGGCGGTTTCATCGACCTTCTTGCGGCTCTGGCAGTAGACGATGCCGGCCTCGCCCTCATGCTCGTCACGCACGAAGCGCAGCAGCTGCTCGCGCGGCGAGGCACTCTTCTCGGTGATGAGGTAGCGGATGTTGGGCCGGTCGAAGCTGCTGATGAAGACGCGGGCGTCCTGCAGCTGCAGCCTCTGGATGATGTCGGCCCGCGTCAGCTCGTCCGCCGTGGCCGTCAGCGCGATGCGCGGCACCTCGGGGAAGCGCTCGTGCAGCAGGCTGAGCTGCAGATACTCCGAGCGGAAGTCGTGACCCCACTGGCTGACGCAATGCGCCTCGTCGATGGCGAACATCGACAGCAGGCCGCGCTCCTGCAGCGACGCCAGCTGGGCCAGGAAGCGCGGCGTCGTCAGGCGCTCGGGCGCGGCGTAGAGCAGCGTGAGGCGCCCGCTCATCATCTCGCGCTCGATGCGGCTGGCCTCCTCGCCGGTCAGGCTGGAGTTCAGGAAGGCGGCGTGCACGCCGGCCTCTTCCAGCGCACCGACCTGGTCATGCATCAGCGCGATCAGCGGGCTGACGACGATGGCCACGCCCTGCTGGCGCGTGTGGCGCAGGATGGCCGGAACCTGATAGCAAAGACTCTTGCCGCCGCCCGTGGGCATCAGCACCAGGGCGTCGCCCCCCTCGGCCACATGCTCGACGATGTCGGCCTGTTGGCCGCGGAAGGCGGTGTAGCCGAAGACTGCTGACAGGACCTGGTGAGCTGCGGATTGCAGGTCGTCGGTAGGGCTTGGAAGATGCACGGGCGGATTCATTCAGCCGCCATTGTCCCAGGAGAGTTTTCATGCCCACACCCGCCGAACTGCGCGAGCGCCTGATCCGCAATTTCAACGACGCCCCGCGCGAGCGATTCCTGCGCGCACCGCGCTACGACACCGAGACCACGTCGCTGTCCAAGGGCACCGCCGCCCGGCAGCTCGGCGCCAGCTTCGACATCCTGGCCCCCGGCCAGATGGGCTGCCCCTACCACTTCCACTATGCCGAGGAAGAGATGTTCATCATCCTGCAGGGCGAGGGCACGCTGCGCGTCGCCGGCGAGAGGGTGCCCATCCGCGCCGGCGACACCATCAACATCCCGGCGGGGCCCGAGTACCCGCATCACATCATCAACACCTCCGACGCACCGCTGCACTACATCAGCATCAGCACGCAGAAGGAGCCGGAGATCTGCGTCTATCCCGACTCGGGAAAGATCGGCGCCTTCGCCCCCGGGCTGCGCTATCTGCAGAAGCAGGACGCGGGGCTGGACTACTGGGTGGACGAGCCCTGAGGATCAGGGTCTGTGTTCATGCCGGTCTGCTGGCAGGCAGACCGTCCTTCGCCAGGCGTCAGACAGGCCGCGGTGGCCTGTCCTCGGTCCGGGCTCAGTACTTCGCGTTCGGCGGGAAATAGTCGAGGCCGCCGGTTTCCCAGTGGTATTTGTTCTTGTCCTTGTTGTTGCCGCGTGAGCTGGCGGTGTCCACCACGATGGGCGTGACCTTGTACTGGGCCTCGTCCAGCACGTAGATGAAGGCCACGCCCCCGCTGCCGCCGTCGATGTGGGCATGGCCCTCGAAGCCCACCTTGAGCACCGAGCCGCCGGCGGTGGTGTTCGAGCGCAGCTGGCCCTTGCCGAGCAGCGCCAGCTGCTGGGAGCTCAGGCTGGAGCTGGACGTGCCGTTCTTGTAGGCCACCGGATTCATGACCCAGGTGTCGGAGCGGTCATAGGCATAGACCGACTTGCGGCCCGCCAGGGTGGTGAGGTCGGGCTTGGTGGGTGGCTTGAGCGCCTCGCGCATGAAGCTCAGCAACTCGTTCTGAGCCGCGATCAGTGGCTCGAAGGGGTCGTAGCGATCGCTGGGCACGATTTGCGTCGGCGCCTGCTTGTCCTGCAGCGCCACCTTGGCCTCCAGCTTGACCAGCTCGGGCTTCTTGCCGGGAATACGGCTCACCAGATCGCGGTCCAGCTTCTTGATCTCCTTGACGATGTCCTCGACCTCCCGGCGCTGGCCGACGAAGACCTTGGCCAGATCGGCGGCGTTCTCCAGTTCGTCCTGCACCTCGTCCAGCTTCTTGCCCAGCGCCTTCCAGTCGGAGGCCTTCTCGGCGTCCAGCGCCTTGCTCACCACCAGCAGGACCTCGTTGATGGACTTCAGGTTCTTGGGGTGCAGGGCCGGGTCCTTGAGGCCGTCGCGCAGCTTTTCCAGCTCGTCGATGCGCTCCAGCAACTCGGCCGGTTCGCGCAGGTCGGTGCTCTCGATCATCTGCAGGGCCTTGGCCAGGCTGACCACGGTGGCCACGGCCTCCTTGCCCGACTTCTTCTCGACCAGTTCCTTGAATTCCTTGACCGCGGCGACCAGGCGGCTCCTGTGGTTGTCCGCCGCCCACTTCAGGGCGACACCCAGGCGCGCCTTGAGCCCGTCGAACGCCTTCTGGGCCTTGGCGGTCAACTCACCCTCGTCCTTGCTGGGCGGGGTGGCGGTCTTGAGCTTGAGCAGGGCCTCGGCCACGTCCTTCACCCGCAGCGCCGGCTTGCGGATGCCCGCGTTGAGGAACTGCACGGTCAGCGCCTTGTCGGTGAGCTGAGGGCCGATCTCGAACAGGATGGCCTTCTCGGTCTCGGCGATCTTGCCGACCAGCACCTTGAGGCTCGAGTCCTGCTTCTTCATCAGCGTCACCATGCCGCCCCCGACATCGCCGATGAAGACGACCGCCGGCTGCTTGTCAGCACGGTCGTAGATGTAGCGCAGCGGCGCTTCGTCGCCGGCGCTGTCCTTGAGTTCGGTCTTGAGCAGGCGGGTGTAGTTCGCCGGCAGCAACAGATCCAGTTTGGCGGTCGTCATGGGGTCTCCTGAAAGCCCCCATGAGTGACGGCCCGTCGCCGTGGGTTCCCGCCTCAGTAATGCGGCGGCAGTTCGTCGCGCAGGCTGCGGGCCTCGCCCGGCTCGGCCGCCGTGGCGCGGTTGCGCAGCTCGACGAGCTCGCGCACCAGCCGGTCGATCTGTTCCTGCTGGCGCACGATGACCTGATTCAGCTGCTCCACCGTGTCCTCGGCGAAGCTGGCCTTGATCTCGAGGTCGGTGATGCGTTGTTCCAGGGCTTGCAGGGTGTCCATGCCGCTATGGTGCCGCAAGCTGGAACTCCACCCGCGCCCAGCGGCCCAGGCCGTCCATGACGGTGAGGCGATGCGGGCCGGCGCGGTCGATGCGCAGGGTCTGCGCCGCGGCCGCCTTGGGGCTGTCGGCCATCCATTGGCCATCCAGCAGCCAGGTCGTGCCCTGCTGGGCGCCGACGGCCTGCAGCTTCACCACCACCTCACGCTGACCCGGCGTCGGACGCAGAACCGTGCCCGGCTCCAGGCCGACGACGCGCAGCCGGTTGGCCACGGGCTGGTTGCCGCCGCAGTCGGCGCGCCAGGGCAGGCGCTCCAGCGGATGGCGCTGTTCGGCATCGAGGAAAGGCCCCAGCAGGGCCGGCCAGCGCACGGCCTCGAAGCGCTCGGCCGTCGGCGCGCAGCTGGGCAGCACGCGCTGACCCGCAGCCACCCAGACCGGCTCGGCCAGCGGCCCCGGGCGCAGCCGATCCGGCAGCGTCGGCGGCACGGCGCCGTCCAGTGTCCAGGCCGTGCGGCGCTGCAGGCACAGCGCGGGTTCAGTGGCCGACTCGGCCGTGCCCATCGGCCAGCAGATGGGCACGGCCGCCACGCTGTCCGGCCGGTGCCGCGGCCCGAGCTGCTGGCGAGACTCGGACGGGCCGAGGGCCGCGGCCAGGTCGCGCAGCAGCGGTGCCGCCGAATTGGCGCCGAAGTGGCCGGGGTTGGGCGTGCCGTCGGGCCGGCCAATCCAGACGCCGAAGGTGTAGCGGTCGGTCACGCCCAGGGCCCAGGCGTCGCGAAAGCCAAAGCTGGTGCCCGTCTTCCAAGCCACGCGCTGCGCGCTCTCGCGAAACGGGTTGCCCGGCCGGCCGCCGTTCTCCAGGATCTCGCGCACGATGAAGGCAGCACCCGGGCTCATCAGCCGCGCTTCCCGCAGCGGTTCTTCCGGCGTCAGGGGCGTGAGATGAGGTCGCGCGGCAATGCCCTCGCGCGCCAGGGCCGTGTAGGCGCCCACCAGCTCCTCCAGCGTCGTACTGCCGCCGCCAAGGATGAGGCTCAAGTTCGGAGCGGCATTGGCAGGCATGCGCAGCTTGAGGCCGGCATTGCGCAGGCGGCCGGCGAAACGCTCCGGGCCGATGCGGTCCAGCAAGTCCACGGCCGGCACGTTGAGCGAACGCTGCAGGGCCTCGCTGACGCTGACCGGCCCCGAGAAATCGGCCTGGAAGTTGCCCGGCGCATAGCCGCCAAAGTTCTGCGGCGCGTCGATGAGCAGGCTCTCGGAATGGATCAGCCCCTCGTCCAAAGCCATGGCGTACAGAAACGGCTTGAGCGTGGAGCCCGGCGAGCGCTTGGCCCTTACCATGTCCACATGGGCGCCACGTCGCGCGTCGTTGAAGTCGGCCGAGCCCACATAGCCGCGCACGTCCAGCGTGCGGTTGTCCACCACCAGGGCCGCGAGCGACACCGCATCGGGCAGGCTGTTGAGGCGGTCGGTCAGCAACTGCTCCAGCCGCGCCTGCAGGCCGGCGTCCAGCGTGGTCTGGATGACGGCGGGCGCATGGCCGCTCTTCCTGGCCTCCTGGCGCACCCGTTCGGCCGCCAGAGGCGCCAGCCAGCGGGCGCGCAGCGGCGGCGCGAAGACGCGCTCGAGCTTGGCGTCGGCCACGTCGGCGGCGCTCCACACGCCCAGGGTCTGCATGCGCGTCAGCACCTTGTCGCGCGCCGCCTGTGCCGACGCCACGGCGCGGTCGGGCCGCAGCCGCGTGGGCGACTGGGGCAGCGCCACCAGCAGGGCGGCCTCGGCCTTGGACAGGTCGGCCGCGCCCTTGGCGAGATAGGCGCGGCTGGCCGTCTCCACGCCCTCCAGCGGCCCGCCCATGGGCGCGAGGTTGAGGTACAGCGACAGGATCTCGTGCTTGCTGCAATGCAGCTCCAGCTGCAGGGCGCGGGCGATCTGGCGCAGTTTGGCCGGCACGCTGCGGCCGGCGGCCTTCTCGTCGACGAGGCGGGCCACCTGCATGGTCAGCGTCGACCCGCCCGACACGATGCGCCCATGCCGCGCCCACTGCCAGGCCGCGCGCATCAGGGCCACCGGGTTCACGCCCGGATGCCAGCGGAACCAGCGGTCCTCGTAGTGCAGCAAGGCCTCGGTGTAGTTGGCCGACACCGCCTCGGGCGTCGTCGGATGGCGTTGCGCGCCGTCGTCACCCGGCCAGGCCCGCAACGGGCTGCCGTCGGCGGCCAGCACCGTCAGCGTCGGCGAATTGCTGGCCGGCGTGGGCAGGGGGAAGGCGAAGTCCAGCAGCAGGACGGCCGTGAGCAGGGCAGCCACGGCCAGCTCGGCGCGGCGCAGGCGGTTCATGAATTCAGCGCGGGCTCGAAGCCGCCTTCGCCGCGCGCATCTGCTGCAGCTCCGCTTTCAGCCAGGTCCCGCTTTCCACCGGCGCCTTGCCGGCGCAGCGCACCAGATAGGCCTTGCCACTGGTGCTGCTGGTGGACGCGCCCTTGTCGATGAACTGCTCGGCTGTGGCCACCATGTCCTTGCCTTCGAGATAGTCCAGCTTCTTCAGAAGATGGGCCTTGGCCTCGGCGCCGGCATACCAGCTGCCGTTGCGGTTGAACTCGCAGCCGGAGGACTGCAGCCGGGTCATCAGCGCGTCGACCTCGGCGCGGGCCGCGGGCGGCAAGGGAGCGGCGACGGCCGCGGTGCTGACAAAGGCCAGGAAGGCAAACAAGGTGCGCATGGCCGGGATGCTACGGGCTGCACCCGAGGAAAAACACGTGGCGGAAGAGATCTTCCGCGCCCGCAGAATCAGCGCGATACGCCCACGACGCCCTATGCAGAAGCAAGCCTGGAAGCTCTTCCCCACCCTCGTGCACCGCTACACCGAGGTGCTGACCGCCGACCAGCTCGCCACCATCCGCGAGCACTGCCTGCAGATTGACGCCGGCCAGCACGGCGCCCTGCTGGGCGATGCGAAATCGAGCTTCGACAAGCGCTCTCACTTCGTCGAGTCATTGGAGGCCGCCCACGACAACCTCAAGGGCCTGACCGAAGGCCTGGCCCGGCTGATGAACGCCTATGCCCAGGAACTGGGCCTGGGCGGCGCCACGCTGTCCAACTCCTGGTTCAACGTGCAGCGCCCCGGCAGCCTGCTCAAGCACCACACCCACCCCGACTCGCGCGTCTCCGCGGCCCTGTGCATCGCCAGCGACGAAGCCAGCAGCAAGCTGCATTTCGAGAACCCGAATCCGCTGGTGGGCTTCATCGAGGCCGCCCAGCCCACCGAGTTCAACATGGAGATGGCCAAGTTCAAGCTCGCGCCGGGCGACCTCATCCTCTTCCCGTCCTGGCTCAAGCATGGCTCGGGCTTCGAGGCCAACCAGTCCGAGCTGCGCGTCGTCATCAGCCTGAACGCTGGAGCCTGAAGGAGAAGCCATGAGCGAATCCCGCTGGCAGGTCCACCCCGAAGTCGCCCGCGCCGAGACGCTGGACAAGGCCTTCTACCTCGACCCCGCCGCTCAAGCGCTGCAGTACGAGCGCGTGCTGGCGCGCAGCTGGCAGTGGCTCTCTGACCTGCACGGCGTGCAGGCCCCCGGCAGCCTGCAGCCTGAAACCCTGCTGCCGGGCAGCCTGGACGAACCCCTGCTGCTGTCGCGCGACGCCGCGGGCGCCCTGCGCTGCCTCAGCAATGTCTGCACCCACCGCGGCAACATCCTCATCCACCAGCCCTGCCAGGACGCCGCCCAGATCCGCTGCGGCTACCACTCGCGCCGCTTCGAGCTGGACGGCCGCATGGTCTTCATGCCCGAGTTCCAGCAGGCCCTGGACTTCCCCCGCCCCTGCGACCACCTGCCCAAGATCCCGCTGCAAGACTGGGGCGGCCAGGGCTTTGTCGCGCTGGAAGCGCCGCTGGACAGCTTCGACGCCTTCTTCGGCCCGGCCATGCAGCGCCTGCACTGGCTGCCGCTGCAGGACTTCCGGCTGGACGCCAGCCGCAGCCGTGACTACGAGTTCGACGCCCACTGGGCGCTGTACGTCGAGAACTACCTCGAAGGCCTGCACATCCCCTTCGTCCACCCCGGCCTGACCCAGACCCTGGACCTCAGCCAGTACCGCTACGAGCTGCACGACTGGAGCAATCTGCAGCTGGCCGTGGCCCGGGCTGACGAGACGGCCTTCGACCTGCCGCCCGAGGCGGCGGAATTCGGCCAACGCATCGCGGCCTACTACTGGTGGGTCTTCCCCAACCTGATGCTGAACTTCTACCCCTGGGGCCTGTCGCTGAACCAGGTCACGCCCATAGGCCCGGCGCGAACCCGGGTGCGCTTTCGCTCCTATGTGTGGAAGCCCGAGTTGCTGGGCCGCGGCGCCGGCGGGGCGCTGGATGAGGTGGAAATGGAAGACGAAGCCGTCGTGATGACGGTGCAGCAGGGCCTGCGCTCGCGCTTTTATCGACACGGCCGCTACTCCCCGACCCGCGAGCAGGGCGTGCACCACTTCCACCGGCTGATAGGCCGGGCCATGGAGGCCGCGGGAGGCTGAAGCCGCCCCGGGGGCGTCTCCGGGTTGACCCGTAGCCTCCGCGACAGCCCTGCCGGCCGGCCGGGCACCTTTTCCGGGCGACAATCGCAGCTTCGCGCGCGCGTTGTGCTTGGGCGCGCCCGATTGCCCCCCAGAGATCCCCCCAAGAGGCCTCCATGATCGTTTTGAAAGCTCCCCAGGACCAGGTGCTCGGCGCGCTGCAAGCAGTGTCCGGCATCGTCGAGCGGCGCCACACGCTGCCCATCCTGGCCAATGTGCTGATCCGCAAGACCGGCAACCAGGTGGAGCTCACGACCAGCGACCTCGAGA
>CBHWBD010000133.1:0-13706 GCA_966111775.1 uncultured Comamonadaceae bacterium | reverse complement strand
GCGGGTCGCGCTGGTAGAGGTCGTCGCTGGCGACCTCCAGCATGCGGCCGCGGTCCAGGAAGTCCGGATGGCCCTCGATGGGGCGCAGCAGGCCTTGCTGGGAGCCGTTGATCTGCTCCTCCAGGTTCAGCAGCAGGATCTGGTGCAGCTGCGTGACCGCCTTGGCGGCCCAGTAGTAGCGCCGCATCAGCACTTCGGAAGCGCGCTGGGCACCGGTGCCTTCGAAGCCGAAACTCTGGGCCACGGCGGTCTGCAGGTCGAAGACGAGGCGGTCTTCGCGGCGGCCGGCGACGGCGTGCAGGCGGGCGCGGATCAGCCTCAGTTGACCCTCGTTGCGCTGCAGCTGCTTGCTCTCGAAGGGTGTGATGAGACCGCGCTGGGCCAGGGCCTTCCAGGTCTTGCCCAGGCCCGCCGAGCGGGCCAGCCAGATCAGCATCTGCAGGTCGCGCAGGCCGCCGGGGCTTTCCTTGCAGTTGGGTTCCAGCGCGTAGGGCGTGTCGTCGAACTTGGTGTGGCGCTGCACGCTCTCCAGCGTCTTGGCGCGGAAGAAAGCCTTGGGGTCCATGGCCTGCATGAAGCGCTTGTGCATCTGCCGGAACAGCTTGACGTCGCCGGCCAGCGGGCGGGCTTCGAGCAGGGCGGTCTGGATGGTCACGTCGCCCTGCGACTCGGTCAGGCATTCGCCCAGGGTGCGCACCGAGGAGCCGATCTCCAGCCCCACGTCCCAGCAGGAGGTGATGAAGCCTTCGATGGCGGACTTGGCCGGACCGGGCTGGTAGGCCTCGACGCCGTCGGGCAGTAGCACCAGCACGTCCACATCTGAATGTGGGAACAGCTCGCCACGGCCATAGCCGCCAACGGCCGCCAGGCAGGCGCCGGCGGGCATGCCGGCGGCGTCCCACAGCGAGCGCAGCGTGTCGTCGACATGGCGGGCCAGCTTGCGCAGCAGGCTTTGCGCGCCGGCCTGGGTGGGCCGCGCGGCGAGGAAGCCGTCGATCAGGGTCTGCTTGCCCGCCTTGAACTGCTGGCGGAGCTCGGCGAGGGTGGCCACGGCCTAGGCGACAGTGCTGGCGGTCGCCGCAGCTGCCTGCGTGATGAAGGCCGGCGGCGGCGGGCTGCCGGCCGACAGCGTCATGACCTCGTAGCCCGTGTCGGTCACCAGGATGGTGTGCTCCCACTGGGCCGACAGCGAGCGGTCCTTGGTCGCGATGGTCCAGCCGTCGCCCATCTCCTTGATCTCGCGCCGGCCGGCGTTGATCATGGGTTCGATGGTGAACATCATGCCGGGCACCAGCTCTTCCAGCGTGCCGGGGCGGCCGTAGTGCAGCACCTGGGGCTCCTCGTGGAAGACCTGGCCGATGCCGTGGCCGCAGAACTCGCGCACGATGGAGAAGCCGGCGTTTTCGGCAAAGGTCTGGATGGCGTGGCCGATGTCGCCCAGGCGCGCGCCCGGCCTGACCTTGGCGATGCCCTTCCACATGGCCTCGTAGGTGAAGGCGCACAGGCGCTTGGCCGCGATGCTGCCGTCACCGACGACGAACATGCGGCTGGTGTCGCCATGCCAGCCGTCCTTGATGACGGTGACGTCGATGTTGACGATGTCGCCGTTCTTCAGCGCCTTGTCGTTGGGGATGCCATGGCAGACCACCTGGTTGACCGAGGTGCAGATGGACTTGGGGTAGGGGATATAGCCCGGCGGGCAGTAGTTCAGCGGGGCCGGTATGCCCTGCTGCACATGGACGATGAAGTCGTGAGCCAGCTTGTCCAGCTCGTTGGTCGTGATGCCCGGCTGCACATGCGGCGTCAGCATGTCCAGGACTTCGGAGGCGAGACGCCCGGCGATGCGCATGCCCTCGACATCGGCAGCGGTCTTGATCGTGATGGCCATGGGCCGAATTATCTCAGTCCGCCCAGATGACCGTACCCGTGACCCAGGTTGCCAGTACGACGATGCCGAAGGCGATGCGGTACCAGGCAAACGGGACGAAGGTGTGGCTCGAGACATAGCGCAGCAGCCAGCGCACGCAGGCCCAGGCGGCCAGGAAGCTGACGACGAAGCCGACGGCGAACATGGGGAAGTCGGCCATGGACAACGCATGGCGCTCCTTCCACAGGCTGTAGCCGCCGGCCGAGATCAGCGTTGGGATGGCCAGGAAAAAGGAGAAATCGGTCGCCGCCTTGCGCGACAAGCCCAGCAGCATGCCGCCGATGATGGTGGCGCCGGACCGGCTGGTGCCGGGGATCATGCCCAGGCATTGCACGAAGCCAACCTTGAGGGCATCCAGCGGCGTCATGTCGTCCACCGTCTGCACGCGGGCGACCGGTTGGGCGCGCTTTTCCACCCACAGGATGATCAGCGCGCCGACGATGAAGGCGCCGGCCACGACCGGCGCGTTGAAGAGGTGGGCCTTGATGGCCTTGTAGACGGTCAGGCCGACGACGCCGGCCGGGATGAAGCCGATGATGATGTTGCCCACGAAGCGCTGCTGCTTGGCGCTGCTGGTGATGCCGCCCAGGGCTTCGCGGATGCGCGCCCAGTAGACGATGAACACGGCCAGGATGGCACCGCTCTGGATGGCGATGTCGAAGACCTTGGACTTGGCGTCCGTCATGCCCAGCAGGCTGCCGGTCAGGATCAGGTGGCCCGTGGACGACACCGGCAGGAACTCGGTCAGTCCCTCGACGATGCCCATGATGGCGGCTTTGATCAGCAGGATGACATCCACGTAAACGGCTCCGAAGGACTGCAAAAAGGCGGCGCAGTGTAGCCAGCGGCCAAGGCGCGTCCTTGCGGGCGGCTGGCCGCCGCGGCTACATTACTGACTCTCCGGTCATTAACAGCCTCGTCTTGGCCACAGCCACGCCCCGTCAACGCCGCAAGGATGCCCGCCCGCAGGAGCTGCTGGATGCCGCTCTGCAGCTTTTCGTCGAGAAGGGTTTCGCCGCCACCCGCAGCGAGGAGATCGCCGCCCGCGCCGGCGTCGCCAAGGGCACGCTCTACCGCTACTACCCGAGCAAGGACGAGCTCTTCATGGCCATGGTGCGCGACAACCTGTCGGTGCACATCGCCGAATCGGCCGCCCAGGCCGCTCAATACGAAGGCTCCATCGCCGAGCTGCTGAGCCAGATGATGCAGGCCTGGTGGGCCAAGGTCGGCGACGGCAATGCCGGCGTCGTCTGCAAGATCATGATGGTGGAGGCGCGCAACTTCCCGGAGTTGGCGCGCTTCTATGTGGAGGAGGTCATCCGGCCCTCCCAGGCCCTGATCGGCGGCCTCATCGAGCGTGGCATCCACACCGGGGAATTCCGCGCCGTGCCCGTCGAGGCGACGGTGCACATGCTGATCGCGCCCATGCTGCACATGCTGCTGCACGAGCACTCCTTCGGCGAGCACGACATCTGCCACCAGACCATGGCCGCCGAGGAGCTGCTGGACGCCCAGATGGCGCTGTTGCTGCACGGACTGCTCGCCGACCCGGCCTGACCTCTAGAATTTTGCTTTTTGCCGTCGACCGCGCCCCGGAGAACAAGATGAATCTCGAACAAGTCCGCTTCAACATGATCGAGCAGCAGATCCGTCCCTGGGACGTGCTCGATCCCAGCGTGCTGGAGCTGCTGCGCGTGGTCCACCGCGAGGACTTCGTGCCCGAGGCCCACCGGGCCCAGGCCTTCGTCGACACCGAGCTGCCGCTGACGGCCACCCGCCGCATGCTGGCGCCCAAGGTCGAGGCTCGCCTGCTGCAGGAACTCAAGGTGCAGCGCCATGAGAAGGTGCTGGAGATCGGCGCCGCGACGGGTCACCTGGCCGCGCTGCTCGGCCACAAGGCCCAGCGCGTCATCGCCCTGGAAGCCGATGCCGGCCTGGCCGCCGCGGCCACCGCCAACCTCAAGCGCGCCGGCGTGCTCAACGCCACGGTGCTGAACCAGGACGGCGCCGCCGGCCTGGCCGCCGAGGAACCCTTCGACGTCATCCTGCTGTCCGGCTCGGTCGCCGCCGTGCCGCAAGTCCTGCTGAACCAGCTCAAGGTCGGAGGTCGCCTGGCGGCCATCGTCGGCGGCGAGCCGGTCATGCGCGCCGTGCTGGTCACGCGCACTGGCGCCAGCGATTTCCGGACCGTGGAAATGTTCGACACGGTGGCCGGCCGCCTGCCCGGTTTTGCCGAAGCGCCGGCCTTCTCGTTCTGATCTCGATGCAGTTTGTCGCCATAAAACGCCGCTTGCCCCCGTTTGGGCGCAGGTCGTCACATGGCTTCAGTCATCGGCGGGCTTTGCCTCTATAAACCCGGCCGCGCTCACACCATTGCTCCAGTCAAGGAATCCCATGCCCTTCGTCACAGCCTCCCGCCTGACCCTGCAACCGCTGGCCCTCGCCGCCGGCCTCCTGCTCGCCGGCGTGGCCCAGGCCCAGAGCCTGCAGGAGCTCTACGACGCGGCACGGGGCTATGACGCGACCTATCTGGCGACCCGCGCCAGTGCCGATGCCGCCGCTGCGCGCGCAGCCCAGGCCGAGGCGCTGGTGCGCCCGTCGCTGGGCCTGCAGGCGACCGGCACCCAGGCCCGCATCGATCCGCCCGTGGGTGGCGGCGTCAACAGCACCACGGTGACGGCAGGCCTGCAGGGCAAGTATTCGGTCTACAACGCGGCCAATGTGCCCACCATCGACAAGGCCCGCCGCGGTTACGCCGCCGCACAGGCTGACTTCGAGGCCGCGGAGCAGGACCTCATCGTGCGCCTGGCCACGGCGTATTTCGACGTGCTGGCGGCCAAGGACGCGCTGACCACGTCGCGAGCCAACAAGACCGCCATCGCCGAACAGCTGGCTTCGGCCAAGCGCAATTTCGAGGTTGGCACCGCCACCATCACCGACACCCGTGAAGCCCAGGCCCGCTACGACCTCGCCGTGGCTCAGGAGCTGGCTGCCGACAACGACCTGCGCGTCAAGCGGGTGACCCTGGACCAGTTCGTCGGCCGCGTCGGCGTCGAGCCCAAGGGCCTGGCCGTGCCGGTGGCCCTGCCGGCCCTGCCCAGCGACAACGTCGACACCTGGGTCGCCACCGGCGACGACCAGCACCCGGCCATCCGCAAGGCCCGCTTGGGCCTGGAAGTGGCCCAGCTCGACACCCAGATCGCCCGTGCCGGCGAGAAGCCCACGCTGGACGCCAGCGCCAGCGTCGGCGGCCAGAACCTGCACAACAGCCTCAGCGGTGCCCAGGCGGTGGCCTCGGGTGTCGGCACCACCAAGAACGCCAGCATCGGCCTGACCTTCACCTACCCGCTGTACACCGGTGGTGCCACGCAGAACCGCATCAAGGAAACCCTGGTGTTGGAGGACAAGGCCCGCAACGACCTCGACTTCGCCCGCCGCAGCGTTTCCGAGGCCACGCGCCGCGCCTTCTTCGGCGTGCAGTCGCTGAAGGCTCAGGTCGCCGCCTACGAGGCTGCCGAGTCGTCCACCAAGCTGGCCCTGGAAGCCACCCAGCTGGGTTACAAGGTCGGCGTGCGCGTCAACCTGGACGTGTTGAACGCCCAGACTCAGCTCTTCACCACCCAGCGCGATCTGGCCAAGGCCCGCTACGACGTCGTCGTCAACGGCCTCAAGCTGCGCCAGGCCTCGGGCCAGTTGCGCGCCGAGGACATCGACGCGGTCAACACGCTGCTGGCCAAGTAAGCCGCGCCGCGGCTTGGCTCAAGCCCCGCCGCGGCGGGGCTTTTTCATTTCCGGCACTGCTGCCACCGGTTCGGGCTCACCGGTCGGCAGCGGCTTGATCGGCGCATGCTCGCGCACGGCATTCAGGATGATGGCGGTCGACGTCGGCACCTGCTGGCAGAAGCGCGACAGCGTCGCGCGCAGATGGGCCACGTCGCGCACGGCGATCTCCAGGATCCAGCTGTCCTCGCCCGTCACGCCATAGGCCGTCACGACCTCGGGGCTGGATTCGAGCGCCCGCATCAGCACGCCCTCGTCGAGATTGCCGATGCGGATGATGGAGCGGATGCCATAGCCCAGCTTGCTTGCGTCGACGACGGCCCGATAGCCGCGGATGACGCCGCCGTCCTCCAGCTTGCGCACCCGCTCGGTCACGGCGGGCTGGCTGAGATGCACCCGCCGGCCCAGCTCGGCCATGGTCAGTCGGGCATCGGCCTGCAGTTCGGCCAGGATGCGGTGGTCATGCTGATCGAGTTCGATGGCCATGAAAGTCTCTGCGATTGGATCGAATGTCTTTTGATCTTAAGGCGAGTTATTCGATCAACCTTCAATGACCCATGTTCGGCTGGGGCGCGAATTTCTACGATCCTGGCCTATGAACACCACCGTCCTGCCGCTGAAGACCGCCCCGGGCCTGGCGCCTAAGCTGATGCTTTGCCTGGCCGCCACCTGGCTGGTCTGGGGCTCGACCTATCTCGCCATCAAGGTCGCGCTGATCAGCCTGCCGCCCTTCATCCAGATGGGCAGCCGCTTTCTGGTCGCCGGTGCCTTGCTGGCGGTGTGGATGCGCTGGCGCGGCGCGCCATGGCCGAGCCGGCGCCAGTGGCTGCATGCCCTGGTCATCGGGGGCCTGATGCTGGGCGGCGGCATGGGCGGTACGGCGACGGCCGAGCAGACGGTGGGTTCGGGCCTGGTGGTCGCCTTCATCGCCGTGATGCCGCTGATGATCGCCGGCCTCAACCTGCTGTGGGGCGAGAAGCCGACGCGGCTGGAGTCGCTGGGCATCGCCTTCGGCCTGGTCGGCGTGCTGCTGCTGACGCAGGGCCAGGGCTTCGGTGCCTCGCCCATGGGCCTGGTGGCCATCAGCGTGGCCTGCGCGAGCTGGGCCGTGGGCAGCGTGCTGTCGCAGCGCGTCTGGCCGCTGGCGCCCGGCGCCATGGGCTTCGCGAGCGAGATGCTGGCCGGTGGCCTCGTGCTGATGGGCCTGAGCCTGGTCAGCGGCGAGACCCTCCCCAACCACATCGAGCCGCAGGCGCTGTGGGCCTGGGTCTATCTTGTCGTGTTCGGCTCGCTGATCGCCTTCAACGCCTATATGGTGCTGCTGGCCGAGGCCTCGGCCGGCCTGGCGTCGAGCTATTCCTTCGTCAACCCGGTCATCGCCATGCTGCTCGGCGTGACGCTGGCGGGCGAGCAGATCAGCGGCCACGAATGGCTGGCCGCCGGCGTCGTGCTGCTGGGGGTGGTGCTGCTGCTCAGCGCGCGGGCAGGGCGTTGATGGGGATGCGCAGATAGGCGACGCCGTTGTCGTCGGCCGGCGGCATCTGGCCGGCACGGATGTTGACCTGGATGGACGGCAGGATCAGGGTGGGCACGTCCAGCTTGGCGTCGCGCGCCTGGCGCATCTGCACGAACTGGGCTGCCTCGATGCCGTCGCGGACATGGATATTGCTCGCGCGCTGCTCGGCCACGGTGGTCTCCCAGGCCGGCTCGCGGCCGTCGGGCGGGTAGTCGTGACAGACGAATATTCGCGTCTCGGGCGCAAGCGCCAGGATGCGTCGCATGGATGCGTACAGCGCGTGTGCGTCACCGCCTGGAAAGTCGGCGCGGGCCGAGCCGACGTCCGGCATGAAGAGCGTGTCGCCGACGAAGACCGCGCCGTCAACGACATAGGCCATGTCGGCGGGCGTGTGACCCGGCACCAGCAGCGCGCGCGCTTCGGTCTCGCCGATGTGGAACAGCTCGTCGTCCTTGAAGAGGTGGTCGAACTGTGCGCCGTCGGGCAGGAAGCCGCGCTCGAGGTTGAAGAGCCGCTTGAACGTTGCCTGCACCTGCGTGATGTGCTCGCCGATGGCGATGCGACCGCCGACCTGCTGCTGCAGGTAGCGGGCGCTGGACAGGTGGTCGGCATGGGCGTGGGTTTCCAGGATCCACTGCACCGTGAGGCCGTGCTCACGGACGTAGGCGATCAGCCGGTCGGCCTGCAGCGTGCTGGTGCGGCCCGACTTGAAGTCGAAATCCAGCACGG
This sequence comes from uncultured Comamonadaceae bacterium, assembly GCA_966111775.1. Lineage (GTDB taxonomy): Bacteria > Pseudomonadota > Gammaproteobacteria > Burkholderiales > Burkholderiaceae_C > Pelomonas. The sequence continues at coordinate 5,754 of CBHWBD010000133.1, read as the reverse complement.
GGTCGACGAGGGCGGCGCACCGGCTGGCGTTGTCGACGATGACATAGGAGACGGTGCAGGTCTTGTCGTCGAAGAAGGCCTGGACGGTGGTGCTGGCGGCCATGCGGGCTCCCGTTCGTTCAATATATTGATTGACATTATATTTATTGGCATAATGAAGTCAACTTCACGGAGCGACTCATGCCCACTTCCGTCATCGACCCCGCCATGTTGCGCCAGGCCGCCGGCCAGGCCGTCAGCGCCCTGAAGGTGCTGGCCAACGAAGACCGCCTGCTGCTGCTGTGCCAACTGTCGCAGGGGGAGATGGCGGTTGGTGACCTGGAGGAAGTGCTGGGCATCCGCCAACCCACGCTGTCGCAGCAACTGGCCGTGATGCGCGCCGAGGGCGTGGTGGATACGCGCCGGGACGGCAAACGCATCTTCTACAGCATTGCCGACGCGCGCTTGCTGCAGGTGCTGGGCCTGCTGTACAGCCTCTATTGCCCCAAGGAGTGAGCCGTGCACATCGACTGGATTGCGTTCACGCCCCTGGCCTCCCTGGCCGGTGGTGCGCTCATCGGCGTCGCGGCGGCGCTGTTCGTCCTGCTCAACGGCCGCATCGCGGGCATCAGCGGTGTACTGGGCGGGCTGTTGCGACCGGCCCGGGGCGATGCGGGATGGCGCGTCGCCTTCTTGCTGGGCTTGGTCGGCGCGCCGGCAGCGTACGCGCTGTTCACGGCCGTGCCGCTGCCGCGCATCGAGGCGGGGTGGCCCGCGCTTGCGCTGGCGGGCTTGCTGGTCGGCGTGGGCACGCGCTATGGCGCTGGTTGCACCAGTGGGCATGGCGTCTGCGGGCTGTCCCGCCTGTCGCCGCGTTCCCTGGCCGCGACGCTGGCCTTCATGGCAGCTGGCTTCGTCACGGTGTTCGTGCTGCGGCACGTCGTCGCCTTTTGAGGAGGGCTCATGGCGATCTTCACTTCCCTGCTGGCCGGCCTGGTGTTCGGTCTCGGCCTCATTCTGTCGGGCATGGCCAGCCCGGCCAAGGTGCTGGGTTTCCTCGACCTGGCCGGCGCCTGGGACCCGTCGCTGGCGCTGGTCATGGTGGGGGCCATCGCCGTGGGCCTGGTGGCGTTCGCGGTCGCCCGGCGGCGCGGGACCACCTTGCTGGACATGCCTTTGCGGTTGCCGACCGCGAGCGCCATCGACCGCCGGCTGCTCAGCGGCAGCCTGCTGTTTGGTGCCGGCTGGGGGCTCGCCGGCTTCTGCCCGGGGCCGGCGCTGGTGGCGCTGGGCATGGGCGAGCTCAAGGCCGTGGTCTTCGTCGCCGCGATGCTGGCCGGTATGGGCTTGTTCGAGCTGCTTGAGCGGCGAGGGAAGGCCTGAGCCATGAGCGTCGATGCAGACTGGGCCTGCGTGGTCATGACGCTGGTGGTGACGGGCCTGTACGAGGGCTTGCTGCTGCTGCGTCGGCCGCAGCGGCTGGCCCCGGCCCGGCATGCCGGACTGCGCGAGGAATGGTTCCGTGTCGTCTCCGAGCAGCCGGGCTCCGAGGTGCTGGCGGTGCAGACGCTGCGCAACTCGTTGATGTCGGCCACCATGCTGACCTCCACGACCGCGCTGGCCCTGATGGGCACGGCCACGCTGGTGGCGCCTTCGCTGCACGACAGCCTGGCCAGCACGGGGGGCATTGCCGGTCCCGGCCCGCGCATGGTGCTGGAACTGGTGCTGCTGGCGCTGCTGTCCGCATCGCTGGTGTCGACGCTGATGGCGGTTCGCTTCTACAACCACGCGGGCTTCATCGGCGGCATGCCGGTCGCCTCCGAGGCGCGGGCGCGCTGGACAGTTGCCGGCGTGCGCTACGTCCGCAGGGCCGGCCTGCTCTACGGGGTTGGCCTGCGCCAGCTGGTGCTTGTGGTGCCGGTCGTTGCCACGCTGCTGGTGCCGGCCGCTGGCCCGGTGGCCGCGGTGCTGGTGGCGACGATGCTGTACTCCCTGGACCGCTTCGGCGACGGCGGCGCCCCAGCCTGAGTGCGCGGCGCCGATGCGAACAGGGGCCAAAATCCGCGCCCATGCTGTTCCTGCTCTCGCCCGCCAAGTCCCTTGACTACGACACGCCGACGCCTGCCGACCTGGCGCCGGCCCTGACCCGCCCGCAGTTCCTGGACGACACCGCCGCGCTGATCGATGTGCTGCGCACCAAGAGCGTGGACGATGTCCGCGAGCTGATGGACCTGTCCGAGCCCCTGGCCCAGCTCAATGTCGACCGCTATGCCGCCTGGCGGCCGCGCTTCACCGACAAGAACAGCAAGCCGGCCGTGCTGGCCTTCAACGGCGACGTCTACGACGGCCTGGACGCCAAGACGCTGAGCGGCGAGGACATCGCCTGGGCCCAGGCGCATGTGCGCATGCTGTCGGGCCTGTACGGCATCCTGCGGCCGCTGGACCGCATGCAGCCCTATCGCCTGGAGATGGGCACCCGCCTCGCCGGTGAGCATGGCGCCAGCCTCTACGACTACTGGGGCGACCGCCTGGCCCTGCACCTGAACAAGCTGGCTCGAGGCGAGAAGGTGCCCGTCATCGTCAACCTGGCCTCGCAGGAGTATTTCCGTGCGGCCGACCGCAAGGCGTTGAAGCCTCGCGTCATCGACTGCCAGTTCGAGGACTGGAAGAACGGCGAGTACAAGATCATCAGCTTCTTCGCCAAGCGTGCTCGCGGGTTGATGGCTCGCTTCGCGATCCGGCAACGCCTTGAAACGCCTGAAGGGCTCAAGGCCTTCGACCTGGACGGTTATCGTCTGGCCTCCGACGTCTCTTCTCCCGACCGACTCGTCTTCCGCCGCAAGTCATGAGCCAACAAGTCATCACCCCCGAGCTGTGTGAGTGGATCACCGAGCAGAGCCGTGCCGGCCATGCTTCAGAAAGCATCCTGGCGGCCATGCTGGGCAGCGGTTGGGATGAGGGCATCGCCCGCCAGGCCCTGGCCCGCACGCTGGGCCAGTCGGCCACGCTGACGGCCCCGCCCGGGGCCACGCCCGGCCTGCCCGAGCCCGACCTGAGCCGCTTCGCCCCCGTCATCGACGCCGGCGACCGCCAGGTCAAGGTCATGATGGCCCTGCGCCAGCCGCGCGTCGTCGTCTTCGGCAGCCTGCTGTCCGACGAGGAGTGCGACGGCATCATCGACCTGGCAGCCAAGCGCCTGGCGCGCTCCGAGACGGTGGCCACGGGCACCGACGGCAGCGAGGTGAATGCCGCGCGCACCAGCGACGGCATGTTCTTCGAGCGCTGCGAGACCGACCTGATCCGCACCCTCGAGGCGCGCCTGGCCACGCTGCTGCGCTGGCCCCTGGACCATGGCGAGGGCCTGCAGGTGCTGCGCTATCGCCCGGGTGCCGAATACCAGCCCCATTACGACTATTTCGACCCCGGTCACGTCAGCACGCCCAACATCCTGAAGCGCGGCGGCCAGCGTGTGGCGACCCTGGTCATCTACCTGAACACGCCCACCGCGGGCGGCTCGACCATCTTCCCGGACATCGGCCTGGACGTCGCCCCGGTCAAGGGCAATGCCGTCTTCTTCAGCTACGACCGGCCCCACCCGTCGACACAGACCCTGCATGGCGGCTCGCCGGTGCTTGAAGGCGAGAAATGGGTCGCCACCAAGTGGCTGCGCCAGGGCGTGTTCACTTGACCGGTGAGGTGACCGCGATGAAAACCACCATCGCCATCAGGCCGAACAGCAGCAGCAGCGAATAGCCGACGCTCAGCAGCGCGCCGCGCCAGGCGGCACCCCAACGGCTCAGGCCGTAGACCTGTTGCATCGCGACCAGGCCATGCGCGAACACGGCCAGCGTCAGCAACCCCGCCGACTGCGTCGCGAACCCGGCCAGCAGTGCCAGGAACCACAGGCTGTGGCTGTGCAGCGAGAACACGAAATGTTCCGCATAGCGCCGGCCGCTGCGCAAGAACATCAGCAACAGCAAGGCCGCGAACACCGGCTGCATCGCCAGCAGGCCGTAGGGCGCCAGCGCCAGCAGTTTGGCCGACCATTGCTCGCGCGTCAGATGCGTCGCATGCTCGACCGACTTCACGAGCCAGCGCTGAACGGCGCTGCAGGTGTCGGCCTCTGCCAGCTTGCAGCCAAGCACGCTCAGATTCATCTGTTCTGAGGGCTTGCCCGCTGCCGAGGCGGCTTCTGCAGCGAGCTGCGCGGGCGTCATGCCGGGCCTCATGTGCACGCCCAGGGATTGACCCGGTACCGCCACCGGATCGGGCAGGGCGGGCAGCAGGGCCCAGCCGACGAAGAACACGAAGCTCGCGCTCAGATAGACCCGCAGTGGCAGCAGGTAGCGGCGACGCTGGCCATGGAAATAGGCATTGGTCAGATGGCCGGGCAGGCAGATCAGCGCCCACAGCGTGCGCCACAGCGGCCCGTCGAAAGCGATGTAGTGGCCCAGGTACTCGGTGAACATCTCGCGCACCGAGGGCGGATGCAGATCGGTCTCCTGCCCGCAATGGCCGCAGTAGACGGGGCGCGGCGTGACCAGCGTGAAGTGGCAGTTGCGGCAATAGGGCAGTGCGGGTGCGTGGTCTGAACTCATGCGCTCAACAACCTGTTGATCAGCTCCGGCGTGCTGGACGCCGCATATTTCTTCATCAGCCGGCCGCGGTAGATGTCCACCGTGCGCGGGCTCACGCCCAGGCGCCGGCCTACGGCCTTGCTGGTCAGGCCCTCGACGAGCAGGGCGGCAATCTCGCGCTCGCGCGGCGTCAGCTCGGCCGTGATCTGGCGCCGGGCCGACAGGTCCTCGAAGCTCCAGATGCCGCGGGCATGCGGGTTGGCGGGATCGAGTGCGCGACCGGTCACGTGGCACCAGAACAGTTCGCCGCTGCCGAGGCGCCGCATGACGCGGTCGTCGGCATAGTGGCCCTGGGCGTCCAGGCTCACGACGATGCGGGCGCCGGTGCGCTCGAACTCGACGGCGCTGGGGTACATGACGGCAAAGCTCTGGCCGACGAGCTGCTCGCGCGCCGCGCCGAACATCTGCAGCACGCGTTCGTTGCAGTCGACGATCTGGCGCTGGGCCGACAGCACCAAGCCTATCGGTGCCAGCTGGAAGGCGCTGCGGTAGTCGAGGGCGGCGGGTTCCACTTAGGCGATCTTGCGTAATCGACGGCGAGAGGGGCGCGATAGTACCCTTGCGGGCGTTGCCAACCGCAGGAGACTTTTCGCATGAACAAGGTGTACCCGAGCGCCGATGAGGCGTTGCGCGGCGTCGTGAAGGACGGGCAGATGCTGGCCGTCGGCGGCTTCGGCCTTTGCGGCATTCCCGAGGCTCTGATCGCGGCCCTGCGCGACAGCGGCGTCAAGGACCTGACGGTCATCTCGAACAATGCCGGCGTGGACGGCTTCGGCCTCGGCCAGCTGCTCACCACGCGGCAGATCAAGAAGATGATCTCCAGCTATGTGGGCGAGAACAAGGAGTTCGAGCGCCAATACCTGGCCGGCGAGCTGGAGCTGGAATTCACGCCCCAGGGGACGCTGGCCGAGAAGATGCGCGCCGGTGGCGCCGGCATCCCGGCCTTCTTCGTGCGCACCGGCGTCGGCACCCTGATCGCCGAGGGCAAGGAGTCGCGCGAGTTCAACGGCGAGACCTACATCCTCGAGAAGGCCCTGGTGCCCGACGTGTCCCTGGTCAAGGCCTACAAGGCCGACAAGAGCGGCAACCTGGTGTTCCGCCGCACCGCGCGCAACTTCAACCCGGCCGCGGCCATGGC
>CBHWBD010000132.1:0-13753 GCA_966111775.1 uncultured Comamonadaceae bacterium | reverse complement strand
ACGCCGTGGGTGCTGCGCACGATCTTGTCGTGGGCCCAGCGGTTGCGGTAGGCGTCCTCCCAGGTGCGGTCTTCACCGGTGCTGACGCCATGGCCGCCGGCAAAGACTTCCTTGGGCAGCTGGAAGGCCGTCAGTCGATCCAGGAAATGAGACATCGATTTCTCCGTTAGCAAGACAGGGGGGCGCCCCGACGGCCGTAGAACCACCAGCAGATGGCCATGCAGCTCAGGTAGAACGCCAGGAAGCAATAGAGGGCGGCCTGCGGGCCGCCGGCCAGCGCGATGGCGCTGCCGAAACTCTTGGGGATGAAGAAGCCGCCGTAGGCCCCGACGGCCGAGCACAGGCCGAGGGCCGCGGCGCCCTGGGCCTGGGCCTCGCGCAAGGAGCCGCGCCCCCAGCGCGCTTCGCGCAGAAAGCCCAGAGGCACCATGCGGAAGGTGCTGCCGTTGGCGATGCCGGCGGCGACGAACAGCAGCACGAAGCTGGCGACGAAAAGGGCGGCACCGCCCTCCCCGCCCAGGCTGGCGAGCACGCCGCCTATGCCGAGGGCCATGGCGCCGAAGCAGGCCAGGCTGATGCGGGCGCCGCCGCAGATGTCGGCCGCCCAGCCGCCCAGCGGCCGCGCCAGCGCGCCGAGCACCGGCCCCATCCAGACAAGTTGCTGGGCGCTGTCCAGGCCGGGGAACTGGCTGCGCAGCAGCAGCGGGTAGGCCGCTGCGAAGCCGATGAAGCTGCCGAAGCTGCCCAGGTAGAGCCAGCTCATCAGCCAGCTGTGACGGCGCGTGAAGAGCTGGGCCTGCTCGGTCATGCCGACGCCGCTGGCCGGCAGGTCATCCATGCCGAACCAGGCGGCCAGGCTGGCCAGCACGATCAGTGGCAGCCAGACCAGGCCGGCATTGGCCAGGGCCGGCAGGCCGAAGACGCCGCTGCCGATGACCAGCGGCACGGCCCACTGCACCAGCCCCACGCCGAGATGACCGAAGCCGGCACCCAGGCCCAGGGCCACGCCCTGTTCGCGGGCCGGGAAGCAGGCGCTGATATGGGCCATGCCGCTGGCGAAGTTGGCGCCGCCCAGACCGCACAGCAGGGCCAGGACCACCATCCATTCATAGGGCGTAGCGGGGTCCTGCACCGCCAGCGCAATGCCGCTGGTGGGCAGCAGCAGGCTGGCCGTCGACAGCGCCGTCCAGCGCCGGCCGCCGAACCAGGGCACGGCGAAACCGTAGAAGATGCGCAGCGTCGCGCCGCACAGGGCCGGCAGCGCGCTCAGCCAGAACAGCTGGTTGGTGCTGTAGCGAAAGCCCGCCGCCGGCAGGTGCACGACAAGGACGGACCACAGCATCCACACCGCGAACGACAGCGCCAGCGAGGGGATGGCGAAGCCCAGGTTGCGCAAGGCCACAGCGCGACCGCGGTCGACCCAGAAGTCGGGATCCTCCGGGTTCCAGTGAAGGGGCAGGGACAGGGTCTTGCTCACGAAGAGCATGGTCTGCGGCGGGGCGGCTGATGCCCATCCACCACCGGTCGAGGGGAGGTGGCGCGGAAGGATGAGCCCCCAGAGGGCTGCCATCGTTCGTCAGAACTACCGGCAGCGGGCACCCTTTGTTCCTATATTTCGTCGACGATTTGAATTGAGCGAAAAAACGGAACAAACTACCGTCCATGCTTGCCGATACCCATACGCAACGCATCCTTGACCTTGCCCAACGCAAGGGGCTGCTTCGCACCGGCGACCTGAAAGCCATCGACGCTCCCCGGGTCATGCTGACACGCCTGACTGCTGCTGGCCTGCTCGACAGGGTGGGCCGCGGTCTCTACCGCCTGCCCAGCCATCCAGGCTCCGAACATGAGGGCCTGGCTGCGGTGGCAACCAAGGTGCCGCAGGCCGTGTTCTGCCTGCTGAGCGCTCTGCAGTTCCACGAACTGACCACGCAGCTGCCACGGCAGGTCTGGATCGCTATGCCGCGCGGCAGCCATGCCCCGCGCATCGACCACCCGCCGATCAGGATGGTGCAGATGACCGGTGATGTCTATGCCGAAGGCATAGAGACCGTCGAACGCGACGGCATCAGCCTACGCGTCTACGGTATCGCCAAGACCGTGGCGGACTGCTTCAAGCACCGCAACAAGATCGGGTTGGACGTGGCGCTGGAGGCGCTGAAGGAAGTACACGCGAAGCAGCTGGCCTCGCCGGACGAGCTGTGGCGCTACGCCAAGCTGTGCCGCGTCGCCAATGTGATGCGTCCGTACCTGGAGGCGGTGGCATGAGTCAGGTCGCAGCGTCGGTGCGTGCCCGCCTCCTCAACGTCGCCAAGGCGCAGGGCTCGGACTTCAACCAGGTGTTGGTTCGCTTTGCCCTTGAGCGCATGCTCTACCGCTTGGCCGAATCGGCACACGCGGATTGCTTTCTGCTCAAGGGCGCGCTGCTGTTCACTCTCTGGTACCACATGCCGCACCGGGCGACACGCGACGCCGATTTGCTGGGCTTCGGCGCCAGCGACCGGGAATCGGTGGCACAGCGGTTCCGCGAGATCGCTGCCGTCGTCGTCGATGACGGCATCGTGTTCGATCCGGCCTCGGTCGCCGTCGAGGATATTCGCAAGGAGGCCGGCTACGGTGGCGTCCGCGTGTTCGTCATTGGCGATCTGGCAAAGGCGCGCTGCAAGGTGCAGATAGACATCGGCTTCGGTGATGCCGTGACGCCTGGCCCAGTGGAAGCGGTCTACCCGGTTCTGCTGGACGACCTGCCGGCGCCTCGGCTCCGGGTCTATCCGGCTTACACCGTCGTTGCAGAGAAACTGCATGCGATCGCGCTGCTAGGTATGGCGAACAGCCGACTAAAGGACTACTTCGACCTGTCGGTGCTGCTGACGCGAGAAACGCTCGACGCCGGCCTGCTGGCGCAGGCGATCAAAGCCACCTTCGAAAGGTGCGGCATGGCTGTGCCAACCGAGCCGCCGGTCGGACTTACTGAGGAGTTCGCTGAGGATGCTTCGCGCCAGACGATGTGGCTGTCGTTTGTAAAGAAGAACGGGCTCGATGCAGAACCGCTGGAGACCGTCGTGGAAAAACTGCACTTGGCATTGGTTCCCGCACTTAGGCGAGCCGCTGCATAACGGCCCTACCGTATCCACGACACGCCCGCCAAGTGCAAGGAACAAAATGGCGAGGCCTGAGCGCCCCCCGGTGAACTGCCCTGCAATGACCGACGACTGGTGCAGCGCACGTCATGGGTTGCGGATCTCCGCCCCACCGCGCAGATAGAACCACCAGTTCAGGACAAGGCAGACCGCGTAGAAGGCCGCGAAGCCGTAGAAGGCCAGCTGGGGTGTGCCGGCCTTGATCTGCTCGCCGATGAGCACCGGCGCGATGAAGGCACCGTAGGCGGCGACGGCCGAGGTCCAGCCCAGCACGGGGCCGGCCTGGGTGCGGTCGAAGATGACGCCGACCGAGCGGAAGGTCGAACCGTTGCCGACGCCGCTGGCCGCGAACAGCAGCACCATCAGGCCCATGAAGGCCGGGAAGTACTGCTCCGGTGTGGCCGAGCCATAGGCCTGCTGCATAACGTAGCCGACGGCCACCGACGCGAACACCATGACGGCCGAGATGACCTGGGTCACGATGGAACCGCCGACCTTGTCCGAGATCCAGCCGCCGACGGGCCGCACGGCGGCGCCGACGAAGGGCCCGATCCAGGCATAGGTCAGTGCGGACGGCGCGTTCGGGTTCTTCAGCGTGTGCGTGAGCACGCCCGCGGCATCGGGCACATGCTGGAAGCCGAAGATGACCGTGATGGCCAGCGGCAGCGCCATGGAGAAGCCGATGAAGCTGCCGAAGGTGACGACGTAGAGGGCCGTCAGGCTCCAGGTGTGCTTGTTGCGGAAGATGGCGAACTGCTTGGCGACGTTCTCCTTCATGGCGCCGAAGGCGGCCAGCCGCATGACGAGCAGGGCCGCAACGATGTCCAGCGGGATGGCAACCCACATGTTCAGCAGGCCCAGGCCCGTCGGTGCCGGCAGGTAGAGATAGAGCATGCCGATGGACGGCACGAAGGCCAGCGAATACAGGTAGGTAATCTTCAGGAAGGCCACCAGCGGCGAGCCGGACTGCGGGGTCACCGTCTTGAGGTTGTTCATGCCGAACCAGCACAGCGCCGCCAGCGGTACCAGGGACAGCACCCAGGCGAAGCCGGCGTTCTGGATCCAGGTCGCGGTGCCCGCGGGAATCTTGCCGAAGATCCAGCCGCTGGCCTTCACCAGCGTCATCGAGTCGCCGGTCAGGCCGAAGAAGCTCATCGTCATCACGAGCGGGATGACGATTTGCATCGTCGTCACGCCGAAGTTGCCCAGGCCCGCATTCAGGCCCAGGGCCGTGCCCTGCAGGCGCTTGGGGAAGAAGGTGCTGATGTTGGACATCGACGACGCGAAGTTGCCGCCGCCCACGCCCGACCACAGCGCCATCAGCTGGAAGACCCACAGCGGCCACTCCGGGTGCTGCAGGGCCACGCCGGTGCCGATGGCCGGCGCTAGCAGCATGGCGGTGGTGAGGAAGATGGTGTTGCGTCCACCCGCCATGCGGATGAGGAAGGAGGCCGGGATGCGCATGGTGGCGCCGGAGATGCCGGCGATGGCCGTCAGCGTGAACAGCTGGGCCTGGCTGAACGGAAAGCCCAGGTTCAGCATCTGCACGGCGATGATGCCCCACATGCCCCAGACGGCGAAGCCGCACAGCAGGGCCGGGATGGAGATCCACAGGTTGCGGTAGGCGATGCGCTTGCCGGTGCTCTCCCAGAAGGCGTCGTCTTCAGGTCGCCAGTCTTGGATATCCGCGCCGCTCGTCGGAACGGCCGCGTTCGGGTTCTTGCTCATGATTTGTCCTCGTGGGAGTCAGGCCGGCTGTACGCCATGGCCCATGACGTCGGTGCGACGCACCTCGGTCCAGTACATCCAGATCAGCGAGACCCAGACGACGCCGTACATCAACATGAAGGCGCTGGAGCGCACGCCGGTGAGGTCCAGCAGCACGCCGAAGAGGATGGGCAGCACGAAGCCGCCGAGGCCACCGGCCAAGCCGACGATGCCGCTGATGGCGCCGATATTGCCGGGGTAGTCGTCGCTGATGTACTTGAAGACCGAGGCCTTGCCGAAGGCGAAGGCCACGCCCAGCACGGCCAGCAGACCGGTGAAGGCGTAGACGTTCAGGCCGATGTGGAAGGTGCGCGCGCCGGCGACGGTCATCACGGTGAAGTCGGTCTGCGGATAGCTGAGCAGGAAGAGGCAGATCCAGCTCACCCACATCACCCACCAGGTCACCCTGTGGGCGCCGAACTTGTCGGACAGCAGGCCGCCGATGGCGCGCAGCACGCCGCCCGGCAGGCTGAAGCAGGCCGCCAGCAGCGCGGCGACGCGGATGTCGAGACTGAACTCGCCGACGTAGTACTGCACCATCCACAGCGCCAGCGCCACGTAGCCGCCGAAGACGATGCTGTAGTACTGGCAGTACTTCAGCACGCGCGGATCCTTCAGGGCCTTGAGCTGATCACGGAAGCTGACGTTGCTGGTGACGAGGTGGGCCGGGTTGCTGTGGCTGAACAGCCAGAACAACACGACGGTGCCGGCCATGATGGCCGCGTAGACCTGGGGCACCATGGTCCAGCCGAAGCTGACGAGCAGCACCGGAGCGACGAACTTGTTGACCGCCGAGCCCGAGTTGCCGGCGCCGTAGACGCCCATGGCCATGCCCTGGCGGCTCTTGGGGAACCAGCGCGCCACATAGGGCGTGCCCACCGAGAAGGAGCCGCCCGCCAGGCCGACGAAGAGGCCGATGGCGAGGAAGTGCCAGTACTGCGTGGCATAGGCCATCAGCCAGATGGCGGGCACCGTGGCCAGCATCAGCAGGGTCAGCACGATGCGGCCGCCGTAGCGGTCCGTCCAGATGCCCAGCGGCACCCGCACCAGCGAACCGGTCAGCACCGGCATGGCCGTCAGCAGGCCGAACTCGGTGGCGTTGAGGCCCAGCTGCTTCTTGATCGGGATGCCGATGACGCCGAACATCATCCACACCATGAAGCAGACGGTGAAGGCCAGGGTGCTGACGATCAGCACCGACCAAGCCTTGCGGTCGACGGGGGGCGCAGTCATGCGATTTCCTCCTCAGTGGCGATGAGCCACTGTCCCGCGCGGCCAGCACGCCGCACATTCACCGCCAGGATCAGCGCGACACCCGTCGCTGGGAGGACGAGGGCCTTAGCGGCCTCGTCCGAAAGGACTAGGTGCGCTGCTGTGTGACCAGCACGGCAGCCTGCACGCGCGAGTCGAGGTCCAGCTTGCGCAGCAGATGCTGCACATGGATCTTGACCGTCGTCTCGGCGATGCCGAGCTCGCGGGCGATCTGCTTGTTGGAATCACCGCGGGCGATGAGGTCGACGATCTCGCGCTCGCGCGGCGACAGCGTGGCCAGCGGATCGGGCGGCGGCGGTGCGACGGCCTCGGCCTCGTGGCGGAAGGCCGTGGCCAGCTTGCCGGCCATCTCGGCGCTGAAGCTGGACACGCCGCGCACGGCGCGCTCGATGGCCTGGGTCAGCTCCTGGTTGTCGGCCGTCTTCAGCAGATAGCCGCAGGCGCCGGCGCGCAGGGCCGCGCCAAGGTCGGCCTCAGACTCGCTCATCGTCAGCATCAGCACCTGGCAGCCGGGCGCGGCCGCCTTCAAGGCCGGCAGGGACTGCACGCCGCTGACGCCGGGCAGGTGGTTGTCCAGCAGGATGACCTGGGGCTGTAGCTCCGTCGCCAGCCGCTCGGCGGCACCGGCATCACCCGCTTCGCCGACGACCAGCAGCCGCGGCTGCGTGGCCAGCAGCGCGATGAGGCCGCGGCGGAACAGGGTGTGGTCGTCGACGACGAGGACGCGGATGGGATCACTGCTGGCGCTACTCATGGCGTGACGGCCTCGGATTCGGGAAGGGAGACGCGCACGCGGGTGCCGGCGCCGGGACGGGAATCGAGCTGCACGGCGGCGCCGACCTTGGCGGCGCGCTCCTTCATGATGCGCAGGCCCACATGGCTGTCGTCGGGGGCATCGGCCTCGGCATCGAAGCCGCAGCCGTCGTCGTGGATCTCGATCTGCCAGTGCGGCTGATGGGCCAGGCGGATCTGCACCTGCCGGGCCCGCGCATGCTTGCGCACATTGGACAGGGCTTCCTGCACGACGTGCAGCAGCTGCACCTGCACATCGGCCGGCAGCGGCGCGCCGTGGCCGTCGACCTTCAGCTCGGCCTGCACGCCGCTTTGCAGGCGGAACTTCTGCAGCGTCTGCTGCAACGCCGGCAGCAGGTCGTCGCCATCGGTGCGGGTGCGGAAATGCATCAGCAGCGCGCGCACGTCGGCCGTGCTCTCCTTCAGGCCCAGTTCCAGCTCCTCCAGCAACCTCGCAGCCTTGACCGGCTGGCCGCCCTGCTGGGCGTCCTTCAGCAGCTGCAGCTGGATCTTCATGAAGGCCAAGCTCTGCGCGATGGAATCGTGCAGCTCGCGGGCCAGCATGCTGCGCTCCTCGGCCACCGCGGCCTCGCGCTGCAGGGCCTCATTGCGCAGGCTGTCCATGGCGCTGGAGAGATGGCTGGCCAGGCTGTCGAGCAGCTCGCGGTCGGCCGCGGCGAGCGTCGGCGTCTCGCGGTAGAGCAGGTCGATCTCGCCCATCGTGCGGCCCTGCACCGTCAGCGCCACGTTGACGAGAGCGACGAAGCTGGCCTTGGAGCAATGCGCCTCGGCCTTGCCGTCCAGCGCGATGGGGATGACGCGGGCCCGCGGCGGCGGGCTGCCGCAATGGCAGGCTCCGGGCACCAGGCAGCGCTCGGCATCCACGATGGCCGGCGGCAGGCCCTGCGAGGCCAGCAGAACCAGGCGCTGCTCGCTGGTGTCCAGCCAGCGCACGGCGACGGCGTCGGCGCGGGCCACCCGGCGCACGCGCTCGCCGAAGCCGGCCGCCAGCTCGCGCTGCGAATGGGCGCCGGCCGCGAAGGCCGCGGCTTCGTACAGGGCGGCCAGGCGGTGCTGCTCCTGGCGCAAGTCTGCCGTCTTGGCCCGCACTTCATCCTCCATGTCGCGGTAGACGGCCTGCAGCCTCCCAGCCATGCGATTGAAGCCCCGCGCCAGCTCGCCGAACTCGTCCTGGGCGTCGCCGGGAATGCGCGTGCCCAGCGTGCCCTGCTCGAGGGCATTCAGGCCACGGCGCAACCGGTCCACCGGCGCGAACACGACCAGATGCGAGGCGAAAAGGAAGATCACCGAAGCCGCGATGGCCAGCCCCACCAGGGACAGCTGCACGGCCGACAGCAGGGAACTCCAGGCTGCCATGCGGGCCTCGACGGCGTCGACGAGCAGGTCGATCCGGCTCACCAGGGCCTCGGCCTGCTCGCCGGTCGGCGTCGGCAGGCCATCGGTGGCGGTCGAGGTCAAGTGGCGCCAGTCCGCGGTCACGGCCTGGTAGGCGGCCTGGGTTCTCTCGTCACGCGGCAGGAACAGCGGTCGCGCGGGATCGCCGCTGAGCAGCTGCCTCAGCGACGATTCGTAGGCGCGCGCCTGCGACTGCAATTGCACCCGGTCGCCGCTGGCCGCCAGGTGGGCCATGCGCCAGGTCTGCATGCGCAGGCGCCCCGCCTCGTTGACCGCCGCCGCGCCGCCCTCCAGCTGCCAGCCTATCCACAGCGTCAGGCCGATGGCGGTCAGGCCGATGGTCAGCAGCGTGGCGCCAAGGATGCCGATCTTGGTGGCGAGGCGGGCGCGGCTCCAGGGAATGAACATGGCGGGGATTCTGGGCAGGGCCCGGCTAGCGCGACTTGATGCGGCTCAAGTTCCGGGCCGGTTTGTCTTGCATCAAGGTCCCGTGAGCGCCGCGATGGCACCCTCGGGCATGGCCAAGAAGTTCCCGATCAAGCCCGCCAACCCCGAGCGGATCTGCTGGGGCTGCGACAAATACTGCGCGGCGGATGCCCTGCAGTGTGGCAACGGCAGCGTCGCGACGCCCCACCCGTCGGAGCTATTCGGCGACGACTGGATGGACTGGGGACTGGACGCCGAAGACGGCAGCCCGGCGCCAGAGGCCGGCGAAGGACGCTGAGGGTCAGCTGGCGAGCGCCCCCGCGGCGGCGTGCCGCTTGACGGGCCGCAGCATGAAGACGGCGGGGTCACGCGCGCAATCCAGCAGCAGATGACGGACCCGCTCCAGCCAGAGCCGCGCCAGCTCGATTTCCTCGGCGCTGCTGGCACGTCCATCGGCGCAACGCTTGAGCAGGGACTCGATGGCAGGGTCGGCAGGCAGCTGGTTCATGTCGACGCCGGCATCGACGGACTCTCCGGTGTCCAGCCGCGTGAAGCGCAACAGGTCGAGCAGATCGGGTTTGCTGCGCATCAGGCCGGCCCGGCAATAGTGACCGGCGAGCCCCTTGAAGCCGGAACTTCCGGCGGCGCCGGTCAGCATCTGCACGACGGTTGCGATGACACCGTTGCTGCCCGTCCTCGCGTCGTCACGGAACTCGACCTTGATGCCGCCGCGCTGCGGCAGGCTGCCCGGGTAGAGGTGCTCGAGCGCCAGATAGGTCAGCCAATAGGCGGTGGCGACGGTGGGGCAGGCATGGCCCGCCAGCCTGACCGCATCGCGGAAGCCGTATTCCAGCTCACCGTACTCGGCGCAGCCCAGCAGCCGCGCCAAGGGGTCCTGCACCCGGAGTCGGGGTACCTCGTCGAAGAATTGCGGCATGTTCATGGCGGAGCGAGCACAGCTGGGATGGGGAATGATCAAGCGCAGCGGCGCTTGCGGACTTGAGCTTGATCAAGGCGCGGCACGCTTGATGACGGCGAAAAAGCCGGACGGGTCCTTGGTCACGGCCACCGAAACGATCCAGGCCACGACGACCAGGGCCGCCAGCCAGGCGGTGGCCCGAACGGCCGGCGGCCGGCCCGGTTTCAGCGCGACGACGCCCAGTCCGATGTAGAGCAGCAGGCCGAGGATCTTGGCCAGCAGCCAGGGCGCCTGGGTCGGCGTCAGGCGCAGCATCCATGCCAGCGTCAGCGCCGAGGCCAGCAGCAGCGAATCGACCAGATGCGGCAGGCTGCGCGCTGCCCGCCCCCTGACCCAGCGCGCGCCGGCGAGCGAGGCCGCGCCACGCACGAAGAAGCCGGTGATGGACAGCGCCACGGCGGACTGGTGCACGAGCTTGACGGTGAAGTAGTCCATGGCTAGCCCGGTCGCCCGTCCAGGCGCGGCCGGGACAGCACGGGCCAGTAGCGCACGGCGTAGAGCGCGAAGCCGGCCGACCACAGCGCGGCGGAGGCCAGCACGGCGGCCACGGTCGACTCGGGCCGCAGCAGCGGCAGGCCCACCCGAAGCACGGCGGCCAGCGCCACCAGCCCATAGCAGGCCGTCTCGAAGCGGTCGGCGCGCAGCGGCCGGCCGGTGTGGCCGCGGGCGGTGCGCGTCATCATGCCGATGATCAGGCCGCCGATGGCGCCGACGGTCAGCGCATGCGTGGGCAGCGACGGCGCCACCACACCCAGCGCCGCCAGGCTTCGCAAGAGCAGATGCAGCGGCACCCAGGCATAGGCCAGGTGCAGCACCCAGACCAGCGGCACGCGCAGGGTCTTCCACGGCCGCCACAGCGCCCAGCGCCAGGCATGCGCCACGCAGGCGACGCCAGCCAGCGCCGCGAGAACCCAGCCCTCCAGGCCGACGAGATCCGCCACCAACAGGCCCAGCACCGAGCCCAGGGCGACCTTCTCGACCCCCGCATGCTTGGCGGCCCCCGCGCCGGGCACGCCGTTGTTGGTGAACATCGGGATCACGCGGCCGCCCATGACAGCGAGGATGAAGAGCACGATGTCCAGGCCCACGCGCACGCCGAGAAAGGCCGGCACGTCGACAACGCCGAGCTGCCCCAGATGGAGGGCCGCGGCCGCGGCCGCGAGCAGCACCAGCAGGCCGACGAAGAAGTAGTTGCGCCGGTTCCCCGACTTGAAGAAGGGCACGGCCAGCGCGACGGCCGCGGCCAGCGGGAAGGCCACGTTGGCCAGGGCCGCCGCGACGGCAAAGGGGGTCAGCACCAGCACGCGGGCGGCGATCCACAGCAGGGCCAGGGCGCCGAGCTTCCAGCCTGTCGGGGTGGGCAGGCCGGTCCAGTTGCCGCCGGCCGTGAACAGGAAGCCGACGATGACGGCGAGCGTGAAGCCGAACAGCATCTCGTGGGCATGCCACAGCGGCCCGGCCAGATAGGGGTGGCCCAGCCAGCCGGAGAACTGCAGGGCCCACAGCGGAATGGACAGGGCCGCGAAGACGCTGGCCAGCAGGTAGAAGGGGCGGAAGCCCAGCGCGAAAAGCGCGAAACCCGCTTGCGGGGGGCGCGGAGGTTCTTCGATCGTGAGCATCAAGGCGAGGGTCCAGTCTTGGGTTGCGCGGCAGGGTGGCCCAGCCGCCAGGCCAGTGCCGAGCCGGCGACGACAGCGGCGAAGGCCGCGATCGCCAGCGCATTGCCCGCCGCCCCAAGGGCGAGCAGGCGGGGTTGATCGAAACCACCGGCCAGGCGCGCTGCCAGCGAGAGTTGCAGCAGGGCCAGCGGCACGTAATAGGCCCAGCCGAACTGCACCTTGATGCGGGCGATGGCGGGCAGGATGACGGGCGCATGGGCGAACACCATGCCGAACACAAAGCCCAGGGCCAGGCCATGCAGGGCCGCGTCGCGCGCCGGCCAGCCCAGCGACGTGGCCACCCAGGCCAGGCCGGCGACCAGCAGCCAGGCATAGCCCAGCAGCAGGCAGAGGGCCATGTAGCGGCTCAGGCCATGGGCGCGCACGGTGCGGCGCGCGATGTCGAAGCTGGCCAGCCAGGCGGCCAGGGCCACCAGCGCCAGGCCATAGAGCACCGGGGACAGGGCCGCGCCGGCCAGCAGGGCCGCAAGGACGGCGTACAGCGAAGCCGCCGCACCTGGCCGCCGGCGCATCAGCCGTGTCATCTCCAGGCGTTCGGCGGCAATGGTCAGCACGAGGAAGGCGAACCACCAGGGCACGACGGCAGGCGCCGCCGCACCGACGGCATGCAGGCCGCAGCCGATGGCCCAGGCCAGCGCGCCGACAAGCAGCAGCACGGTGTGGTCGGCGCGCTGGCGCCTGACGATGACGACGTTGACGGCGACGAAGGCGAGCGAAGCCGCCGCGACCAGCCAGGCCGCCGCTGCCGCCGCGCCGCTGAGTTGGAGCACGCCGGCGGCGCCCGAGGCCAGCGGCCCCGCGAAGCACAGCGGATGGCGCACGGCGACCGCGCGCTCGATGGCGATGACGCTGCCCATGAAGCTGCAGATCATCAGGAAGGCATGGCCGGCCACGGCATTGCCGAGCCAGGCGCCGCTGGCCTGAGGCAGCGCCACGCCGGCGCGCAGCAGGCCGCCGGCGATGCCGCAGGCCAGGGAGACCAGCACCAGGAGAGCCAGGCCGGCGCGCAGGCCCGAAACGGTGGCCGTCCCGTGGATTCGTGCGGCCTGGCGACGCATGGACGGCCTCCCCTCACCAGTCCATGAAGGCCTTGGCGCGGGCACTCATGCGGTCCGTCGTCCAGGCCGGCTCCCAGACCAGCTCGACGTCGACGGACATGCCGTCCGGTGCGATGTCGTCCAGCTCGGCCAGGGTGTCGTCGAGGATGACGTCGGTGACCGGACAGGCCGCCGAGGTCATGGTCATCACCACGTGCAGGCGTCGTGGCGTGGCCGTCACGCCGTAGACGAGGCCGACATCGACGATGCTCATCGCGACCTCGGGATCGACGACGCGGCTCAGCGCCTGCAGCACGGGCGCGCGCAGGGTCTCGGGGCCTTCGTAGGTGTAGGTGGCGATGTCCGTCATGCGGCCGCCATCGGGTGGAAGTGCAGCACCTGGGCCAGCACCGCGCGGTTGCGCGTGATGTCGGCCAGGCTGTAGCGGTCGAGGACGGCGTAGAAGGCCTGCACGGCCTCGGCCAGCACGCCCTTGAGCCGGCAGCAGCGGGCAATGGCGCAATCGCTCGGCTCTTCGGAGAAGCATTCGGCGGGCTGGGCCGCGCCTTCGGTGTCGCGGACGACCTTGCCGACGCTGATGTGGTCGGCCGGTTTCGCCAGCAGCAGGCCACCGCCCTTGCCGCGGCTGGTTTCCACCCAGCCGCAGCGGCCCAGGTGGTGGACGACCTTGGTCAGGTGGTTGGCCTTGATGGCAAAGGCCGAGCTGATCTCGGCGACGGTGGCGCGCCGACCGGGCTCGGCGGCCTGGTAGATCAGCACGCGCTGGCTGTCGTGGGTGAAAGCTGTGAGTTTACTGAGCCTATGCCCTGGGCGGGGGCGGCCGCGGCCCCCCCGAGCCGGTCAGCGCCGGGTCGCCACGGTGGCGGCGCCCGTCGGCAGCTGCTGGCTCGCCGGGCGGCGCAGCAGGTAGAGGGCATAGACGGCGAGGAAGACGCTGCCGGCGGCGAACACGATATCGCCTGGCACGCGCAGCCACACCAGGGTCTCCATCAGCTTGGAGTGGATGACCTCGGGCGAGCGGGCGTACCACAGGCCCTTGGTGATGCTCTCGTAGGCCTGGTAGATGCCGGCCGGCAGCAGCGACATGAAGACCATCATCGCCAGGCCGATGTTCAGGCTCCAGAAGGCGGGCTTCAGGAACTTGTCGGCGTGCAGCGCGCGGTCATACAGGCCGCGCAGGCAGAACAGCATCAGGCCGATGCCCAGCATGCCGTAGACACCGAA
>CBHWBD010000131.1:0-13762 GCA_966111775.1 uncultured Comamonadaceae bacterium | reverse complement strand
GTGCCGCGGATCTTCAGCGAGCCGCGCGTCGGCGGCTCGATCAGCGTCAGCTGCCGCGCCAGCGTGCTCTTGCCGCAGCCGGACTCGCCGACGACGGCCAGGGTCTTCTTGGGCGCCAGCGAGAAGCTGACCCCGTTGAGCGCCTTCACCGTCGCCTTGGGTTTGAACAGGCCGCGGCTGACGTTGTAGTGCTTTGCCAGGTCATGGGCTTCGAGGAGGAGTTCAGACATGGGCTGCCTCCTCGACCGGGAAGAAGCAGCGCACGCCATCCGCCAGCGCCGGCCGTTCGGCACGACAGCGTTCCTGCGCGCGCGGGCAGCGCGGCGACAGCAGGCAGCCCATGGGCCGGTCCAGCGCGCCAGGCACGATGCCGGGCAGGGCAGACAGGCGCGTCGCGCCCTTGTTGTGCTCGGGAATGGCCGCCAGCAGCGCATTCGTGTACGGATGGCGCGGCGCGTCGAACAGCTCGGGCACGGGACCGGTCTCCACGATCTGGCCGGCGTACATGACGGCCACGCGCTGGGCCATCTCGGCGACGACGGCGAGGTCGTGGGTGATCATGATCAGCCCCATGCCCTGTTCGCGCTGCAGCTTCAGCAGCAGGGCCATGATCTGGGCCTGGATGGTCACGTCCAGGGCGGTGGTCGGCTCGTCGGCGATCAGGAGCTTGGGGCCGCAGGCAATCGCCATCGCGATCATCACGCGCTGGTTCATGCCGCCCGACAGCTGGTGCGGATAGGCATTGGCGCGGTTGGCCGCGTCGGGGATCTCGACCTGTTCCAGCAGCTCGACGACGCGCTGCTTCGCCGCCGAGCCGCGCAGGCCGAGATGGGCCTTCAGCACCTCGGCGATCTGCGCGCCGACGGTGTAGCTGGGGTTGAGGCTGGTCAGCGCATCCTGGAACACCATGGCCACGTCGCGGCCGATCAGCGCTCGGCGCTCGCGCGGCGACAGCTTCAGCAGGTCGCGGCCCTGGAACTCGATGGCGTCGGCCGTCACCCCGCCGGGCGCGTCGATGAGGCCCATCAGCGCCAGCATGGTGACCGACTTGCCCGAGCCCGACTCGCCGACGATGCCCAGCAGCTCGCCGGCTTCCAGCGTCAGGTCCACGCCATCGACGGCGGGGAAGTTGCCGAATTGGACCTTGAGGTTCTTGATGTTCAACAAAGGCATCAAGACACTTTCTTCAGCTTGGGATCCAGCGCATCGCGCAGCCCGTCGCCCATCAGGTTGATGGCGAGCACCGACACGAGGATGGTCAGGCCCGGCAGCGTGACGACCCAGGGGGCGCGAGTGATGTAGTCCCGCGCGGACGACAGCATGGTGCCCCACTCGGGCGTGGGCGCCTGCACGCCCAGGCCCAGGAAGCCCAGGCCCGCCGTCTCGAGGATGGCCGACGAGAAGCTCAGCGTCGCGTTGACAATCAGCGGCGCCATGCAGTTGGGCAGCACGGTGATGAACATCAGCCTGGCTGCGCTGGCGCCTGCAACCCTGCTGGCCGTCACATAGTCGCGGCCAATCTCTCCAAGTGCCGCGGCACGCGTCAGCCGCACATAGCCCGGCAACGCGCCGATGGCGATGGCGATGACGGTGTTGACCAGGCCCGGACCGAGGATGGTGATGACGCAGATGGCCAGCAGCAGGGCCGGCAGGGCCAGCACGATGTCCATCACGCGCATGATGGCCGGGGACAGCCAGCGCTGGAAGAAGGCCGCCAGCAGGCCCAGCAGCACGCCGGGCAGCAGCGACATCAGCACGGCCGCCAGGCCTATGCCCAGCGACACGCGGCCGCCATGCAGCAGCCGGCTCAGCATGTCGCGGCCGAGCTCGTCGGTGCCGAGCAGGAAACGCGTGCTGCCGCCCTCGGCCCACACCGGCGGGGTCAGCATGAAGTCGCGGTACTGCTCGATGGGATCGTGGGGCGCGATCAGCGGGGCGAACAGCGAGGCCAGCGCGATCAATGCGAACACGATGAGGGCGGCCAGCGCGCCGCGGTTGGCGGCAAAGCCCTGCCAGAACTCGCGCAGGGGGCCGGGGGGCTCGATAGGTTTTTCGAAGACGGCGCTCACCGCGCATCTCCCGTTTCAAATGCAACCACAGAGGCACTGAGGCACAGAGCAGCAGGCAACGAATTCCTCTCCGTGTCTCTGTGTCTCTGTGGTTGCATTGCTGTCTTCAACATCAATGCCCCCCGCCGCGAATCCGCGGATTCACCACCCCATACAGCACATCCACGATCAGGTTCACGCCGATGAAGGTCAGGGCCGAGATCAGGATGCCGGCCTGCACGACCGGGTAGTCGCGCCGGGCAATCGAGTCGATCAGCCATTTGCCGATGCCGGGCCAGGAAAAAATGGTCTCGGTCAGCACGGCGCCGGCCAGCAGGCTGCCGGTCTGCAGGCCTACCACCGTCAGCACGGGGATCAGCGCATTGCGCAAGGCGTGCACGACGACGACGCGTGTCGGCGACAGGCCCTTGGCGCGGGCGGTGCGCACATAGTCCTCGCGCAGCACTTCCAGCATGGACGAGCGCGTCATGCGCGCGACGACGGCCAGCGTGCTGGTGCCCAGCACCAGGGCCGGCAGGATGAGGTGCATCAGCGCCGACTTGAAGGCACCTTCCTCGCCGCTCAGCCACGCGTCGATCAGCATGAAGCCGGTCACGCGCTCGGGGTCGAACTCGATGCCGATGCGGCCGCTCACCGGCGTCCAGCCCAGCTGCACCGAGAAGAACATGATGAGGATCAGTCCCCACCAGAACACCGGCATGGAATAGCCCACCGTGGCCAAGCCCATCACGCCCTGATCCAGCAGCGAGCCGCGCTTGAGGCCGGCGCTGACGCCCAGCAGCAGGCCCAAGCCGACCGCGAAGATCAGCGCTGCCGTGGCCAGCTCGACGGTGGCCGGGAACAGGGCCGCGAATTCCTTGCTGACCGGCTCACGGCTGACCAGGCTCTGGCCCAGGTCGCCGTGCAGCAGCTTGCCCACATAGTCCGCGTACTGCACCGGCAGCGGCTGGTCCAGCCCCATGCGCTTGACCAGGGCGGCATGCGCCTCGGGGTCGAGGCGGCGCTCGCCCATCATGACCTCGATGGGGTCGCCGGGCACGAGGCGGATCAAGCCGAAGGCGACCAGGGTGATGCCGATCAGCGTCGGCACCAAAGTCGCCAGGCGTTTGAGCAGAAAGCCGAGCACGAGCGAGTCTTACCAGCGCGAGGTGTAGGGGCGGGTCTCGCCCTCGGAGGCGCCGGCCACACGCATGATGCCGGGCGTGGACGCAACCTCGATCAGGGCCGCCGTCTCGGCATCCGGCGTGCCCGAGATGTCGCGCGGCCGGTACTTCATCTGGAAGGTGGTGATGACCTCCTTGGTCATCGCGTCCAGCTGGCCCGAGCGCGACACGTTGTAGCCGATGCGCGCCAGGCGTTCCTGCAGCCAGGCCACGTCGCGCGGCGCGACCTCATGCTCCAGCGTCTTCACCATGACCGAGGGGCCGTCGGGCCAGGGGATGAGCCCGGCGTCGGCCAGCTGCTTCCAGGGGAACTGCGGGCCGGGGTCCTGCTTGCGGCCGGGGGCGATGTCGGCGTGGCCGATGATGCGTTCGGGCCTGACGTTGTGGCGCTTCTGGATGTCGCGCACCAGGGCGATGACCTCGTCGACCTGGGCCTGGGGGAAGGGTGCATAGACGCGGCCGGCGGGGCCGTCCACATAGCCGGGGTTGACGATCTCGATGCCGATGGAGGCCGAATTGAGATTGGTGTTGCCGGCCCAGAAGCTGGCGCCGGCATGCCAGGAGCGGCGGTTCTCGTCGACCAGGGCATAGCTGGCCACGGGGTTGTCGCGCACCAGGTAGTGGGCCGACACCTGGCCGCCAGTCGTCAGCACCTTGAGCGATTTCTCCCAGTCCAGCACGGTGTAGTGCAGCACGATGTAGAGGGCGCGGCTGTCCTGGTTCTGCGAGGTGTAGCTGCGGTCGATGTTGGGCGCGCGAACGGCGATGGCCGGTGCGGGGGCCGCCGCGGCCGGGGCGGCCTGCTGGGCGGGTGCGGAGGGCGCGGTGGGGGGCTTCACGCTGGCGCAGGCGCTGAGCAGCAGGGCCAGGGCGGTGGCGGCGAGGGAGAACGTGAACTTCATGCGTGGGGAGGCTTGGCCAAGCCTGGATTGTTGCAGCGCGCTCGAACTGGTGACCCCGGGCCTGCCCGCAGGGGTCATGTCGGAGGGCAATGCGGGTATGAGTGCAGGTGATGGTTGAATGGATGCCATGCGCTACACGACGTTGCACGCCACGCCCTCGGCCGAGACCTACTGCCATCTGCGCGTGGCCTCGGGGTTGAGTCCCAAGTCCGCCGAGGCGGCGGCGCGGGGCCTGCCCAACACGCTGTTTGGCGTGCAGCTCATCCACGGCGGTGAGCCCGTTGGCATGGGGCGCGTCATCGGCGACGGCGGCACGGCCTTCCAGGTCGTGGACATCGCCGTGCTGCCGGCTCACCAGGGCCAAGGCCTGGGCAAGCGCATCATGGACGAGATCGCCAGCTGGCTGCGTGAGCATGTACCCGAGAGCGGCTATGTCAGCCTGCTGGCCGACGTGCCGGCCGACGCCCTCTACGCGCAGTTCGGCTTCGTGCACACCGCGCCGCGCACCCTGGGCATGGCCTGGAAGCGGACATGAAGTTCTGGCTCGCCGCCCTCGCCCTCGTCGCCGCTTCGGCCCAGGCCAAGACCCTGACCGTCTGCACCGAAGCCAGCCCCGACGGCTTCGACTACTCCCTCTTCCACGCCAACTCCACGGCCGACGCGTCGTCCGAGGCCCTCTACAACCGCCTCGTCGAATTCGAGCCCGGCACCACCAAGCTCGTGCCGGCCCTGGCCGAGCGTTGGGAGCTGAGTGCCGACGGCAAGACCTACACCTTCCATCTGCGCGCCGGCGTGGCCTTCCACACCACGCCCTGGTTCAAGCCGACGCGGCCGCTGACGGCCGACGACGTGGTCTACAGCTTCAACCGCCAGATCGACGCCAAGCATCCCTGGTACGGCCAGCCGCGCCAGGGCTGGTATTACGCGACGGCCATGCAGTTCGGCCAGCTGGTCAAGAGCGTCACCGCCGTGGATGCACGCACCGTGCGCATCGAGCTGACCCGCCCCGAGGCGCCCTTCCTGGCCGACCTGGCCATGGGATTTCTGAGCGTGCTGTCGGCCGAGTACGCTGAAGCGCTGCAGGCCGCGCGACGCATGGAGGACATGAACCTCAAGCCCGTTGGCACCGGGCCCTTCGTCTTCCGCAGCTATGTGAAGGACGCCGTCGTCCGCTACGACGCCCACCCGGCCTACTTTCGCGGCAAGGTGGCGCTCGACAAGCTGATCTTCTCCATCTCCCCCGACGCCGCCACGCGGCTGCAGCGCCTCAAGGCCGGCGAGTGCGACATCGGCCTGTATCCCATGCCGCAGACCTGGGATGAGATCCGCCGCGACTCCAAGCTGCAGCTGCTCACCGGCCCTGGCCTGGTGACGACCTTTGTCGGCCTGAATGTCGAGCACAAGCCGCTGGACGATCGCCGCGTGCGCCAGGCCCTGGGGTTGGCGACCGACCGTGCGGCCATCGCCAAAGCCGTCTACGGCGGCGCGGCCAGCCCGGCCGGCAACCCCTATCCGCCCTCGCAATGGAGCTATGACGACAAGGCCGGCCCAGCGACTCAGGACCTGACCAAGGCCCGTGAGCTGCTGAAGGCCGCGGGTCTGCCGAGCGGCTTCGCGCTGAAGCTGTGGATTCGCGCCGGCGCCGGCGCCACCAACCCCAATCCCAAGGCGACGGCCGAGCTGCTGCAGGCCGACTGGGCCCGCATCGGCGTCAAGGTCGAGGTCGTCACGCTGGAGTTCGGCGAGCTGCTCAAGCGCACGCGTGCCGGCGAGCACGACGCGACGCTGCTGGCCTGGGCCTCCGACAACGGCGACCCCGACAACTTCCTGACGCCCAACTTCGCCTGCGCGGCCGTGGCTGGCGGCAGCAATGTGGCGCGCTGGTGCCGCAAGGATTTCGACGCGTTGCTGGCCGAGGCGCGCGAGGTGGCGGATCAAGGCAAACGCGATGCTCTCTACCGCCGCGCCCAGACCCTCTATCGCGACGATGCGCCCTGGGTGCCGCTGACCTACCCGACGACAGCCATTGCGACGGCGAAGCGCGTCGTGGGCATGAAGGTCAGCCCCTTCGGTCTCAACAACTATTCACAGGTCGACCTGAAATGAAGATCGCCGACATGAACTGGATGCAGGTCGAGGCTTATTTGAAAGCCGACGACCGCTGCCTGCTGCCCATTGGCTGCACCGAGCAGCATGCCTATCTCAGCCTCGCCGTCGACGCCATCCTGGCCGAGCGCGTCGCGGTGGAAGCGGCCGAGCCGCTGGGCGTGCCGGTCTTCCCGGTGCTGCCCTTCGGCATCACGCCCAGCTTCATGAGCTATCCGGGCACGGTCACGCTGAAGGTCGAAACCATGGTGCGCGTGGTGCACGACCTGCTCGACAGCCTCGATCACCAGGGCTTCAGGCGCATCCTCATCGTCAACGGCCACGGCGGCAACCAGCCTGTGGCGGCCGTCATCGGCGAATGGATGGCGGCTCATCCGCGCACGCGGGTGCGCATGCACAACTGGTGGAGCGCGCCCAGAACCATGGGCTATGTAAAGAGCAAGGATCCCCAGTCCTCCCACGCCTCGTGGATGGAAAACCTGCCCTGGACGCGGCTGGCCGGCGTCACGCAGCCGGAAGGGCGCAAGCCGCCGGTGGACTACCAGCGCTATGCCGTGCTGCCGCCTGACGCGGCGCGCGAGCTGGCGGGTGATGGCAACTTCGGCGGCGCCTACGAGAGGCCCGACGAAGAGGTGCTGGAGATGTGGCGCATTGCGGTGGAAGAGACGCGGGCGTTGATCGAGGGGCCGTGGGCTTAGCCGCTAAGGGCCAGATAGGGCAGCTTGAGCCGTTTGGAGGTCTTCTTGAGTATTGACTCGTTTGTATTGACGCCGTCGGTGGGCATTCCGCTCTGCTTCCTTCTCGTGTCTTGCACCAAGAGGCGCGTTCAGGCAGGGCGCCCTCGCAGGCAATACTTTGCGGCAGCAGTGCTCTCCATCGTGTCGTCGATGTTTGCCCCGTCCTGCTTGTGCCTCAACGCGTTGGACAGACTATTGGGAACCTCGCAGATCGTGGTGGTCTACACCACTGCAATCTTTGGAGCAGTTTGGCTAGCCACCGCCATTTTTGGAGGACGTTCTGGAAGCCAAGACCTTCCCTAGCTGTTTGCGCCAACTGAAGCTTTGGTGGCTGCTTTAGCTCAACCGCTCTGCGCCTAAGCCACCGGCGGCAGCTCCGGCGCATTCAATCCCTCGAAAGGATCGGCCCAGGCCGGCAGCGCCATCAGCCGCGCATGCCAGGCCGCCAGGGCCGGATAGTCGGCCAGCGGCAGCCTGGCCACGTCGTTGTAGGGCAGGAAGACGCCCATGCGGAAGTCGGCGTACGACAGACCGCTGGCCAGCAGCCAGTCCTGCTGGCTGAGGTGGGCGTCGAGGATGGCCGCGGTCTGGCGGAAGCGCTCCATGCCTTGAGCCACCAAGCCTTCGTCCAGCGCGCCCAGCTGGTAGCGCTGCTTGGTGCCACGTTCGAAGTGCACCATGTCGCAGGCCCGCATGAAGTTGTCGCGGCTCCAGCTGATCCAGCGAATCATGTCGGGCAGCTCCGCCCCGGTGCGCCAGAACTCCGAGCCCACCAGTTGCGACAGCCGGCAGGCGATGGCGTCGGCCTCCCACAGCGGGCGGCCGTCCTCCACCAGGATGGGCACGCGCAAGGACGGATTCAGCGGCCGGAACTTCTCCGCCTGTCCCGGCGCCAGTGGCGCGGCGAACTCGTAGACGACCGGCGCCGCCAGGTGCTTGGCCGCGGCGACGGCGAGGCGCGGGTTGGGGTTGCGCGAGAAGTAGAGGATGGGCTTCATGGTTGGCGGCGTTGTCGTCGGGCGCTGCGCAGTGTCTTCAAACGCGTCCCGTGATTCAACCGGGGCGTTGGTGTCTGTTCGGCGTGAATACCCGGGGCCGTTGCGGCTGGACATTGCGCATGACTTTGGAATGGACGCCTTGGCCTGCGTAGCATCGTCGTGGTGGTACAGACGCAGAGGACACATGATTTCTGGAATCGCTCTGCGCTGCAGAAGCTGGATGGCGGGAGCCTTGCTCGCGGTCGCCGTCCATGGGGTTGGCGCTCAGCCGGCTGACGGCGGTGTGGCGCCCGAGGTGCCGCCTGTCGGCGACGGGCGCTTTTCAGGCGTGATCGGTCTGGCGGTCGATGCCACGGATCTGACCCACAAGGTCTTCCATGTCACGCAGCGCATTCCCTTGCAAGCCGCCGGGCCGGTCACCTTGCTGTACCCGCAATGGCAAGTCGCAAGCCATGCACCCACCGGCCAGGTCGGGCGCCTGGCGGGTCTCGTGGTGCGGTGCGACGGACAGTCCATCGCGTGGACCCGTGACCCCTCGAATCCTTTCGCCTTCCACGTGCGCCCGGCCGCTGGCGCCCGGGTTCTGGAAGTCGCCTTCAGCTATCTGTCGCCACGGGCCGGCAATCTGGCCATGAGCCGCAACATCGTGAACGTCGGCTGGTCCAACCTGCTGGTCTATCCCGCCGGATTTGCGGCGCATCGGATCGCGGTCGCAGCCCAGGTCAAGTTGCCGACCGGCATGCAGTTCGCGTCCAGCCTCGATGTGGCGGGCCGCGATGGTGACGTCGTGCGGTTCAAGGCCACGTCGCTGGAGGCGCTGGCCGATGCGCCGCTGCTGGCGGGCCTTCATATGCGCGCCCTGTCGCTGTCGGACCGTCCCGAGGCGTCGGTCATGCTGAACATCTTTGCGAACCAGCCGGAAGACCTGGCGCTTGCCGAGACCACCATCGCGCCCTTTCGCGCTGCGGTCGCCGAGGTGCAGAAGATGTTCGGTGCCACCCGACGCGACCCCTATCGATTTCTGATGGTGCTCGATGAGCGGATGGGCGGCCCGGGGGGCGTCGAGCACCGGCATTCCACCGAAGCCTTCATGCCGGCCAGCTATTTCACCCGGCCTCAGGACAATCTGCGCAACCTGGACCTGGCGGTGCACGAGTACATCCATTCGTGGAACGGCACCCAGTTCCTGCCCGTCGGCATGCGCAAGCGCAACTTCAACGAGCCGCTGCAGAACTCGCTGCTCTGGGTGGATGAGGGGCTGACCCAGTACCTGGGCAAGGTCGCTGCCGCGCGTGGTGGCATGCGCACGCTGGAACAGGCTCTCGATGATCTCGCCATCGATGCAGCGCGAACGCAGGTCCAGCCTTCCCGTGCCTGGAAACCCCTGCGCGACAGCGTCTACGACCCCATCACCATTTCCGGGCGCGGCATCGAGTGGCCGGACTTCACCGGCAAGAAGGACTACTACGTCGACGGCGTCCTGCTCTGGCTCGCCGTCGACGTCGAGATCCGTGCCAAGACTGCGGGCCGGAAAAGCATCGACGATTTCTTGCGGCTGTTCTTCGCGCCGCGCAAGGACGCTCCTGACGTGGTGCACACCTACACCGAGGCAGACCTTTATGCCGCGCTCAACCAGGTGTCGCCCGGCGACTGGAAACGCTTCTTCGATGCGCGCCTGGACGCACGGGACGGTGCCGTCCTGCTGAGTGCCCTGGAGCGCGGCGGCCACCGCCTGGTCTACACCGACGAGCCCACCGAAACCTATCGCCAGGATGCGCTGGACCGGGGCGTGGACGACTACGTGTTCTCGCTCGGGATCTCCGTGGGCAAGGCGGGCCTGCTGCGTGCCGTGCGCTGGGATGGTCCGGCCTTTCGCGCCGGGCTGATGACGGGCGCGAGGCTGAGGCGTGTGAATGGCCAGCCCTACGACGCCATGGGCTTGAAGGCCGCAGTCGCGTCCGGCAAGCCCGTGGAGCTCGAAGCGGAGCTCGAGGGGGAAGGTATCGAGGTTCGCATCGACGCCGACACAGGCTTGCGCTACCCGAGGCTGGAGCGCGTGCTGCCTGAGCCTTCGGCCATCGAGGCGATCTTCACCGGACAGCCGGCATCGCGTCTGGCGGCGGTCGGCGAGGGCCTAGCGCCTGCGGCCGGCTGGCTTCTTCGCCGCGGGCCTTGACGTGCCTCGCGCCGGCTTCTCGGCCTCGGCGGCCACCTGCAGCGGCGCCAGGGCGGCCAGTGCATCGAGCTGGGTCAGCAGGCGCTGCAGATAGCCGGGCGCGAGGGTTTGCAGTTGTTGCAGGGCGCGGGCCACCAGCACCTGGCTGTTCAGTGGACCCAGGTGCTCGGGCACCGGCGCGCTGACCTCGGCCATGCGGCGCGTCAGGCGCAGCGCGCTCCAGGTGCGGCGGTGGACCTGCACATTGCGCAGCTCGGGGCCGACATCGGTCCGCATCTCGGCGAGCAGTTCGGTCAGTGGACTGGGTGTGTTCGCGATCCGGCGCACCGGCAGGGCGACGGGCGCCGCTTCGGCGCGCTGCACCAGCTTGGCCACCAGCCGCTCGCGCAGCGCACCATCGGGCTGGGCAGCTGCGCGACGAGCCAGGGCCTCCAGCACGCGTCGGCGCACCGGATCTGCTTCGTCGCGGGTCTGCACCCAGGCAATGGGATCGTCAATCACGGTGCGGACGCGGCAGCCCGCTTGGGCCGCGGTGTGGGGGCGATCTCGACGCGTCGGTTCAGCGCGCGGCCTGATGCGTCTTCGTTGGATGCCACCGGCTGTTGCGGCCCGAAGGCGGCGGCGAACACGGCGTCGGGCGGCAGGCCCTCGGCCATCAGCGTGCGCGTGACCGTCAGCGCGCGCTGGGCCGACAGCTCCCAGTTGTCGGCGAACCTGGCGCCGCCCTTGCCGCTCAGCATGCCGCGGTCGTCGGTGAAGCCGCTGACCATCAGGATCTCGTCGCGCTGGCTCAGATAGGTGCGCAGCGGCAGGGCCAGGCTCTTGACCAGGGCGCGGCCGTCGGCGTGCAACTGGTCGGAGCCGATGGCGAACAGCACCGCGCCGCTGATGCCGATGCGACCGTCCGACAGCGTGATGCGGCCATCCGCCAGCGGGCCGGCCAGGGCGCGCTCCAGCGCCTCGCGGCGGGCCTGCTCGGCCTGGCGCTGCTGCATCTCGGCTTCCAGCTTGTTGGCCAGGTCCAGCTGGCCCACCAGGGCCGCGGCCAGCACCAGCACGAAGGCGCCCAGCACGCCGGCCATCAGGTCACCGAAGGCGGCCCAGGCGGGCGTGCCCACGCCTTCCTGTTCGATCTCCAGCGGCTCATCCATGGGCGGTGGCCCCCTGCAGCGCGTCCAGCACCTGCTTCTGCGACCCCAGGCAGAGGTCGATGACCTCGCGGGCCTGGGCCACGTAGTAACCCAGCTGCTCGTCGCTGCGCGTCATCGCGGCGCCCAGGCGCTCCTCCAGCGCGGCCAGGTGCTGCACCAGCTGCGCATTGGCACCCTGGAACTGCTCGACGGCAGCGCCGAAGCCTTCGCCCAGGCCGCCCATCTCGGCGGCGCTGGCGGCGATGGTGGTGGCGGCTTCCGACAGCGCCTGGCCGGTGGCGTCGGCCTGGGCCGTGAAGCGCTGGCCCAGGGCTTCGAGCTGGGTGGCGGAGTTGCCGACCAGGGCTTCGACTTGCGATGCAGCGCTGGTGGTCAAGGCATTCACGTGAGACGCCGTGCCGTCGAGCAGCGTGTCCAACGCGGCACGCTGTTCGCCGGCGGCCTGCTGCAGCGAGGCCAGTAGCGTGGAGACGGTCTGCATCAGCTCGGCGCGCTCGGCCAGGGCGGCGCGGTCCTGGGCCTGGCTCTGGGCCAGTTGCTCGCGCAGCGCGGCAACGACTTCGACGGCGGCGCGCGGGGCTTCGCCGGCGGCCTTCAGCAGCGCGCCGGCTTCGGTCAGCGTGGTCTTGGCTTGCGCCTCGTTCTGGGCGACGAGATCGCGGGTGTGTTGCAGCAGGCCGTCGGCCAATTGCTGCTGCTGGGCCAGCTGGGTGGCGCCCGCGGTCTGCAGCTCGCTGCGCCAGGCGGCCAGGCGCTCGGCGTCATGGCTTGCGTGGGCGGTTTGCAGCTGGCTGTGGGCCGCGGCGATGGCGGCGATGGCTTCCCGAGTCTGGGCCGTGAAACCTGCGGTCAGCTCGGTCAACGCGTCCTGGGCGCGCTGGCCGCTGGCGGCGAGCAGTTGCTGGGCGGCTTCGCGCTGGGCGGTCAGCAGCTTCTCGTTGGCCTCGCGCTGCTGGGCCAGGGCCTCGGCCTCGGCACGGGCTTGCGCGCGAGCCTGGGCGTCCTGCTCGGCCAGCTGGGCGGCATGGCGCGTCTGGGCCTCGGCGATGCGGTCCAGCAGGTCCTGGGTCCGGGCCGTGAAGCCGGTGGTCAGCTCGGTCAGCGCGCTCTGGGCCCGGGCGCCGCTGTCGGCCAGCAGTTGCTGGGCGGCTTCGCGCTGGCCGGCGAGCAGCTGTTCGTTGGCGCTGCGCTGCTGGGCCAGGGCTTGGGCCTCGGCACGGGCTTCGCCGCGCCGCTCGGCTTCGGCTTCGTTCATCGCCGCCAGCAAGGCTTGAGCCTCGGTGGCCCAGCGGCTGCTCAGCTGGTCGATGGCCTGTTGCGTCGCGGCGCTGCTGTCGGCCAGCAGCTTCATCACGGCCTCGCGCTGCTGGGCCAGGCCGTCGGATTGCGACTTGGCGGCGGCTTCGGCCTGCTGGCCGATCCGGGCGGCACCGGCCTCGAACTTCGCGCTCAAGGCGCCGAGCTGATCGGCCACCTGCGCGCCCACGCGCTCGTGCAGGGCCGCGGCCTCGCGGGCGATGCCGGCCATGGCGGCTTCCGCGGCAGGCTGGATGGCGGCGCCGGCCAGGCGGGCGCTTTCGGCCAGGCTGTTGCGCAGCGTGCCGTCGACGCTGGCGGCCAGGGCCGTGTAGGCCTTGCTGGTCTCGCCGTGGAATTTGTCGTTCTGCGCGGTCAACTGGTCGGCCATCTGCCTGGCGAACTGCTGCAGCTGGGCGACGAGATCGAGCTGGTTCTGGCGTGCGGCCTCGGCGGCGGCGGCTTCGGCGGCCTGCTGCTCGACGGCACGGCGATGCGCGGCCGTCAGCGGGCGCAGCCTGCCCAGCAGGGCGGTGTCGAGATGGGCCACCACGGCGGCGCGTTCACGGCGGGCCAGGGCCACCATCAGGCCCAGCATCGCCGAGCCGGTCACGCCGGCCACGCTGGCGCTGAAGGCCAGGCCCAGGCCTTGCACCGGCGCACCCAGCGCATTGCGCAGGGCGGCGAGGTCGGCCGTCTGGCCGAGTGCCGAGGCCGTGCTGCTCAGCGTGATGACCAGGCCGATGAAGGTGCCCAGCATGCCCAGCAGCACCAGCAGGCCGGCCAGGGCCGGGGCCAGCGACAGGCCCGGCAGGGCCGTGCGCAGGCCTTCGAGGCGCTGCTGCACGCCGGCGCGCAGGGCGGCGGGCAGCTTGGCCACGAAGTCATCGCCGTCCAAGGCAGCGTCCAGCTCGCGGCTGGCGCGGCGGAAGGCCGTCAGCTCCCACACGCCGACGACGAAGAAGGCCGCGATCAGCAGCGTCATCGCCAGGGCCACGGGGTGGTGGCGCGAGGCGGCGACGGCCGCACCGGCAATGCCCGCGAGGCCGGCGGCCAGGGCGAGGGGGTAGAGGGCGTTCAGGAAGCGGTTCATCGGGCAGCGTCGTCGTGCAGGGCGTCGATCAGGCCCGGCACCGGGTGAAGTCGGAGGTCGAGCTCGGCCCG
>CBHWBD010000130.1:0-13789 GCA_966111775.1 uncultured Comamonadaceae bacterium | reverse complement strand
GCAGGCGCGAGATCTGCACGTCCAGGCTGCGGTCGAAGGGCTCGAACTCGCGGCCACGCGCCAACTGGGCCAGCTTGTCGCGGGACAGCGGCTGGCGCGGGTGGCGCACCAGGGTCTTGAGCATGGAGAACTCGCCCGTCGTCAGCGGCAGCTGCTCGCCGTTCTTGGTCAGGCGGCGCAGGGCCAGGTCGAACTCGAAGGGGCCGAAGGTCACCGTCATCGGTTCCTTGCTCGGCGCGCCCGGGGCTTCCGGCGGCGGGCGGCGGCGCAGCACGGCGTTGATGCGGGCCAGCAGTTCGCGCGGGTTGAAGGGCTTGGCCAGATAGTCGTCGGCGCCGACCTCCAGGCCGACGATGCGGTCCACGTCCTCGACCTTGGCGGTCAGCATGATGATGGGCGTCTGGTCGTTGGCGGCGCGCAGGCGGCGGCAGATGGTCAGGCCGTCCTCGCCGGGCAGCATCAGGTCCAGCACGATGAGATCGACGGTCTCGCGGGTCAGCTGCTTGTTCAGCGCGCGGCTGTCTTCGGCCAGCAGCACTTCAAAGCCTTCCTGGGTCAGATAGCGGCGCAGAAGGTCGCGGATGCGGGCGTCGTCGTCGACGACGAGGATTCGATTGGGACGGGGTGTCGCGCTGCTGTTCATCGCGGTTCCTGAATTTGTAACAGCGGCATTGTGAGCAGGTTTTGAAACCCCGCCGTGTAGGACATCAGGCAGCAGTTACAGCTCGTTGCCAAACACCCGGGGTAATCTGGGCTTTCCCTCCTTGCAAAGAGAGTTCCCCATGCGCGCAGTCCTCGCCCTCTCCACCTTGGCTCTGAGCTTGTCGGCCCATGCGGCCAACGATGGGCCGCCGCGCGAGCGGCTCAGCCTGTCGGCCAGCGCCAGCGCCGAGGTGACGCGTGACGTGCTGGGCGTCGCCTTCTCGACGACGCGCGAGGGGGCGGACGCCGCCAGCGTGCAATCGGGCCTGAAGCAGGCCCTGGACGCGGCCCTGGCCGAAGCGCGCAAGGTGGCCAAGCCGGGCCAGGTGGACGTGCAGACGGGCAGCTTCTCTCTGTATCCGCGCAACGACCCGCGGACCGGCAAGCTCAACGGTTGGCAGGGCAGCGCCGAGCTGCTGGTGGAAGGGCGCGACACCGCGACCATCGCGCAGCTGACCGGCCGCATCACGACCCTGGGCATCGCCCGCGTCGGCTACAGCCTGTCGCGCGAGGCTCGCGAGAAGGCCGAGGGTGACATCACCGCCCAGGCGATCTCGCGCTACCGCGCCAAGGCGTCCGACTACGCCAGGCAGTTCGGCTATGGCAGCTACGTGGTCGGCGAGGTCAGCATCAACAGCGAAGAGGCCGGGCCGCGGCCGGTCATGGGCTTGATGCGCATGAAGGCCGCGGGCGGCGACGAAGCCCTGCCGACCGAGGCGGGCAAGGCGACCGTGACGGTGAATGTCAGCGGCAGCGTTCAGCTCAACAAATAGTCAAACCGCGGTCCAGCCGCCGTCCATCGCCCAGGCCTGGCCGCGGACGTTGATCGCAGCGTCCGAGCACAGGAAGACGGCGAGGGCGCCCAGCTCGTCCGGCGTCGTGAATTGCAGCGAGGGCTGCTTCTCGGCCAGCAGGCGGCGCTTGGCCTCGTCGTTGTCGACGCCGTCCTTGGCGGCCAGTGCGTCGACCTGCTTCTGCACCAGCGGCGTCAGCACCCAGCCCGGGCAGATGGCGTTGACCGTGACGCCACTCGTGGCCGTTTCCAGCGCAATGCTCTTGGTGAAGCCCACCAGGCCGTGCTTGGCCGCCACATAGGCCGACTTCTGCGCCGACGCCACCAGGCCGTGGGTGGACGCGATGTTGATGATGCGGCCCCAGCTCTTCTTCAGCATGCCGGGCAGGGCCAGCCGGGTGGTGTGGAAGGCCGAGGTCAGGTTGATGGCGATGATGGCGTCCCACTTCTCGACCGGGAAGTCCTGCACCGGCGCCACATGCTGGATGCCGGCGTTGTTGACCAGGACGTCGATGCCGCCGAACTCGGCATCGGCGTACGCCACCATGGCGGCGATGTCGCCCGGCTTGCTCATGTCGGCACCGTGGTAGCCGACCTTGACGCCCAGGGCCGCCACTTCGGCCTTGGGGCCTTCGACATCGCCGAAGCCGTTCAGGATGATGTTGGCGCCTTCACGGGCCAGGGAGAGGGCGACACCGAGACCGATGCCGCTGGTCGAGCCCGTGACGAGGGCGGTCTTGCCTTTCAACATGGAGGGTCCTTCTGGGTTGCTACGATCGTTTGAAAGGATTGCATCATGACCCAGCCTCAACTGCGCTTCGTCAATTGCCTAGACAGCACCGGCCTGCACCGCATGGCTTACTGGGAATGGGCCGGCCCCAGCCCGGACGCTCCCGTGCTGGTCTGCGTGCACGGCCTGTCGCGACAGGGTCGGGATTTCGACGCCCTGGCCCGCGCCATGGGCGACCGCTACCGCGTCATCTGCCCCGATGTCGTCGGCCGCGGCCATTCGGACTGGCTGCGCTCGCCGGCCGGCTACCAGATCCCGAGCTATGTCTCGGACATGATGGCCCTGCTGGCGCGCCTGGATGTGGAGCAGGTGGACTGGGTCGGCACCTCCATGGGCGGGTTGATCGGCCTGGGCCTGGCTTCGCTGCACCGCCCTGACGGTGTCGCCAGCCCCATCCGCCGCCTGGTGCTGAACGACGTCGGCCCGGCCATCCGCCTGGAGGCCCTGCAGCGCATCGGTGCCTATCTGGGCAAGCCGGCGCGCTTCAAATCGGTGGAGGAGGGCGCGGCCTATCTGCGCAGCATCTCCGAGGGCTTTGGCCCGCACACCGACGAAGAGTGGCTACAACTGTCCGAGCCGCTGTTCCGCCAGGACGGCAGCGACTGGAAGCTGCATTACGACCCTTCCATCGCGCTGTCTTTCTCGGCCGTGACGCCCGAGCTCGTGGCCGCCGGCGAGGCCGCGCTGTGGGCTGCCTATGATCAGCTGCGCTGCCCGACGCTGCTGATCCGTGGTGCCGAGTCCGACCTGCTGACCGCCGAGACCGCACGTGCCATGACCCAGCGCGGCCCGAGCGCCCGCCTGGTCGAGCTGCCCGGCGTCGGCCACGCCCCCACCCTGATTCACGCTGACCAGATCGCCATCGTGAGGGACTTCCTCAGTTCATGAAGACCGGCTTGATGCCCGAGGGCGCCGCCACGGCGCCCATCGTCGCCCTGCTGGACGCGGGCGCGGAACATTCCAATGCCGAGGTGGTGCGGGCCCGCGCGTTTGCCGAGCCCCTGCTGGCCGGCGAGCTGCTGGACACGGGAGAGAACGCGCTGTCGCATGCCGACGGCGTCGCCGCCATCCTGCATGCCGTGGGCAGCGCCCAGGAGCTGCAGGCCGCGGCCTATCTGGTCTATGCGGCGGATTTCCTCAGCAAGCCCGAGGAGGTCGTCGCCAAGGCCTTCGGCGACAGCTATGCCAGCCTGGTCACGCATACGCGCCGCCTGGTGCAATTGCAGCGCGCCGCACGCGACGCCAAGGTGCAGACCGACCGCCGTGCCGACATCCGCGCCGAGCAGACCGAGCGTGTGCGCAAGATGCTGCTGGCCTTCTCGCGCGACCTGCGTGTCGTCATGCTGCGGCTGGCCTCGCGGCTGCAGACGCTGCGCTGGTATGCCGCCAGCAAGCAGCCTTGCCCGCCGGAGCTGGCGGCCGAATCGCAGGCGGTGTTCGCGCCGCTGGCCAACCGGCTGGGCATCTGGCAGATCAAGTGGGAGCTGGAGGACCTGGCCTTCCGTTTTCGCGAGCCCGAGACCTACAAGGCCCTGGCCAAGGGTCTGCACGAGACCCGCGTCGAGCGCGAGCAGCGCGTCGAGGCCGCGCGTGCGGCCCTGCAGGCCGACCTCTATGGCCAGGGTATTGCCGCCGAGGTGCAGGGCCGGCCCAAGCATCTGTACAGCATCCACAAGAAGATGCAGGGCAAGGATCTGTCCCTGGACCGCGTCTTCGACCTGCGGGCCCTGCGCGTCATCGTCGCCAGCGTGGCCGACTGCTATGCGGCCCTGGCCCGTCTGCACGAGGTCTACACGCCGGTGCCCGGCGAGTTCGACGACTACATCGCCAAGCCCAAGGCCAACGGCTACCAGTCCCTGCACACCGTCGTGCTCGGGCCGGACGGCAAGGCCATGGAAGTGCAGATCCGCACCCGCGAGATGCACGAGCATGCCGAGCATGGCGTGGCGGCGCACTGGGCCTACAAGGAGGCCGGTGCGCGTGGCTATGCCGGTGTCAGTGCGGCCGGGGAGTTCGAGGAACAGGTGGCGCGGGCCCGCAAGGCGGTGCTGAACCAGCTGCTGGCCTGGGAGCGCGACGCGACCCATGCCGAGGGTGCGCCCAGCTTCGATGACCGCATCTATGTCTTCACGCCCCAGGCCACCATCGTCGAGCTGACGGCGGGTGCCACGCCGGTGGACTTCGCCTACGCGGTGCACACCGACCTCGGCCACCGCTGCCGCGGCGCGCGCATCGACGGCCAGATGCTGCCGCTGAACACGCCGCTGCACAGCGGTCAGACCGTGGAGATCATCGCGACCAAGGAGGGCGGGCCGTCGCTGGACTGGCTCAACCCCGAACTCGGCTATCTGCAGAGCCAGCGCTCGCGCGCCAAGGTGCGCGCCTGGTTCAATGCCTTGCAGCAGACCCAGACCATCGCCAAGGGGCGCGAGCTGGTTGAGAAGCTCTTGCAGCGCGAAGGCAAGACGGCCCTCAAGCTCGACGAACTGGCCGCGCGCCTGGGTTTCAAGGGTGCAGACGCGCTGTTCGAAGTCGTCGGCAAGGACGAATACTCGCTGCGCAATATCGAATTGCTGCTGCGCCCGCCCGAACCGGTGCCCGACGAGAACGAGTTGCTGGCGCAGCGGCATACGCGCAGTGCCAGCGGCAACCGGGGCGGCGTGCTGGTGGTGGGCATCGACTCGCTGCTGACGACGCTGTCGCGCTGCTGCCGGCCCGCGCCACCGGATGCCATCGAGGGCTTCGTCACCCGCGGCAAGGGCGTGGCCATCCATCGCAGCGATTGCAGCAACCTCGCCGAGATGAAGCGCCGCTCGCCCGAACGCGTCATCGCGGTGGAGTGGGGAGGTGGGGAGGGCGCGGGTGGATCGGGAAAAAACGCGCCGGTCTATCCCGTCGACGTGCTCGTCGAAGCCGGCGACCGCCAGGGCCTGCTGCGCGACGTGCTGGAAGTGTTCGCGAAAGAGAAGATGAACGTCGTCGCCGTGAACACGCAGTCCATGAAGCCGGGCGCCGTGAAGCCCAAGGCCGGTGGTGGCGACACGGCCTGGATGAGCTTCACGCTGGAGCTGTCCGATGCGTCCAAGCTCGCCAAGGTGCTGCGCGACCTCTGCGCGATTTCGGGCGTCCGTTCGGCGCGTCGGAAGTGAATCTGGACGAGACCCAAAAATCCATGCTATAGTGCGCAGCTCTTCAGGCGCGTAGCTCAGTTGGTTAGAGCACCACCTTGACATGGTGGGGGTCGTTGGTTCGAATCCAATCGCGCCTACCAAATTGGTAGGTCAAAAATGCCTCGGGTCCTTTCGGATCCGAGGCATTTTTCCATTCCGCGCCGGCGTCCTGCCGGCATGGGCCTCAGTGACCTGACGCCCCACTGGTACGTCACGGCGGCATCTCGATTCGCACGCCCACGATGGCCGGGGCGGTCCAGGCGCTTTCGAGCAGCAGGGCCTGGCCTTGCGTCCCGTCCGTGGGCGAACGCCGGACCGGCACCCCCATCGCCAGCACCGTGCTCGCCTGGTCCAGGGTTTGTCGAAGGGCGCCCGGGATAGGTGCCGCCGCGGTGAAATCGAAGCTGGGGCTCAAGGCCACATAGAAGGTTGCGACCCGGCCTGCCATCAGGCCATTCGGGCCGAAGAACGCGCTGGGGTCAGGCAGCAGGCTGCGGCCCAGCGCCAGCATCGACGCGTCATACCAGCTGCCGGGATAGACGAACACCTGGTCCCAGCACGCCGCGGTGATCGTCACCGTGTCCAGCGTCGCCGCGGGCAGCGGCAGCTCGCTGCCGTCGGCGCCCAGGGCGCGCAATGGCGCAGGCGACTGAACGCCCCCGCCCGGTACTTCATTGAGCGCCAGTCGCAGCGAGTTCGGGTTGTGGAGGGTCCCCGCCTCCACGGCTGCCATCCATGCCGATGCGCTCGGCGGCTGCAGCGTCCAGATGGGCCGCCACTGGGCGTATCCAGCCTCGGTCACCTTGGTCCACCCCGGGGGGGTCGGTGCCGTGGCGGGGTCGCCCGTGGGTGGCGCGATCTGCTGCAGCGCGGTCTGCAGCAGATCCGGATACGGGAACCTGCTGCTGGCAAGCACCCGCAGGAAGGTCATGTAGCTCTGCGAGAAGCTGCGCGACGAGGGCTGAT
Source organism: uncultured Comamonadaceae bacterium (assembly GCA_966111775.1). Classification (GTDB taxonomy): domain Bacteria; phylum Pseudomonadota; class Gammaproteobacteria; order Burkholderiales; family Burkholderiaceae_C; genus Pelomonas. The sequence continues at coordinate 7,368 of CBHWBD010000130.1, read as the reverse complement.
AGAGCGCCCCGTCCACCGTGGACTGGGGGACGGCGTCGGCGAAATGGAACTGCGCACTGCCCGTCGTCCCGATGACCGGATCCGGCCAGCTCCAGGCCGTGGCCGGTATCACCATCTGTCCCGGCAGCAGGGGCGGTGGTGCGGTGGCTGCAAGAGCACGCCGGCGCCCGGCTACGGGCCTCGGCGGCGGCGCCGGGATCACGTTGTCAAGGCCAGCCAGGAACTGCTGGATCACGCTCATGATCATGCTCCGGTGTGCGGGCGGTGCCTCCTCCATCCCTTGCGCCGCCCGCGGGTTTCGGGTCAGGCGACGCCAGGAAAATCGACGATCACGCCGATGATCTGCGGGTTCTCGGAGGTGCTGCCGCCGCTGAAGGTGTTGGCCTTGGCAGTGCTCTTCGTGTACTCGCTCTCGTGCCCGCCGGAGCCGCCGAAAGTGAACGGCCCGATGCGCACGCCCGCGCTCGCATCAAACGCCTGCTTGTTCTGCTGATAGCTGTTGGCACTCATCGTGATCTCGAACGACGGCTTGTAGACCACCAGCAGCTCCGACACTCGCGCGGCGACGATGCCGTTGGGGCCGAACAGCGAACTCGACCCCGGCCCGCCATTGGCCACCCACGGCGCGACGATCGTGTAGCCCTGGGCGTTGGGCCCCTGCTGGGCCTTGCCCAGCGCACTCAGGAAGCCGCCCGGATACCAGTCGCCCGGATCCACCTTCACCCGGGTCGAGGATTCGCAGCTGATGGTCACCGACGAGCTCGAGTCCTGGTTGAAAAGATCGGACTTGCTCCATCCCCCGGATGCATTGACGCTCCAGAACAGGTTGCCGACGCTGGCCGAGCCCTTCGCGAACGAGGACTTGAAGTCGCTGCTGGACTCCGATGCCTTCAGCGAGATCGAGAACGCGCCGGCGCTGCCCTGGCTGAGCGCCGCGCGCCAGTTGGAGCCGGTCGTGTCGATGCGGAAGTCCGGCTGCCAGCGCAGGATGCCGGCGCCGTCAGGCACCTTGGTCCAGCCTGCCGGCGCGTTGGTCGTGGCCGGATCGCCTGATGGGATCTGCATCATGTCGATGGCCCGCTGCAGGTCGCTGGGCATGCCGGCCCGCTCCAGCTCGAGCTTCATCTTGACCGCCTGATTGTAGGCATCGGTCGCCGCCTGGATGGTCTTGACATAGGCCGCGGCCTCGGGCGCGTTGTTGATCCAGGCGTTGATGTCCGGATAGCGCGCCGCGAAGATCACGCCGCCGTTCTGCTTGGAACTCAGGTAGACCTGGTTCATGTCGCTGTTGGCCTTGACCATCGCGTTGCTCTTCTCGACGCAGGTGTTGGTGAGCGCGTTCAGGTTGGCCTGCTGCTCGGGGCTGACCTTGAAGGTCACATGGCCGAAGATTTGGCGGACGGCATCGAACAGCGTCGCGTCGAGGCTGCCGGACTGGCCGATCGCGGACCACTGCGGCATCCCGCTGACGACCTGGTAGGCCGCCGGATCCCATTGCCCGGTCGGGGCGGTGTTCCAGCTGAAGTCCTTGGGCGTGCCGAGCAACTGGAAGTTCGGCGTGCCGAGGTTGCCGACGAGGGCGTTGTACAGCTGGCTGAACATGGCTTGGTCTGACATGGTGTTGATTCCCTGAAGGTGGGTGGACAGGGAGCCGGGCCAGCACTGACCGTGCGGTCAAGGCCGCGGCTCCCGGGGCGGACGAGGGCTCAGTGGCAGGCGACGGCCTGGCCGGTTGCCGGGTGGCGCCACATGAGGGCACCGCGCAATGCGCAGCAGGCCGCGCAATTGAACTTGCCGACGATCTGCTCGCCATTGCCGAGGCACTCGCCGATGAGCTGGTTTTGCGCGGCGGTGCAGGCCGACGGCAGCAAGCCGACCGGTGCGGCCCAACGGGCCGCCGGAGCGTAAGGATCGCGCGCCACGGGCGCGGCAAACGGAAGCGATGTCATGGATGTACTCCTTGATCGATGGGAAGAGCCGTGCGGCCCGGGGGCGACGGCGTGAAGGGCCGGCGTGCGAGCGCAGGCGGGGATCTGGGCGAATGGTTCATGGGGATGCCCTCCCTGGGCGTGCTGACGGAGATCCGGCGCGCAGGCGCCGGGCGATGGCCTCGACGGAGGCCGGGCGTGATCGCGAGACCACGGGATCGCGCGGAGGCGATGGGTGAAGGCGGATCGATCGTTGGCGTCGTTCAGCGCTCGTACCAGGAGCGGACTTGCCCGATGCTCACGGGCACCATGCCGCTCACGTCGACGGTGAACCGGAAGACGCGGTCGGCCATGTGCGTGTTCTGCGGATTGAAGAAGCGCAGCTGCACGTCGTAGCAGTCGGAGTCCGGCCGGCAGATCGGGCTCCTGCGCACGGTGATCGTGTTGAGCTCAGATTGCTCGTCCATCGCGACCTCGCGCATGACCTGGGCGGCCTGGAATGCGTTGGTGGCGGAGAAGTTCAGCGCGCGGTCCTCCGGCTTCTGGCCCAGGTTTCGGAGGTCGAAATAGACGCGCGACAGGAAATTGCGCAGCCATTGCGCGCGCCGGTCGAAGTCCGCCTGGCTGGACGGGTCGTCAGGTCGCTGGCCGACGGCCTGCTCGACGATGTGATCGGTGGACCAGCAGTACATGCCACTCAGCACGGGAACGAGCAGCGGCACCAGCTGTCCCGATTGCAGACGCACCTGGCCCGCGAGATGACCCGGCACCGACACGATCCGCGCCCGCCCTGCGATTTGGGCCTCGAGGAATTCGCGCAGACGGTCGAAGACCGTGGCGGCGTAGGCGCCTGACGGTGCAAGCGCGTAGACCGGCGTGCCGTCGATGTTCAGCGTCCAGATCAGCGACTGCGCTTCATGCGGCTGCTGGTGCAGGTGCTTCAGTACCTGTGCGGGCGCATGTGGCGAGTTCGCCTCCGCCGGCATCGCCTGGGCGAAGGCGTCGCGATGGGATTCGGTGCCGAAGTCGTACCCCAGCGCGCCGAGCGCGTAGACGCGCACGGGCGCTGCTGCTGCTGTGGAGCCGGTGTCCTTGCAGCTGCACGAAGACGGCGACAGGCCGGCTTTCGCCGCGGCAGCCTCGTCGTTGCACATGGTTTGGCCGGGGGCGTCGGAGGACGGCGGCGTCGGATCTTGGGCGATGCTGGACATGACGGGGTTTCCTTCCTGAAGGGACCTGACGATGGGCGGGAGACGCAGCGCGCCGGCCAGGTGGCGGTCGCACTGCGGGAAGTGGCGCGGATCGCACGGGGCCGCGTGGGCGAGGAGCTGTCGTCCGATGCCGATGGGATCGAGCCGCTGACCGCGCCGCCACTGCAGGCTCAGCAGCAGCGCGGCGACGCCGGCCACCAGCGGCGTCGCTGCGCTCGTCCCACTCATTCGGGCGCCGCCGCCGACCTCGGCGCACAGGACCTGATCGCCCGGTGCCAGCAGTCCGCGCCCCTCGTATTCGGCGCCCCAGTTGCTGCTCGCCAGCGGCACGCCGTCAGCGTCCGCAGCGCCGACGCTGAGCACGGGCGCCAGCGACGCGGGAACATGCGGACAGTCGCATCCGTCGTTGCCCGCTGCGGCGACCACGAGCACGTTGGCGGCCGCACAGGCGGCGATTGCGTCGATCAGGCGCTGGTCCACCGGGCCGTTGCGCAAGCGCTCGCCCGCGCTGACGTTGATGACGTGGGCGCCGTGCGCCAGTGCGGTGTGGATCGCAGCGGCGAGCCGGGCCTGGCTGCACGGGACGATGCCACCGACCGTGTCTTCGAAGATCGGGATGACCAGCCCGGTGCAGTGCGGCGCAACCCCGGGCACAGGCGAACCCGGTTGGCCGAAGAGGATGCTCGCGACCTGCGTGCCGTGCCGCAGCGACGGGCCGTCCGAGGGCGTGATGGCCGGCGGAGCCAGGACCTGCAGTCGTGCACCTCGCAGGGACGGATGGGTCTGGTCGACCGGCCCGTCGAGCAGCGCGACTCGCACGGCGGCCTCGCCGCTCGTCATCGCCTGCAAGGTCGTCAGACCTCCGGCGCGTTCCGCCGGTGTCGGGACCGCATCCCGCGGATGTGGCAGCCGCAGCGATTGCGGCGCGCGCAGCGGCGTGGTGTCAACCCACATGAGCTCCCCCTGGTGAGCCGAGGTCGCGGTGCTGGATGCCCGCGATCGATGGAACTCATCATGCGGAGCGGCCAGGGTGGCAGCAATACTCCTAATGTCGTATTCAGTGGGATCTGCTGAGGGACGGATCTTGGTGTCAGGTGGTGCCTTCGTCACTTGGCGCAGGCGCGAGCGCCAGCAGCTGGGCCGTGCTCGTCAGGCCCAGCTTGCGCAGCAGGTTCTCGCGGTGCTTGCGCACGGTCAGATCGCTGAGGCACAGCAGGCGGGCGATCTCCTTGCTGGTGCGACCTGCCAGCACGTGCGTCAGCACCTCCTGCTCACGAGGCGACAGCGGCAGCTGCTGGAGGTGCGCGGGCCTCGCTCAGCCAGCCAAGCTTCCTCGCGTGGGCCACGAGCGCCGCGGCGTTGTGCATGCTGAACCGGCCGAGCATGTTGCTGCGGTGCTTGCGCACCGTGAGCTCGCTGATGCACAGAGCGCGTGCGATGTCCTTGCAATCGAGCCCCTTGGCCATGGCCTCGAGCACCTCGAGTTCACGCGCAGTGAGCAGCGCTGCCACGGCCTCACCCGATCCCGGGCGCGCGGCACGAAGCCCGGCTGGTCGGCCCGGGTGGGGCGGCCGTTCTTGGTTGGATACGCATGGCAATTCTCCCTGGGGCGCGCCGATGCGACATGGCTGCGTCAACGCAGACTCGGGTCGAGGCGCTGGGCGAAGTGTCAGACGTGCGTGCTGATGGACGGTGAACCGAGCCGATGCTGCATCGCCCGGCCGGCGCAAGCGCTGCGATCAGGTCACCGGCATCGACGCAAACCGTGCGCGCGATGCAGGCTAAGCTATTGATTTACAAGGGAAATCGGGAGGCTTTCCGGCGCGCGTGCCAACTCACTTGCCGGTTGCCCGGAGCGTCACCGGAGTATTGTTGTTTCGGCCCCAGGTAAACCCGTTCCGGGTCACCATGATCGTCTGCCTAGAATTTGCTGCACTGCACAGGAGATCACCGCATGGCGACAGCCCGCAAGAAAGCGGCACCCGATCAGGCCCAGACCGGCGACAGCAAGCCCGGCCTGCGCGTCCTCAAGAAATACCCCAACCGCCGTCTCTACGACACGCAGACCAGCAGCTACATCACGCTGGCCGACGTGAAGCGCATGGTGCTGGAAGGCGTCGACTTCGAGGTGCACGACGCCAAGACCCAGGAAGACCTGACGCGCTCCATCCTGCTGCAGATCATCCTGGAGGAAGAGACCGGCGGCGTGCCGATGTTCTCGACCAACTCCCTGGCCCAGATCATCCGTTTCTACGGCCATGCCATGCAGGGCGTCATGGGCGGCCTGCTGGAACGCCAGATGCAGGCCTTCACCGACATGCAGTCGCGCTTCTCCGAGCAGACGCCGGGCATGCCCTTCACGCCCGAAGCCTGGACCGGCCTGATGGGGGGCTATGCCGAGCAGTCCAAGACCCTGATGAACCAGTGGCAGGAGCAGCTCAAGCAGGCGGGGGTGATGTTCCCGTTTGGCACCAAGAAATAGGCATTTCCGGCGGGCGTGCTTGAGCGCCTGGCACGGTTGCCCGCCACATCGCCGAAAATAGGCGGATGAACGAATCCGCCACCACCGCCGCTCCGGCCTCCGCGCCCAAGATCGGCTTCGTGTCCCTGGGCTGCCCCAAGGCCCTCACCGACTCCGAGCTCATCCTCACGCAACTGCGTGCCGAGGGCTATGAAACCTCCAAGACCTTTGCCGGCGCCGACCTGGTGATCGTCAACACCTGCGGCTTCATCGACGATGCCGTCAAGGAAAGCCTGGACACCATTGGCGAGGCCCTGGCCGAGAACGGCAAGGTCATCGTGACCGGCTGCCTGGGCGCCAAGGCCGGTGCCGCCAGCAAGGACGCCGGCAGCCTGGTGCGCGAGATCCATCCCAGCGTGCTGGCCGTGACCGGCCCGCATGCCACCCAGGAGGTCATGGACGCGGTGCACACCCATGTGCCCAAGCCCCACGACCCCTTCGTCGACCTGGTGCCCAGCTTCGGCGTCAAGCTGACGCCCAAGCACTACGCGTATCTGAAGATCAGCGAAGGCTGCAACCACCGCTGCTCCTTCTGCATCATCCCCAGCATGCGCGGCGACCTGGTGTCCCGACCCATCGGCGATGTGCTGAACGAGGCCCGCGCGCTGTTCGAGAGCGGCGTGAAGGAACTGCTGGTCATCAGCCAGGACACCTCGGCCTATGGCGTGGACGTGAAGTACCGCACCGGCTTCTGGGACGGCAAGCCGGTCAAGACCAAGATGCTGGACCTCGTCGCCCAGCTCGGCGAGATCGCCAAGCCCTATGGCGCCTGGGTGCGCCTGCACTACGTCTACCCCTACCCGCACGTCGACGAGGTGCTGCCGATGATGGCTCAGGGCCTGGTGCTGCCCTACCTCGACGTGCCGTTCCAGCATTCCCACCCGGACGTGCTCAAGCGCATGAAGCGCCCGGCCAACGGCGAGAAGAACATGGAGCGCATCCTGCGCTGGCGCGAGGCCTGCCCTGAGCTGGTCATCCGCTCGACCTTCATCGCCGGCTTCCCCGGCGAGACCGAGGCCGAGTTCCAGCATCTGCTGGACTTCATGCAGGAAGCCAGGATCGACCGCGCCGGCTGCTTCGCCTATTCGCCGGTGGAAGGCGCCAGCGCCAATGACATCCCCGGCGCGCTGCCCACCGAGGTGCGCGAGGAGCGCCGCGCGCGCTTCATGGCAGTGGCCGAGCAGGTGTCCGCCGCCAAGCTGCAGGCGCGCGTGGGCCAGACCCTGCAGGTCCTCATCGACTCCGCGCCGGCCCTGGGCCGCAAGGGCGGTGTGGGGCGCTCGTATGCAGACGCGCCCGAGATCGACGGCACCGTGAAGATCCTGCCGCCCGAGAAGGCCAGCAAGACGATGAAGGTGGGCGATTTTGTTCGCGCACGAATCGTTGCCGCGGACGGCCACGATTTGGTGGCGAGCCTGCTCTGATGAGCAAAAAGGCTCCCAGCACCCAGCTCATCCACCACCCCTACCGCGCCCCGGAAGGCTGGGACGCGGTGCCCGTGCCGGTGGCCAAGGCCTCGACCGTGCTCTTCAAGGACACGGCCGACCTGCACAGGCCCCGGCCGCGCGATGGTCTGACCTACCGCTACGGCCTGCACGGCACGCCCACCAGCTATACCCTGGCCGCGCGTCTGGCGACGCTGGAGCATGCCGAGCACTGCCTGCTGGTGCCCAGCGGCCTGGCGGCGGTGACGCTGCCGTCGCTGGCC
>CBHWBD010000129.1:0-13980 GCA_966111775.1 uncultured Comamonadaceae bacterium | reverse complement strand
CGACCGCGTGACCACCGGCTGGCTGACGCCCACCGCCTGGCTCAGCTCACCCACGCTCAGCGGCCCGAGACGGTCCAGCGCCGCCAGCAGCGGAAACCAGGCCGCCGGCTGCTCGAAGCCATGCGCGGCCAGCACGGCCTGGGTCTGGGCCTGCAGCGTCTCGCCGATGCGCTTGAGCCGCGTGCCCAGGCTCAGATGGCCCAGCTCCCTGACAACGTCCTCGACCACGGCGACTCCTGCAATCCGATATGCATATCATGCTATGCATTTATTTGCGATTTGTCCAGGACGGAGCAAAACGGGAATTCTGGGGAGACGAGGTCTCAGCCGCGGCGCGCGCGGTTGGTCGGGGCGGCGGCGCCTTGGCGCCGCCTACGACGCTGCGACTAAGGCAAGGTCTTGCAATTGGGCTTGCAGACCACCTCGTTGCGGCCGAGCAGCCGGATGGACTGCAGGCTGGCCGGTGCGCGGTGCTTGCCGCACTTGAAGCAGGAGCGTGTGTGGCCGCTGCCGAGGAAGGGCGAACCGCCGATCTTCGACTGGTAACGCAAGCCATCCTGGCGGACCGCGGTGACGGTGTCTTTGCTCATTCTTCAGACAGGTCGGGACGAAACGTGAATTGACGCACGGCGAAGATGACAGCGCCATCTCGCAAGCCCGAGGTTTTTGACCGAACAGGCAGAAACCTCGGGCTTTCCCCACCCCAATCCGCGGGGTCGGCCAGCGAGGACAATGCCGCTCCGATCAAGAAGACCCCATGGCCAAGCTCTTTTTCCGCTACGCCGCGATGAACGCCGGCAAGTCCACCGCCCTGCTGCAGGTGGCGCACAACTACGAGGAGCGCGGCCACCGCGTGCGCATCTTCACCGCCCGCCTGGACGACCGCTACGGCCACGGCTTCGTCACTTCACGCCTGGGGCCGCAGCGCCAGGTCGAGCAGTTCGACGACAGCACCGACTTCATCGCGCTGATGGACGCGACGCCGGGCATCGCCTGCATCCTCATCGACGAGGCCCAGTTCCTGAACAAGCGCCAGGTGCAGCAGTTGCACGAGATGGCCCATCTGCGCCATCTGCCGGCCATCTGCTATGGCCTGCGCACCGACTTCCAGGGCGAACTCTTCCCCGGCTCGGCCGCGCTGCTGGCCCTGTCCGATGAGATGGACGAGATGAAAACCATCTGCGACTGCGGCCGCAAGGCGACGATGAATATGCGCGTCGACGCCAACAACCGCAAGGTCACCGAGGGCGCCCAGGTCGAGATCGGCGGCAACGCTCGCTACCGCTCGGTCTGCGGCCGCTGCTTTCGCCAGGGCTGAATGCAAAGCGCCGCCACGGGCACAGGGCCCGTGGCGGCGATTGTCTTTCAGTCGCCCCGCGCGAGGCGGGGCTGGCAAGCCGTATTTGGCGGCGATCTGAGCGTCCAGTTCCTTGCAGGATGGCGAGCAGACCGGCTGGGACTTGCCCAGCAGTTTCTTGGACTTGAGCATGGCGCGCGGGCGGTGCTTGCCGCAGAGGAAGCAAGACATCGTCGCGGCGCCGAAGGAAGAGGTTGCCGCGAAGGGCGAACCGGGAGCTTTGGAGCGGTAGCGCAGACCATCCGCTTCGATGGTGGTCTTGGTGGTTTCTTTGGCCACGCTGGTCCTGTCGAAGAGTGTTTAAAAGGGGGCGCCGGGTAGAGGCGCAGGCCCCGTATTTTCCACGATGTGGCGAAAGCCCCGGCCTAGGGCTTTCAACCCCCCTTGAATCGCGCCGGTCTTTTGCCCGCCCAGGCCGCCTGGCCCTCGACCAGATCGGCCGAATCGCGGGCGCGCAGGATGTCGGCGGCGAGCCGTTTTTCATCGAGCCGCCCGGCGGCGATGCCGTTCAGATGCTGCTTCATCGGCAGCAGGGCGAGAGGCGCCATGCCCAGCAACTCGTCGGTCAGCGCGGTCAGGGCGGCGTCCAGGGTGTCGACATCGGGCAGCAGCTGGTCCAGATAGCCGCAGCCGAGCAGGGCCGGTGCGTCCAGCGTGCGTCCCGCCAGCAGCACCTGCTTGGCCGTGGCCAGGCCCAGGCGGTTGACGAAGCGCTGCAGGCCGCCGGCATAGAAATGCAGGCCGATGCGCGATGCCGGCACGAACATCTCGCAGGCCGGCACGCCGAGGCGGAAATCGCAGGCCAGGGCCAGATCGGCCGCGCCGCCGTAGACGCCGCCATGCAGGCGGGCGATGGTGATGGGCCGCGCCGCCTCGAGGGCATCGGCCAGTTCGCCGAAGCGCGCGCCGGCATCGATGGCCCCCAGGGCGCTCAGGTCGAACCCGCTGCAGAAGTGCTTGCCCTCGCCGACCAGCACGAGGACGCGCACGGTCTCATCGGCATTCACCGCCTCGATGAGGCCGCGCAAGCTGCCCAGGTCCCCGACGGCCAGCCGGTTGGCCTGGCGCGGCCGGCGCAGCGTGATGCGGGCGACGCCGGCGCCCACCTCCAGCAAAGGTGCCTGCCCGCTCGTCACGCGCGCCGCCTCGCCACCCGGCCTTGCAACGCATAGCCGGCGCTGAAACGGGCCCGCCGTGCGTCACGCTCCAGGTCCAGCAATTCGCGCAGCATCCGCGCCTGGGCCGGCCTCAGCCCGGTGTCGCGATGCAGCACGAGTTCGGCGACCAGGTCCCAGTCGGCATCCAGGTCGGCCGACTACAGCCTGGCTTCGCCGGGCAACTCCGCAAGCAACTGCTGCAGGGCAGCGGCGGTGGTCTCGGCCGCCACCAGGGCGGCCAGTTCCGGCCAGCGGCCCAACGGCATCTCCGACGGCTGGGGCGGCCAGATCGCGCACAGCCACTGCGGGGCATGGCTGTCGACCTGCGGGCCACTGGCCGTTTGCAGCAGTTCCTCGCTCGCGCCGCCGACCTGCCGCGCCAGTGCCGTCCAGGCCCCGGCCTGCCAATGTGCCAGCAGGCGCGGGTCGGGTTCCGGCCAACGTGGCGTGAGCGCGGCCATGTCCAGCTCGGGCATCTCGACGACCGCCGGCGGTGGGGCCACCTGCGGCAACTCGATATCGGCGACGAGGGACTGCGGATCAGGATCGGGCGGCGGAGCGACATGGAAATCCAGCACCGGCGCCTCGACGTCTGTCGACGCGGCGGGTGCGGCCTCCACGATCTGGGCCTCCTCCGTGAAGGCAGGCCAGGAGGCTTCATCGGGAAGCGGTACATCGACGCTCGCCTCGACCGGCAGCGGCGCAGGCGGGGACGTTTGCACATCAGCCTCGATGACGGCGACGCGCCGCCGCGCCGGTTCGGCCAGCTCGATGTCCTCGACATCCCGCATCTCGTAGCCCCGCGCCTTCAGTCGCGCCATCTTGGCCTCGTCCGGTGCCGAACCGGCGCGCAGCAGGGCCCGCAATTCCAGGTCCAGTGGCGCCGGGGCCGGCGGCCGCCAGCCGTCGAGCAGATGGGTGGGATCGAAGCCTCCGGGCTCGGGGCTGATCAGCGGCGGCGGGGCTTGCTTCGACCCGGCCCGCAGCAGTGCATCCAGCGCCAGTTCGGGCAATCCGGCAGGCGCGGGCGGGCGCCAGCCGTCCAGTGCATGGGTGGGGTCGAAGGCGTCCGTCTCTGGCATGGCTTTACAAGCCAGACATTGTGACGACGTAAGCTCGCGGACTCACTGTCACAAAAACGTCATGTTTCAAACTCGCCGTCGCCTGCTGAGCCTGGCTCTCGCTGCTGTTGCCCTGTCCGCCTGCAGCACGACCCCGCCCCCTGCCGCGGCGCCGCAGAACAAGCCCAAGCTCGTCGTCCTCGTCGTCATCGACGGCCTGCCGATGCGCCAGGTGACCGGCTATCGCGACCAACTCGGCGCCGACGGCTTTGCCCGCTTCCTGGACCATGGGCGCTGGTTCGCCAATGCCCACTACGGCCACGGCCACACGGTCACGGCGGCCGGCCACTCCGTGATGCTGTCCGGCGCCTACCCGCAGCGCAGCGGCATCATCAGCAACGAATGGCGCGACCCGGTGACCGGCGAGGCCGTCTACAACACCGGCGACGCGGCCTACCAGTACATCGACAGCCCGACGGCGCCGCTGTCCGGCACCAGCCCGCGCAACCTCAAGGTCGAGACCCTGGGCGACGTGCTGCGCACGGGCTCGCCGGCGTCCAAGGTCATCGGCATCTCGGGCAAGGACCGCGGCGCCATCCTGCCGGCCGGCCACAAGGGCACGGCCTATATGTACATGACGGAGACGGGCCGTTTCGCCTCCAGCACCTACTACATGCAGGCCCATCCGCAATGGGTGACGGACTTCAATGCCGGCAAGCCGGCCGACGCCTTCTTCCAGAAGACCTGGGCGCCGCTGCTGCCCGAGTCCGCTTATGCCCGCTCGGTGCCGGACGGCCAGTCCTGGCAGATCGCCAGCGGCAACGGCAACAAGCTGCCCGCTGTCATCGGCGACAAGATGGACGCGCCCGGCCCGCGCTTCTACGGCAATCTGCTGGCCTCGCCCTTCGGTGACGAGCTGACACTGGCCTTCGCCCGCGCCGCGGTCAAGAACGAGAAGCTGGGCCAGCGCGGCGTGCAGGACATCCTGTCGGTCAGCCTGTCCAGCCACGACTACATCAACCACGCCTTCGGCCCGGAGTCACGGCTGTCGCACGACCACACCCTGCACCTGGACCGCCATCTGCAGGCCTTCTTCCAGTTCCTGGACAAGGAAGTCGGCGCCGGCAACTACGTGCTCGCGCTGACGGCCGACCATGGCTTCACCGACACGCCCGAGTGGGCCGCCACCCAGGGCCGCGACGCCGGCCGCTTCACCAACGGCCCGTCACTGGCCGCCGTGAATGCAGGGCTGGCCACCAAGTTCGGCGTGGACAAGCTGGCCTGGAGCTTCTCCGCCTCCGGCCTGCTGCTCAACGAGAAGCTGGCCGCCGACAAGGGCCTGAAGTTCACCGACGTGGAAGCCGCCGCCCGCGACGAGCTGCTGAAGCTGCCGGGCGTGGAAGCCGTCTTCACCCGGGAACAGCTGCTGGGCAACGACAAGACGACCCCGTATCTGGAGGCCATGCGCAAGTCTTACGACCCGACGCGCGCCGCCCAGCTGCAGATCGTGCTGAAGCGCGGCTGGATCTTCAGCTACCGCCCCGGCGGCAGCACCCACGGCAGCCCGCACGACTACGACACCCATGTGCCCCTGCTGTTGTGGGGACCGGGCTATGTCGGCCAGGGCGAGATGAAGGAACGCGTCGAGATCGCCGACCTGGCGCCGACGCTGGCGGGCCTCGCCGGCCTGCGTGCGCCGGCCCAGGCCCAGGGCCGGGATCTGAAGCTCAAGCCCTAGCGATCAGGACCGCGGCCGATTCGCCCCAGACCGCCTCGGTCAGCGCGACCGCCCCGAGGCGCTCGCCCAGCGCCGCGGCCTGGGCCGGGCCGGTGGACGGCAGCATGACCAGCACCCGTCCGTCATCCAGCCGCATGCAGCCATCCTCGCCGCGGATGCGGGCCAGCAACTCCGTCGGGTCGGCCGTCGGCGCCAGGGCGGCCACCGACAGCGGCCAGGCGCGGGAGTCGGCCAGCAGCGCCTGCAGCAGTTCCAGGCCGGCCTGGGCCGACAGCAACTGGCCCGTCAGGGGGCGGGGCCGTGCCAGCGCGCTGATGTCGACGCCGGTCAGCGCCAGGCGGCCATCCGGCAGGCGTTGTTCCACCCACCACAGCCGCCGACCATCGCGCCAGGCCTGTTCGTAGCCGCGCTGGGCCATGCGGCTGCGGCGCTCCGGCATCTCGGCGGGACCGCAGCTGCCGTCGCGCGCCGCCTCGAGCATGTCGCCCCAGGCTGGCGCCGCCTGCGCGTCCAGGCCCCAGGCCTGGCGGTAGGCGGCGTTGGCACGCTGCAGGCGATCGTCCGCGTCGAAGAGGGCCAGCAGCAGCGGGCCCTCGGTCAGCGCCTGCCACCAGAGGTCGTCTTCGGTCACGGCCCGATTCTGGGCCGCCGGGGCCTATCTGCGGTTGATCTCGCCCGAGCCGCTGACGCTTTGACGCAACTGCGGCCGGCCGGCATAGCTCAGGTCGCCGGAACCGCTCAGTTGGACGTCCAGCTGTTCGGTGACGCCGATCGACACATCGCCCGAGCCGCTGATGCCGACCTTGGCGGTCCGGCCGGCCAGGGCCCGCGCGTCGACATCGCCCGACCCGCTGACCGACCAGCTCTGCTGATCGGCGCGACCCGCCAGCCGCACATCGCCCGAGCCGCTGATGCTGACGTTCAGGTCCTTGAGCTCGACCAGGCCGAAATGCACGTCGCCGGAGCCGATGACGTTCAGGCTGAGGCTGTCCGCCTTGAAGCGCTCGGCGCTGAGGTCGCCCGAGCCGTTGACCGCGATGGACTGCAGGGCACGGGCGTCGACGCGCACCATCGGTGCCGAACGTGTCGTGAAGCCGGCGTCGCGCTTCATGCGCACGACCAGGGCGTCGCCCTCGACGACGGTCTCGATCAGGGGCTCGATGTTGTCGTCGGCCAGGACGGTGGCCTGATCGCTGCCGGCCTGGGCCAGCCTGACGTCGAAAGGCCCGTCGATGCGCAGCTTGCTGAAGGCGCCCAGGGCCCGCGCCTTCTCGACCTTGACGCCCGAACCCTTGATGCGGTTTCTGCCGCTGCCGTAGTCCATCGGGCCGCTGAAATGGGCCGACCAGCCGTCGGACTCCTTCTTGATGCGCAGATGCCAGTCGTTGTCGCCACCGGCCATGGCGGTACCGCAGGCGGTGGCGATCAGGATCAGGAAGGCGAGGCGTTTCATGGGTGTGGCTCCCGGTTCGGTCGAATGACGGCAGTCTGTCCGACAGCCTGGCGCGGCGCCGCTTCCGGGCGACAGACTGCATTTCCGCGGGCATGGGCCGTAGGATGGACCGATCTGCAGGAGAACCGACATGAAGATGGATGGTCAGCGCGAGAGCGACAACGTCGAGGACGTGCGCGGCAGCGGCAGCGGCGGCGGTGGCGGCCTGCCGATCGGCGGAAGACATATCGGGCTGGGCGGCATCGTGGTCGCTTTGCTCGCCTCCTGGATATTCGGCGTCAACCCGCTGACGGTGCTGGGGCTGCTGGACGGTGGCGGCGGTGGTGGCGGCGCGCCGGCCGTGCAGTCCGGCGCCCCCGCCGAGCACCATCCCAAGGACCCCGGCGCCGTCTTCGTCAGCCGGGTGCTGGCGGACACCGAGGACGTCTGGGGCGCCTACTTCCAGCGTTCCGGCCAGCAATACCCCCCACCCAAGCTTGTCATCTTCCGTGATCGCTGGCCCACCGGCTGTGGCACCGGCGACGCCGCCGCCGGCCCGTTCTACTGTCCTGCGGACCGCAAGGTCTATATCGATCTCGGCTTCTACGACATCCTGCGCCAGCGGCTCGGCGCACCGGGCGACTTCGCCCAGGCTTACGTGATCGCCCACGAGGTCGGCCACCACCTTCAGAACCTGATGGGCACGACCGAGAAGCTGGACCGCGCGCGCGGCCGCGTTTCGGAGCGCGACATGAATGCGATGAGCGTCAGGCTGGAACTGCAGGCCGACTGCTTCGCCGGCGTCTGGGCAAATTTGTCGCAGCGCAGCAAGGGCTGGCTGGAGCAGGGCGACATCGAGGAGGCACTGAATGCCGCCGCCCAGATCGGCGACGACACCCTGCAGAAGCGCTCCCGCGGCACCGTCGTGCCGGAGAGCTTCACCCACGGCAGCAGTGCCCAGCGGGTACGCTGGTTCAAGCGCGGCCTGGACGCCGGCGATCTGAAGGCCTGTGACACCTTTTCGTCAGCCGCCCTCTAAGTCCCCCATTCGGGCCCACCCAATCAAGGGGGCGCCAGATGGCCCCCAAAAGGCTTTGTGTGAAACACTCCCATCCAAACCGCCGAGCCCTCCAGTAGCATCGGCCGGCGTCAAAGCCCGGACCTCCTTTCCCCGCTTTGGTGCAACCCGCAGAAGGAATCACGAGGCCCACTGTCATGAGCGAACGCCAGATCAACGACCCGCAGTCGACGCCCCAGGCGCCGGCGTCCGTCGACGCGTCCGCCCGCCAACTGGCCTCGGCACGCCGCCGCCGCTTCATCAAGCTGGGCGGCGCCGCCGTCCCGACCGCCCTGACCCTGGCCAGCCGCCCCGTGATGGCCTGGCATTGCAACACGGCGTCGACCTGGGGCTCCGCCCAGGGCATGTCCAACAGCTCCTACACCCGCTCGCAGGATGCGACCCGTCTCTTCCCCGACGAGACCTACACGACGACCTGCTGGCTGAACAACTCGACGCGCGCCACGCTGAACACCAACCCGTGGGCCCAGTCGCCGCTGAGCTGCAACACGACAGACATGTCCAAGGCGACGCACTACAAGTTCTACACGGTCGCGCAACTGCTGGCAGGCACGGGCGCCACCATCACCAACGTCAGCACCGCGGACACCGTCTGGAGCATCCTGAACGGCACGTCCCAGAAGCCCAAGACCCCGTTCGACGGCACTTTCGTCCCCGGCACCTCGACCTGCGGCGAGTTCCAGAAGCTGATGCTGGTGGCATGGCTGAATTTCAGGGTGCTGAACTCGACGCTGAACAAGTGCCTGATGCCCGGCGCCACGAATGCGCTCGTCAAGCTCGGCAACACCACCTACGTCGGCCCGACCGGTGTGCAGTGGGACCAGCCGACCGTCATCAAGTACCTGAAGAAGAACTTCGTCGCCTGCGCCGACGACAGCTGCGCCTGACCAGGGCTCCAAGCCCTCACCTGCCCTTTCCGTCGCCGTGCCTGCGCGCTGGCAACTGACCCGCGCAGACGCCTTGCGCGTGCGGGAATGGGATGATGCTGGCGTGATCTACGACGCCGCCAGCGGCAATACCCACCTCATCGACGCCCTCGGCCTGGAGCTGCTGGACCTGCTGCGCCAGCAAGCCTGGAGCCTGGACGCGCTGGTGGCAGAGCTGCGCGAGTCCCTGCCCGACGATCTCGATGATGATGCCGTGCCGAGACTGCTGAACGCCAAGCTGGAACAGCTCGTCCGGCTGGACCTGGTCACGGCCGTGGCATGACCGCCGCGCTGGCGAACCAGCGCCTGGCCGACCTGGGCGAGGGCGAACTGCGGCGCCGCCTGCGCGGGCCGGGCCTGACCCTGCACCTGCCCCCCTTCGTCGCCCGGCTGCATTCCGACGTGCCGCGCGTGGCCCAGGACCTGCTGCTCCTGTACGGCGAGTTCCCGCTTGGCCGCGATGACGAGTTCGCCGACTTCCATCTGGCAGTCAACTACGACCAGGGCTGGCATGCGCTGTGGCGGCGCCTGGCAGGCCGGCGCCAGGCGCGCTTCTCGACCGACGGCCTGGCGGCGTTCACGACGCTGCCGGCCACCCAGGCTTTCCACATGGTCGAATGGGGCCTGAATTGGGCAGTCACGGCCCATGCCCACCACTTCGTCGTCTATCACGCCGCCGTGCTGGAACGCGGCGGCCGCGCCCTGGTGCTGCCGGCGCCGCCCGGCTCGGGCAAGAGCACCCTGACCGCCACCCTGGCCCAGCGCGGCTGGCGCCTGCTTTCCGACGAGCTGGCGCTGCTGGATCCGCGTGACGGCCAGCTCTACGGCCTGGCGCGACCGGTCAATCTGAAGAACCAGGCCATCGACCTGATAAAGGCCTTCGCTCCGGACGCCGTACTGACCGCCCCCGTGCCGGACACCCTCAAGGGCACCTTGTCGCTGATGAAGGCCCCGGGCGATGCCATCCCGCGCGTGCGCGAAGGCGCGCAACCGACCTGGATCGTCGTGCCCAGCTACGAAACCGACGCCGAGGCCCGCCTCGAGCCGCTGCCCAAGGCGCAGGCTCATCTGCTGCTGGCCGAGCAGGCCTTCAACTACGACATCCACGGCGTCGATGGCTTCGAAGCGACGGCCGACCTCGTCGACGGTGCCGATTGCCGGGCCTTCACCTATTCGCGCCTGGACGACGCCGTGCGCGTCTTCGACACCCTGGCGGCAGAGCCATGAACAGGCCGCTGCTCATCCAGGTGCTGCTGGCGCCGACGGAGTCCGCCCGGCTGAGCGCCGCCGACTGGGACCTGCTGATCCGCCAGGCCCGCCGCGCCAATCTCATCGCGCGCCTGGCCAGTGAGCTGGAGCCACAGCTCGACACCCTGCCGGACGCTCCCGTGCGCCATCTGCGCGCCGCACTGCTGATCGCGCGCCGCCAGCGCATCGCGACGCGCTGGGAGGCCGAATGCATACGCGCGGCCCTGCTGCCGCTGGGCATCCAGCCCATCCTGCTCAAGGGCGCGGCCTATCTGCTGGCCGACCTGCCGGCGGCCCGCGGCCGCTTGTTCGGCGACGTCGACCTGCTGGTGACACGAGCGCAGATGGAAGCCGCCGAGGCGGGCCTGATCTCGGCCGGCTGGGCCTTCGACGCCGAGATCAGCGACTACGACCGCCGCTACTACCGCGAGTGGATGCACGAGATTCCGCCGCTCTACCACCGTCAGCGCGACACCGCGCTGGACCTGCACCACAGCATCCTGCCGCCGACCGCCCGCGTGCAGGTCAACACGGCGGCCCTGTTCGAGGATGCGCGCGAACTGCCCGGGCTGCCGGGCCTGCACGTGCTGGCGCCGGTGACCATGTTCCTGCACAGCGCGGCCCATCTCTTCCACGAGGGTGAGCTGGACAACGGCCTGCGCGACCTCTTCGACCTCGACGCGCTGCTGCGCGATTTCGGCCGAGACCCGGGCTTCTGGGCCGCCCTGGTGCCGCGCGCCCGCGTCCTCGGCCTGAGCCGCCCCCTCTTCCACGCGCTGCGCTACACGACCCGCCTGCTGGGCACGCCCGTGCCCGCCGACGTCATGCGCGACGCGGCCGCCGACGCGCCGGGTTGGCAGGCACTGATGGACGCCTGCTACGAGCGCTCCCTGATGCCCGTCCACGCCAGCTGCGACGGCCCGCTGACCGCCACGGCAAGGCTGGCCCTCTATGTGCGCTCGCATTGGCTGCGCATGCCTCTGGGTCTGCTGGCCCGCCATCTCGCCCGCAAAGCCTGGTTGCGCCTGCAACCGCCGTCCGAGGCCCAGTCGCCCTGACAGCATCGACAATGCAGCCCGCCATGGACAAGCCCAAGCCGTTCTCGATGATCCGCGAGTTCCATCTCGCCGACTGGTTCACCCTGGGCAATGCCTGCGCCGGCATGGGGGCGCTGTTCGCCGTGATGAGCTTTCTGCAGAGTGGCGAGCGCCATCACCTGCAATACGCCTGCGGGCTGATCCCGCTGGCCCTGGCCTTCGACGTGCTGGACGGCCGCATCGCACGCTGGCGCCAGAAGAGTTCGGCCCTGGGTCGCGAGCTGGACTCGCTGGCCGACATCATTTCCTTCGGCGTCGCACCGGCCGCCATTGCCTATGGCTGCGGCATGCAGGGTCTGTACGACCGCATCGTGCTGGTGTTCTTCGTCGCCTGCGGCGTCAGCCGGCTGGCACGCTACAACGTGACGGCCGAGAAGCTCAGCGCCGGCTCGGACAAGGTGGCGTATTTCGAGGGGACGCCCATCCCGACATCCATGCTGCTCGTGGCGGTGCTTTGGGTGGCCGCGGCTCAAGGGGCCGTCGGCGAGGCGCTGTGGGGCGGCGCGTGGTGGCTGGGAGGCTTTCGCCTGCACCCGCTGGTGCTGATGTTCGCGCTGTCGGGCTCGTTGATGGTGAGCCGGATCCGGATTCCGAAGCTTTAGGCGGCGGTGCGGCGCGACAGCCAGCTCAAGGGCGATTCCTGCTGGGCGTGACCCGACTGGGATTCGAGGAAATCGTTGGGCGTCTGGCTGCGGTACTCGCTGATGCCACCACCATCGAGGCAGGCGTCCAGACCGAAAGCGGTGCCGAGGTCGGCCGGATCGGGCTCGCTGCGCGCGGCGACGTCACGGCGGAAGAAACGCAGCGCTGGAACGAATCGCATGGCAACCTCACTCGCTTGACGGGCCGACAACAACATCAGCACCGTGAGCCCAGTGTGCGGGATTCGTGTGACAACCGAACCCCTCATCTGTGAGTAAATATTGCCTCTACTGGCATTACCGCACGGCTGCAACGCCTGTTTTTCCCAGTAGCGACGGGCCTTTCCGGCCGGCGCCCCCAATCCGAGGGGGTCGTTGCGCTTTTGCAATTCTTTTCTGCACCTCCCTAGAGCTCAGGATAGGTTCGCAAGCTTCGGCGCTTAAGCTGCGCCACCTCCCAAGCCCCCCGGCTTCGCGCATGAGTTCAGAATTGTTGAAGTGGGTCGCAAGTGCCCTGATTGCGGCCGTGCTCGCCAGCACCTTGTGGATGGCCCAGGCCATCCATCCCGAGCAGGGTGGCGCCAGCCTGATGCTGGCCCAGGCCGCCGCGCCCGCCGCTGCCGCCTCGGCGCCGACCACGGCCACGCGCTGATCAAGCCAGCGCGATCCTGGCGCCGTCGGCCAGCGCCTCGCCGATCTGGTCGAGCAGCGCCCCCCGCCCCTGCAACTGCCATTGATGCCAGTACAGCGCCACGTCGACGCCGATCTCGGGCCTGAGCATGACGAGCCGCCCCGCCTCGACCAGGGGACGCACCTGGATCTCGGGCGCCACGCCCACGCCCCACCCCATGGCGGCGGCCCGCACATAGGCTTCGCTGGACGGCACGAAGCGCTCGCGCAGCCGGGGGGCGCGCACGCCGAAGGCCTGTGAAACCCACTGCGCCTGGGTGTCGTCCTTGCGGTTGAAGACGAGGAAGGGCGTGTCGGCGAAATTGCCGGCGTGCAGGCCCTGGATGGGGTCGTTCTGCAGCTGCGCCGCCAGGAAGCCCGGGCTCGCCACCGCCACGTAGCGCATCACCCCCAGGGCCTGCACGCGGCAGCCCTGCAAGGCCTCGGCCACCGTCGACATGCAGCCCAGCACCGCGCCCTGGCGCAGGCTGTCGTGGGTGAAGTCCTGGTCGTCGACGACGAGTTCCAGCCCGTAGCCCTCGCGCAGGCCGCGCTGCACCAGGGCGTCCAGCGCCGCCGGCACCCAGGTCGCCAGGCTGTCGGCATTGACGGCGATGGCCAGGCGCGATTGCGGCGCGACGCGCTCGCCCAGCTCCCGCGCCACGTCCACCCGCAAGGCCTGCAGCTGCCGGGCGAAGCGCAACAGCACCTTGCCGGCTTCGGTCAGGCGCAGCGGCCTCGATCGCACCACCAGCGGCTGGCCCACCTGGGTCTCCAGCGCGCGCAAGCGCTGCGAGACGGCGCTCTGCGTGATGGACAGACGCTGGGCCGCGCGCTCGAAGCCCTGCTCGTCGGCCAGGGCCGCCAGGCAGTCGAGCGCAGCGGGATCGAACTCGTTCATAAGCTTCGCTAATGTACGGCGAATAATATGAATGACTCTTCTTGAATCGCGGCCATCTGCCGAGAATCCGCCGATGCCCGCCGCTGCCCTGGCCTCTTCGACCGCGCCTGCCGTTTTCGCGCAGGGCTGGGCCATGGGCGCCGGCCTCATCCTGGCCATCGGCGCACAGAACGCGCTGGTGCTGCGCCAGGGTCTGAAACGCGAACATGTGGGCGCCGTCGTCGCGGTCTGCACGCTGTCGGACTGGTTGCTGATCGCCCTGGGCGTCTTCGGCCTCGGCGCCCTCATCCAAGGCCAGCCCCTGCTGCTGGAAGTCTTCCGCTTCGGTGGCGCCGCCTTCCTGCTCGGCTATGCGCTGCTCGCGGCCCGCCGTGCGTGGCGACCGGCGGCCGGGCTGGACGCCGCCGGCCCCGCCTCCAGCCTTGGTGCCACGCTGTCGGCCGCCTTCGCCTTCACCTATCTGAATCCCCACGTCTACCTGGACACCGTCGTGCTGCTCGGCGGCCTGGGCGCGCGTCAGCCGGCGGAACTGCGGGCGGCCTTCGCCCTCGGCGCCGGCGTCGCGTCGGCCATGTGGTTCGGCCTGCTGGGCTTTGGCGCGGCCGCCGCGGCGCCACGGTTGCGCAGCGCCCACACCTGGCGGGTCATCGATGCCCTGGTCGCTTTGCTGATGAC
>CBHWBD010000128.1:0-14012 GCA_966111775.1 uncultured Comamonadaceae bacterium | reverse complement strand
ACCCACACCGAACCCGACAGCATGATGACGACCAGGGCGGCCGTGAACAGCAGGGCCAGCATGGACCAGCCCTGCTCGACCTTGGCGTTCATGTGCAGGAAATAGATCATGTGCACGACCATCTGCACGGCCGCGAAGCAGAGGATGACCAGGCCCGTCAGCTTCGGCGTAGGCAGGACCTTGCCCATGACCAGCCAGAAGGGAATCGCCGTCAGGATGACCGACAGGATGAAGCCGATGGCGTAGCCCTTGAAGCTGACGTGGAAGTCGGCCTCGCCGTCGAGGTGGTCGTCGTGACCGTGATCGTGAGCGTGGTTGGCCGCCATCACAGCACTCCCATCAGGTAGACGAAGGTGAAGACGCCGATCCACACGACGTCCAGAAAGTGCCAGAACATCGACAGGCACATCAGGCGGCGGCGGTTGGCAGGCGTGAGGCCGAGCTTTTGCACCTGCACCATCAGCGTGACCAGCCAGATGCAGCCGAAGGTGACGTGCAGGCCGTGGGTGCCGACCAGCGTGAAGAAGCTGGACAGGAAGGCACTGCGGCCGGGGCCGGCTTGCTCGTGGATGAGGTGGTGGAACTCGAACAGCTCGATGCCGAGGAAGCCCAGACCGAACAGGCCCGTGATGGCCAGCCAGGCCAGCAGCTGGCCCTTCTTGCGGGCCTGCATCGCGATCATCGCGAAGCCATAGGTGATGGACGAGAACAGCAGCAGGCCGGTGTTGACGGCCACCAGCGGCAGGTCGAACAGGTCGGCGCCCGACGGGCCGGCCGCGTAGTTGCGGCCCAGCACGGCGTAGACGGCGAACAGCACCGCGAAGATGAGGCAATCGCTCATCAGATAGAGCCAGAAGCCCAGCATGGTGCTGCCGGGCGGATGGTGCTCGCCGCTGTGGTCGTAGTAGACCGGGGCGCCGTTCACATGGGTAGCAACAGTTGCAGTCATGTCAGGGATCTCAGGCGGCGGAAGCCAGCGCACGGGTGCGCTCTTCCTCGGTGCGGGTCACGGCATCGGCGCCGATGTGATAGTCGCGGTTGTAGTTGAAGGTGTGCACGATGGACGCGATCACCGTGGCGGCGAAGGCTGCGGCCGCGATCCAATACATATGCCAGATCAGCGCGAAGCCCATGGCGGTGGCCAGCATGCCGATGATGAAACCGGCGCCGGTGTTCCTGGGCATGTGGATGGCCACGAAGCCGGTCTTCGGGCGCGCGACGCCGCGCTGCTTCATGTCCTGCCAGGCGTCCAGCTCATGGGCGATGGGCGTGAAGGCGAAGTTGTAGTCCGGCGGCGGCGAGGACGTCGACCACTCCAGCGTGCGGCCACCCCAGATGTCACCCGTCGTGTCGGCCAGCTCCTTGCGGCGCCAGACGCTGACAGCGATCTGGACCAGGAAGGCGCCAATGCCCAGGGCCACGATGCCGGCGCCGATGGCGGCGGTGACGAAATACGGCTGCAACGTCATGTCGTCGAAGTGGCTGACACGGCGGGTGATGCCCATCAGGCCGAGGATGTACAGCGGCGTGAAGGCGACCCAGAAGCCGATGAACCAGCACCAGAACGAGACCTTGCCCCAGAAGGCGTCCAGGCGGAAGCCGAAGGCCTTGGGGAACCAGTAGTTGATGCCGGCGAAGACGCCGAACACCACACCGCCGATGATGACGTTGTGGAAGTGGGCGATCAGGAACAGGCTGTTGTGCAGCACGAAGTCGGCCGCCGGCACCGCGAGCAGCACGCCCGTCATGCCGCCGATGCTGAACGTGACCATGAAGCCCACGGTCCACAGCATCGGCACCTCGAACTTGATGCGGCCGCGGTACATCGTGAACAGCCAGTTGAAGATCTTGGCGCCCGTCGGGATCGAGATGATCATCGTCGTGATGCCGAAGAAGCTGTTCACGCTGGCGCCCGAGCCCATCGTGAAGAAGTGGTGCAGCCAGACCAGGTAGCTCAGGATGGTGATGACGACCGTGGCATAGACCATGGAGGCATAGCCGAACAGCTTCTTGCGGCTGAAGGTGGACACCACCTCGGAGAAGATGCCGAACACCGGCAGCACCAGGATGTAGACCTCGGGGTGGCCCCAGATCCAGATCAGGTTCACATAGAGCATGGCGTTGCCGCCAAGATCGTTGGTGAAGAAGTTGGTGCCGAGGTAGCGGTCAGCGGTCAGCAGGGCCAGCGTGGCGGCCAGCACCGGGAAGGTCGCGACGATCAGCACGTTGGTGCACAGCGAGGTCCACGTGAAGACGGGCATCTTCATCATGGTCATGCCGGGCGCGCGCATCTTGATGATGGTGGCGATCAGGTTGATGCCCGACAGCGTCGTGCCCACCCCCGCGATCTGCAGTGACCACAGGTAGTAGTCCACCCCCACGTCGGGGCTGGCCAGCAGGCCCGACAGCGGCGGATAGGCCAGCCAGCCGGTCTTGGCGAACTCGCCGATGAACAGCGACATCATCACGAGGATGGCGCCGCCGGCGGTCATCCAGAAGCTGAAGTTGTTCAGGAAGGGGAAGGCGACGTCGCGCGCGCCGATCTGCAGCGGCACGACGTAGTTCATGAAGCCGGTCACGAAGGGCATCGCGACGAAGAAGATCATGATCACGCCGTGGGCCGTGAAGACCTGGTCGTAGTGGTGAGGCGGCAGGAAGCCGGCGCTGTCACCGAAGGCCAGGGCCTGGTGGGCGCGCATCATCAGCGCGTCCGCGAAGCCGCGCAGCAGCATCACCACCCCGAGGATGATGTACATGATGCCGATCTTCTTGTGGTCGATGCTGGTGATCCAGTCGCGCCACAGATGGCCCCAGAGCTTGAACTTGGTGATCAGCGCGAACACCAGCGCGCCACCCAGGGCGACGGCGATGAAGGTGGCGACGAGGATGGGTTCATGCAGCGGCAGGGCCTCCCAGCCCAGGCGGCCGAGAAGGGGATGCAACTGATCGGCAGCCTGATGCTGCGCAACGACGGCGTTGGACATGTCTTAGTTCTTCCGCGCAGCGGGTGAAGCAGCCTCGACGGGCAGCCCCAGCAGGTTGGTCGGCGTGCACAGGGCGGCCACGACGGTGCGCTCGCGTTCGGCGCCCTCGGCATCGCGCCAGGGGCTGCGCATGGTGCTGGCCACGCCGCCCTTGCCGGCGCCGCCGGCGGCATCGATGGCCATCATCTGGCTGGAGCACATCTTCTTGCCATCGACGCAGCGGTCGACGATGGCGCTCCACAGGCCCGGCTCGACGCTGGCGTAGCGGCGGATGGGCTCCTTGGCGCTGGGCTGCTCGAGCTTCAGGTAGTCGGCGCGGGTCAGCGCGTTGCCGCTGGCCTTGTTGCTGTCGATCCAGCGCGCGAACTCCTCGTCCGTCAGGCCGTGGAACTTGAAGCGCATGTCCGAGAAGCCGGCGCCGCTGTACTGGGCCGACAGGCCGTCATAGACGCCGGCCTTGTT
Organism: uncultured Comamonadaceae bacterium; assembly: GCA_966111775.1. GTDB lineage: Bacteria > Pseudomonadota > Gammaproteobacteria > Burkholderiales > Burkholderiaceae_C > Pelomonas. Next base: position 10,566 of record CBHWBD010000128.1, on the reverse strand, counting down.
GATGACGGCGTGCAACTGCGTCTGCATGCCCGGCATCGTGTAGATCATGCCGGCCAGGGCGGGCACGTAGAAGGTGTTCATCACGCTCGTCGACGTGAAGCGGAAGTGGATGGGGCGATCCACCGGCGCGGCCAGTTCGTTGACGGTGGCAATGCCCTGCTCCGGGTAGATGAACAGCCACTTCCAGTCCATGGACACCGCATAGACCTCCAGCGGCTTCACGTCGGCGGCCACCGGCCTGCCTTCGGCGATGCGGTCCAGCGGGCGGAAGGGATCGAGCTTGTGGGTGCTGATCCAGGTGATGGCGCCCAGGGCGATGATGATCAGCAGCGGCGCGCCCCAGATCACCAGCTCCAGGCGGGTGGAATGGTCCCAGTCCGGGGCGTAGGTCGCCTCGTCGTTGGACTGGCGGTAACGGTAGGCGAAGAACAGCGTGAGGGCGATCACCGGGACGATGATCAGCAGCATCAGCAGCGTGGATGTGACGATGAGCTGGGCCTGCTGGTTGGCAATGTCGCCGTGCGGCTTCATCACGATCCAATCGCAGCCCGACAAAGCGAAGCTGGCTGACAAAACCAGGGCGCTTGTAAGGAGAGACTTGTTGGGGTACATCCTGAGAGGCGCGCGAGGGTTAACGATCTTGCGTGCAGCGACGGAATGTAAGTTGATTGAGGCAAATCAACGATTGGACATTTTGTCCAAGGCACAGACGGAGACAAGCCCGAAATGGCAGTTGCAGGCAGTACTTTCCATCACCCCAATTCCGGTCCGCTGACCACCCGCACGGACGAGGATCTGGCCCCCGGCGACATCGCGGTGGGCGTCATCATCGGGCGCGCGTCCGAATATTTCGACTTTTTCGTCTTTGGCATTGCCTCGGTCCTGGTCTTTCCCCAGGTCTTCTTTTCCTTTGCGGATCGGCTGACAGGCACCCTCTACGCCTTTCTGGTCTTTGCGCTGGCTTTCGTCGTCCGACCGGTCGGCACCCTGATCGGCATGTCCATCCAGCGCCATTTCGGCCGCTCGACCAAACTGACCGCCGCCCTTTTCCTGCTGGGCTGCTCCACGGTCGGCATGGGCCTGCTGCCCGGCTATGCCGATGTTGGCGCCACGGCCATCTGGCTGCTGGCCCTGTGCCGGGTCGGCCAGGGCCTGGCCCTGGGCGGCTCCTGGGACGGCCTGCCCTCCCTGCTGGCCCTGAACGCTCCGGCCGACCGCCGCGGCTGGTACGCCATGCTGGGCCAGCTGGGCGCGCCGCTGGGCTTCTTCGTGGCGTCGGGCGTGTTCCTCTATGTCTATGGCAGCCTGGAGGCCAAGGACTTCCTCTCCTGGGGCTGGCGCTTCCCCTTCTTCACGGCCTTCGCCATCAACGTCGTCGCGCTGTTCGCCCGGCTGCGCCTGGTGGTCACGCACGAGTACGAGAAGCGCATGGAGGAGCATGAGCTCGACCCCGCCTATCTGCGCGAACTGCTGCCGGCCCAGGGCCACCACATCGTCATCGGCGCCTTTGCCGCCCTGGCCAGCTACGCCCTCTTCCACCTCGTGACGGTCTTCCCGCTGTCCTGGGTGGCGCTGTCGGACCCACAAGGCGTCGACGACTTCATCAAGATGGAGTTGCTCGGGGTGGCCTTCGCCGCCACCGCCATGCCCATGTCCGGGCTGATCGCCGACAAGATCGGCCGGCGCAGCTACCTGGGCACCATGGCCGTCGCCATCGGCATCTTCGCGCTGTTCGCCCCCTTCATGCTGGGTGGCGGCAAGCCCGGCCAGGCAGCCTTCATCCTGATCGGCTTCGTGCTGCTGGGCCTGTCCTACGGCCAGTCGGCCGGCTCGGTGACGTCCAACTTCCTGCCCCACTTCCGCTACACGGGCGCCGCGCTGACGGCCGACTTCGCCTGGCTGCTGGGCGCGGCCTTCGCGCCCGTGGTGGCGCTTTACCTGTCTTCGCGCTTCGGCCTGGTGTCGCTGAGCGTCTATCTGCTGTCGGGCGTGGTCTGCACACTCGTGGCACTGCGGATCAACAAGCGGCTGCAGACGGCGGCGGTCGTCCAAGACTGAGCGCCGGCGCTTCGGATCGAAGGCGGGCTCCGACCCGCCTTTGTTTCGCCCAAACAGTTTCCATTTTTGGAAAGTTTTATTAAACTTAGCCACATCGGAAACTGACGAGACCCTTCCATGGCATTGACGCTGCATTACCACCCCCTGTCCTCCTATTGCTGGAAGGTCTTGATCGCGCTGTACGAGAACGGTGTGCCCTTCGAGGCCCAGCTCGTCAACCTCGGCGACCCGGCCGCGAGATCGGCCTATGCGGCGCTCTGGCCCACGGCCAAGATCCCTCTGCTCGTCGACGGCGAGCGCGTGGTGCCCGAGACGTCGATCCAGATCGAATACCTGGAACGCCGCCACCCGGGCCTGGTGCAACTGCTGCCTGACGACTTCGAAGCGCAGCTGGAAGTCCGCCTCTGGGACCGCGTCTTCGACTTGTATGTGATGACGCCCATGCAGCGCTTCATCGCCCAGCAGCTGCGCCCTGAAGCCGAGCGCGATGCGGCCACGCTGACCGGCACGGTTGCCGACCTCGGCATGGCCTACGACCTCATCGAAAGCCGCCTGGGTGACCGCACATGGGCCGCCGGCGAGGCCTTCACGATGGCCGACTGCGCCGCCGCACCGGCGCTGTTCTACGCCGCCATCGTGCGGCCCTTCGCGACTGAACACGTGAAGCTCAGTGCCTACTTCGAGCGGCTGCTGGCCCGGCCGTCGGTCTGGCGCTGCATCGTCGAGGCCCGCCCGGTTTTCCCCTACTACCCGCTGCGCCATGCCCTCCCCGCCCGCTTCCTCGCCGACTGAGCGCCTGGACCGCCTCTTCGTCGCGCTGGCCGACGGCAACCGCCGCGCCATGGTCGACCAGCTCAGCCGCGGGCCGGCGTCGGTGACCGACCTCGCCCGGCCGCTGGCCATTGCCCTGCCCTCGGCCGTCAAGCATCTGGCCGTGCTGGAGGCCGGCGGCCTGGTGCAGTCGGACAAGGCCGGCCGCGTGCGCACCTACCGCATCGCGCGGGATGCCTTCGGCGGCCTGGAGGCCTGGGTGGCCGAGCGCAAGGCGATGTGGCATCGGCAGTTCGATGCCCTCGAAGCACTTCTTCAGGAACAGGACCCGCAACCGTGACGACGACACCCGCCGCCCACACCAGCTTTGTGCTGGACCGCCGCTTCAAGGCCTCGGCCGCCCGCGTCTTCGCCGCCTGGGCCGACCCGGCCACCAAGCAGCGCTGGAACGACTGCCATGCCGAGACCGGCGCCACCGAGTTCAGCATGGACTTCCGGCCCGGCGGTTTCGAGATCTACCGCAGCCGCCTGGGCGATGGCACGCCGCTGGCCGTGGACAAGGTCTTTCTCGACATCCTGGCCGACGCGCGCATCGTGTTCGCCTACTCGATGACCATGGGCGGCCGCGCGCTGTCGGCGTCGCTGGTCACGGTGGAGTTCGCGGACAGTGCTTCAGGCTCGACTCTGAAGCTGACGGAGCAACTGGCCTACCTCGACGGTCATATGGACATCGAGCAGCGCCGCCGAGGCACCGAAGAAGGCCTCGACCGGCTGCTGCTCGAGGTCGACGCGGCTTAGCCGAGAGCTTTACGCGCGTTCTGGAACATGCGCAGCCACGGGCTGTGTTCGCTCTTGTCGCCCGAGGTCCAGCTCATCAGCACATTGCGGAAGACGCGCTCCGGATGGGGCATCAGCGCCGTGAAGCGGCCGTCCGCCGTCGTCACCGAGGTCAGGCCACCCGGGCTGCCGTTCGGATTGAACGGATAGGCCTCGGTCGCCGCGCCGTGGTTGTCGACAAAGCGCATGGCGGGGATGACCTTGCTCGCATCACCCTGGCGTGCGAAGTTCGCAAAACCTTCGCCATGGGCAACGGCAATGGGCACGCGGCTGCCGGCCATGTCCTTGAAGAAGACGCTGGGTGAATCCAGCACCTCCACGAGGGCCAGGCGGGCCTCGTACTGCTCGCTCTGGTTGCGCGTGAAGCGCGGCCAAGCCTCGGCGCCCGGGATGATAGGCGCGAGCGCCGCGAGCATCTGGCAGCCGTTGCAGACGCCCAGGGCCAGCGTGTCCGACCGTGAGAAGAAGCTGCGGAACTGCTCGGTCAGCACCGGGTTGAACATGATGCTGCGCGCCCAGCCTTCGCCGGCTCCCAGGGTGTCGCCATAGCTGAAGCCGCCGCAGGCGACGAAGGCCGCAAAGCCGTCCAGCTTGACCGCACCCGACTGCAGGTCGCTCATGTGGACGTCGAAGCTGTCGAAGCCGCCCAGCGACATCGCATAAGCCATTTCGACATGGGAGTTGACGCCTTGCTCGCGCAGGATGGCGACCTTAGGTCTAGCGCCCGTCGAGACGAACGGCGCCTCGGGCGTGAACGTCAGGTGAACGTGCAGACCGGGGTCATCCGCCTTGCCGGCGGCGGCATGCTCGGCATCGGCACCGGCCGGGTTGTCGCGCAGCTTCGCGATACGCCAGGACACCTCGTCCCACGTCTGCTGCAGGGCCGTCAGATCGGCGCCGAAGACCTTCTTGGCATCGCGCCAGACTTCCATCTGCCGCGACGCATTCGGCTTGGCAACCACATGCGAATGCTTGGACAGGCCATGGGCGCGCAGCACCTGCATGACGGCGTCGCGGTCGGCGGCGCGGACCTGGATCAGCGCGCCCAGTTCCTCGGCGAACAGCGCGCGCAGCGTCAGTTCCTCGCGGCGGGCGCCGACTTGCGTCGCCCAGTTCTTGGAGTCGCCCATGTCGGCGCGGCTGTCGCTGATGCCGTCGCCTTCGGTGACCAGCATGTCGACGTTCAGGCTCAGGCCCGTCTGGCCCGCGAAGGCCATTTCGCAGGCAGCAGCCCACAGGCCGCCGTCGGAGCGGTCGTGATAGGCCAGCAGCTTGCCAGCGGCGCGCAGTTCGTTGATGGCGTTGACGAGCGAGACCAGCAGCTTGGGGTCGTCCAGATCCGGCACATCCGAGCCGAACTGGTTCAGCGTCTGCGCCAGGATGGAGCCGCCCATGCGGTGCCGGCCCTGACCCAGGTCGACCAGGATGGCGCAGGAGTCTTCCCGCTGCCACTCGGGCGTCAGCGTGCCGCGCACGTCGGCGATGCTGGCGAAGGCGGTGACGATCAGCGACACCGGCGCGGTGACCTGCTTGTCGTCCCCGTTTTCGCTCCATTTCGTGCGCATCGACAGGGAATCCTTGCCGACGGGAATCGAGATGCCCAGGGCCGGGCACAGTTCCATGCCGACGGCCTTGACGGTGTCGAACAGGGCCGCATCCTCGCCGGCCTCGCCGCAGGCGGCCATCCAGTTGGCGCTCAGCTTGACGCGCGGCAGCTCGAAAGGCGCGGCCAGCAGATTGGTGATGGCTTCGGCCACGGCCATGCGGCCGGAAGCCGGCGCGTTGACGGCCGCCAACGGCGTGCGCTCGCCCATGCTCATGGCCTCGCCGGCAAAGCCCTTGAAGTCGGCCAGCGTGACGGCGCAGTCCGCCACCGGCACCTGCCAGGGGCCGACCATCTGGTCGCGGTGGTTGAGGCCGCCCACGGTGCGGTCGCCGATGGTGACGAGGAAGCGCTTGTTGGCCACGGTGGGGTGGCGCAGCACATCGAAGGCCACCTGTTCGAGCTTGACGCCGTTCAGGTCCAGCGTGCCACCGTCGCGGGCCACACGCTTGACGTCGCGCTGCATCTTGGGCGGCTTGCCCAGCAGCACATCCATGGGCATGTCGATGGGATGGTCGTCGCCCGACTGCTCATCGACGAGCTTGAGATCGCGCTCCTCGGTGACGACACCGACGACGGCGAAGGGGCAACGCTCACGCGCGCACATCGCCGCAAAACGCTCCAGGCTGTCCGGCGCAATCGCCAGCACATAGCGCTCCTGGCTCTCGTTGCACCAGATTTCCTTGGGCGCCAGGCCCGACTCTTCCAGCGGCACCTTGCGCAGATCGAAGCGCGCGCCGCGGCCGGCGTCGTTGACCAGCTCGGGGAAGGCATTGGAGATGCCGCCCGCACCCACATCGTGGATGGCCAGGATGGGGTTCGTCTCACCCAGGCCCCAGCAGTGGTTGATGACCTCCTGGGCGCGGCGTTCGATCTCGGGGTTGCCGCGCTGCACGGAGTCGAAGTCCAGGTCGGCCGTGTTGGTGCCCGCCGCCATCGACGAGGCCGCACTGCCGCCCATGCCGATGCGCATGCCCGGGCCGCCCAGCTGCACCAGCAGGCTGCCGGCCGGGAATTCGATCTTGTGGGTCAGGTCCGAGCGGATGGTGCCCAGGCCGCCCGCGATCATGATGGGCTTGTGATAGCCGCGGCGCACGCCGTCCACGGACTGTTCGAAGACGCGGAAATAGCCCGCCAGATTGGGCCGGCCGAACTCGTTGTTGAAGGCCGCGCCGCCGAGCGGACCGTCGATCATGATCTGCAGCGCGCTGGCGATGTGGGCGGGCTTGCCGACGGGGTTCTGCTCCCAGGGCTCACTCAGGCCCGGCAGATGCAGGTTGGAGACCGAGAAGCCCGTCAGGCCCGCCTTGGGCTTGGAGCCGCGGCCGGTGGCGCCTTCGTCGCGGATTTCGCCGCCGGCGCCCGTGGACGCGCCCGGGTGGGGCGAGATGGCCGTCGGGTGGTTGTGCGTCTCCACCTTCATCAGCACCTCGGCCTGCTCGGCGCGCGCCACGTAGGCCGCACCCGGCTGCGGCGCCGGCATCCAGCGCTCGATGGCATGGCCTTGCATGATGGCCGCGTTGTCGGAGTAGGCGACCACCGTGTGCTGGGAGTTCAGCTTCTCGGTGTTGCGGATCATGCCGAACAAGCTCAGCGGCTGCTGCTCGCCGTCGACGATGAAGCTCGCGTTGAAGATCTTGTGGCGGCAGTGCTCGCTGTTGGCCTGGGCGAACATCATCAGCTCGACGTCGCTGGGGTTGCGGCCGAGCTTCTTGAAGTTGGTGTCGAGGTAGTCGATCTCGTCGGTGGACAGGGCCAGGCCGAATTCGACATTGGCCTTCTCCAACGCCGTGCGGCCGGCACCCAGCACGTCCACATGGGCCAGCGGCTCGGCGCTGCGCTCGTCGAAGAGATGGGCCGTGTCTTCACGCGTGAAGCAGGCCGACTCGGTCATGCGGTCGTGCAGCAGCTCGGCGCAGGCCTTGAGCTCGGCATCGCTCAGATGCTTGGTGCCGCCCAGCAGACCCGACTTCAGCGCGACGCGGTATTCGACGACGCGCTCGACGCGACGCAGGTTGAGGCCGCAGTTGCGGGCGATGTCGGTGGCCTTGGAGGCCCAGGGGCTGACGGTGCCGAAGCGCGGCGTGACGACGACCAGGTCACCGCTCGCGTCGCTGTCGGCGGGCTCGCCGTAGGTCAGCAGGGCTTCGAAACGCTCACGCGCATCGGCCGCCATCGGCGCATCGGTCCACACCCAGTGCACCGCGCGGGCGCTGACGCCGCTGATGCGTTCATTGACCTGTTGCAGCTTGGCAAGCAGCGCCTGCGCGCGGAAGGCGGACAAGGCGTTGCCGCCCTCGAAACATTGCAGATGCAGGGTGCGAGTCATTGGCGTCGGGAGGCTGCTGCCGCGGGCCTGCGGCAAGGGAAAACCAGCATTCTAGAAGGGCAATGCAGCCCTCCCGACTTTGACCATTCAGGAAGATTTCATGCGACCCACGACGTCGCGCACCTCGGCCAGCAGGGCCGGCACGTCGATGGTGGTCGGCTGCCGCTCGCGCAGCACCTGATGGCCACCCACCCAGACATTGCTGACCTGCTCGCGGCCGGCCACGTAGACGAGCTGTGCGGCGGCGTTGTAGACCGGCTGGCACTCGATGTTGTCCAGCGAGATGGCCACGCAGTCGGCCAGCTTGCCGACTTCCAGCGAACCGAGGTCGTCGGCACGGCCCATGGCCTTGGCGGCGCGGATGGTGGCCATCTCCAGCGCCGTGCGGGCCGAGGCCACCGTCGGGTCGCCGGTGATGCCCTTGGCCAGCAAGGCCGCCGAACGGATCTCGCCGAACATGTCCAGGCGGTTGTTGGAGGCCGCGCCGTCGGTACCGAGGATGGTGTTGACGCCGGCCGCTTCCAGGGCCTTCAGCGGCATCACGCCCGAAGCCAGCTTGAGATTGGAGTTGGGGTTGTGCACCAGATGCACGCCCTTCCTGGCCATCAGCTCGATCTCTTCCTCGTTGAGATGGACCATGTGCACGGCGATCATGCGCTCGTTGAACAGGCCCAGCTTGTCCAGGCGGGCGATGGGGCGCACGCCATGGGCCTTGATGCCATCGCTGACCTCACCGGCCGTCTCGTGGATGTGGCAGTGCATCTGGATGTCCAGCTTCTCGGCCAGATCACGCAGCTTGATGAAGGTCTCGTCGGAGACCGTGTAGGGCGCGTGCGGCGCGCTGGTCCAGTCAAGCAAGCTCTCGCCCTTGTACTGCTCGTAGGCGGCCACGCCCTTGGCGATGTAGTCGTCCGGGCCCGAGGCATAGCCGGTGGGGAAGTCGATGACGTTCATCGACACGGCGGCACGCACGCCCGAGTCCACCGCGGCGCGGGCCATGGCGGTCGGGAAGAAGTACATGTCGTTGATGTAGGTCGTGCCGCTGCGAAGGCCTTCGGCGGCCGCCAGCTTGGAGCCCAGATAGGTCCAGTCCTCGCTGACCCACTTCTTCTCCAGCGGCCAGATGTGGTTCTGCAGCCAGTCCATCAGCGGCACGTCGTCGGCGACGCCGCGCAGCAGCGTCATGGCCGAGTGGGCGTGGCCGTTGATGAGGCCGGGAATCAGGATCTGCTCGGGCAGCTCGACACGCTCGGCTTGCGGGTACTTGGCGATCAGGTCGGCGCGCGGGCCGATGGCGGCGATGCGCTCACCTTCGATCACCAGGCCGTGGTTCTCCAGCGTGTTCTCGCCGGCCTTCATGGTCAGGATCCAGCGGGGCAGCAGCAGGGTCTGTTGGGACATCTTGTTCTCCTTGTGGGATTCAGTTCTTCAGCGATTGTTCGACTTCGGCGCGGCGCGGCATCGCGTCCTGAACGCCGGGACGCGACACGGCGATGGCTGCGGCGGCCTGGGCAAAGGCGAGCGCATCGGCGATGGGCTGACCTTCGGCCAAGGCGGTGACGAGAGCACCGACGAGGGTGTCGCCGGCACCGACGGTATCGACGGCCTTGACCTGGCGGGCCGGCACGCGGCGCGTCCCCTCGGCGTCGACCCAGCACAGGCCTTCAGCGCCCAGAGACACGAGGACGGCCGCCGGCCCTTTGGCGCGCAGCGACTGGGCCAGAGCTTCGGGCTCGGCCACGCCGCCGCCCAGCGTCGTCACCAGGGCTTGAGCTTCAAGCTCATTGACGACGAGCAGGTCGACAAGGGGCAGCAAGGCCTCGCAACCGGGACGGAAGGGCGCGGCGTTCAGCACGGTCTTCACACCGGCCGCATGGGCGCGTTCGAAGGCACGTGCCACGCTTTGCAGCGGCAGTTCCTGCTGGGCCACCAGCCAGCGCAGGCCATTCAGTTGCAGCGCTTCAACCTGCTCCAGCGGCAACGTGCCGTTGGACCCGGCCACCGTGACGATCTGGTTCTCGGCATCCTCGGCGCCGACGACGATGAGGGCCACGCCTGGCACCTCGTCGGCCGGCTGGACGATGGCGCGCGTATCGACGCCCTCGCCTTTCAGCTGCTCGACCATGGCTGCCCCGTTCTCCAGCAGGCCCACGCGCGCGGCCAGCGCCACCTTGGCGCCCAGTCGCGCCGCCGCCACGGCCTGGTTGGCGCCCTTGCCGCCCAGGCAGGAACCGAACCTCTGGCCACGCAGCGTCTCGCCTGGCAGGGGCAGCCGCGGCGCGTGCACGATGAGGTCGCGGTTGACGCTGCCCAGCACGAGGATCTCGGGAACGGTCATCAGGTCTCCAAAAGCAAGAAACCCCTCGGGGGAAACCGAGGGGTTCGCGTGAAGCGTGAGCCAATCAGCGCTGGGCGATGGGCTTGACGTCGCGCGGGGTGGCGCCGACGAAGAGCTGGCGCGGGCGGCCGATCTTGTACTCGGGGTCGCCGATCATCTCATTGAGCTGGGCGATCCAGCCGACCGTGCGGGCCAGGGCGAAGATGGCAGTGAACAGCGGCACCGGGATGCCGATGGCGCGCTGCACGATGCCCGAGTAGAAGTCGACGTTCGGGTAGAGCTTGCGGGCGACGAAGTACTCGTCTTCCAGCGCGATCTTTTCCAGCTTCATGGCCAGCTCGAACAGCGGGTCGTTCTGCAGGCCGAGTTCGTTCAGGACTTCGTGGCAGGTCTCGCGCATCAGCTTGGCGCGCGGGTCGTAGTTCTTGTAGACGCGGTGACCGAAGCCCATCAGCTTGACGCCGGAGTTCTTGTCCTTGACCTTGTTGACGAACTCGCCGATGCGGGCCACGCCGCCCTGCTTCTGGATGTCGCCCAGCATGTTCAGGCAGGCCTCGTTGGCACCGCCGTGAGCGGGGCCCCACAGGCAGGCCACGCCGGCCGCGATGGCCGCGAAGGGGTTGGTGCCCG
>CBHWBD010000127.1:0-14117 GCA_966111775.1 uncultured Comamonadaceae bacterium | reverse complement strand
GCCGGCAAGCGCCTGCACACCGGCCGCAGCCGCAACGACCAGGTCGCCACCGACGTGCGCCTGTGGCTGCGCGGCGAGATCGACGAGATCGGTGGCCTGCTGACGGCCCTGCAGCGCGTCATGGTCGAGAAGGCCGCCGAGCATGCCGGCGTCATCCTGCCGGGCTTCACCCATCTGCAGGTGGCCCAGCCGGTCAGTTTCGGCCACCACCTGCTGGCCTATGTGGAAATGTTCGCCCGCGATGCCGAACGCATGCTCGACACCCGCAAGCGCGTCAACCGCCTGCCGCTGGGCGCTGCCGCCCTGGCCGGTACCAGCTACCCGCTGGACCGTGAGCGCGTCGCGAAGACGCTGGGCATGGAGGGCGTCTGCCAGAACAGCCTGGACGCGGTCAGTGACCGCGACTTCGCCATCGAGTTCTCGGCGGCGGCGTCCCTCGTCATGCTGCACATCTCGCGCCTGTCCGAGGAACTGATCCTGTGGATGAGCCAGAACTTCGGCTTCATCGCCCTGCCAGATGCCTTCTGCACCGGGTCAAGCATCATGCCGCAGAAGAAGAACCCCGACGTGCCCGAGCTGGCACGCGGCAAGACGGGCCGCGTCGTCGGCCATCTCGTCGGCCTCGTCACGCTGATGAAGGGCCAGCCGCTGGCCTACAACAAGGACAACCAGGAGGACAAGGAACCCTTGTTCGACACGGTCGACACCTTGAAGGACACGCTGCGCATCTTTGCCGACATGCTGGCCGGCGTCAGCCCCAAGCCCGAGGCCATGCGCGCCGCGGCGCTGAAGGGCCACGCGACGGCGACCGACCTGGCCGACTACCTCGTCAAGAAGGGCGCGGCCTTCCGCGACGCCCATGAAGTCGTCGCCCATGCCGTGAAGACGGCCACGGCCAAGGGCGTGGACCTGGCGGCGCTGTCGCTGGACGAGTTGAAGGCCTTCGATGCCCGCGTCGAGGCCGATGTCTTCGACGTGCTGTCGCTGGAAGGCTCGCTGAACGCCCGCAATGTGCTGGGCGGCACGGCACCGGCCCAGGTGCGCGCCCAGGTGGCCCGCCACCGTGCGCGCCTGGCTTGAGCTGGCTCAACACCGTCGCGACACCCAACGCCTAGCATCCGTCAGATGAGCACCCTTGCCTGGACCGAATCCCTCGTGCTGAACCAGCCGACGCTGGACAGCACCCACCAGGAGTTCGTCGAACACCTGAATGCCTTCGGCGCCGCGCTGGACCAAGGCGTCGACGCCCTGCCCGCCTATCACGCGCTGCTGGCCCACACCGAAGCCCATTTTGCGATGGAGGAGGACTGGATGGCGCGCTGCGGCTTCGAGGCGCAGAACTGCCACAGCGGCCAGCACGCCATGGTGCTGAACGTGATGCGCGAAGCCCTGCGCTACGCGACCGAGCTGAACGACCGCGAGCCGCTGAACATCCTGCGCACCGAGCTGGCGGGCTGGTTCCCCCAGCACGCCGAGATGATGGATGCGGCCCTGGTGTTCACGATGGAGCAGCGCGGTTTCGACCCGGCGACGGGTGAATGCCGCGAGCCGGCCGCAGCCTCCCCGAGCCACAGCTGTGGCTCGAGCAGCTGCGCCTGATCACTTCTTCAGGTAGTCGAAGAAGGCCTGCGAGTTGGACTCGCGGCCCAGGAAGTCCTTGACCAGTTCGGGCGCGGGCTTCTGCGCGCCCTGGCCCAGCACCAGGTCGCGGTAGCGCTTGCCGACTTCCGGATTCAGCTTGTCGGCCGCGAAGGCCGTGCGCAGGTCCATGGCGACGACCAGGCTCCACAGATAACCGTAGTAGCCGGCACCGTAGCCGCCGGCAATATGGGCGAAGCCGGCCGGGAACATCGTGCCCGGCACATGACCCAGCGGCACCGCGCCTTCCATCTTGGCCCACAGCGCCATGGGATCGGGCTTGGCCTGCTGGTGCAGGGCGATGTCATAGCTCGCGAACAGGTGCTGACGGCCGAACTGCCCGCCCTTGCCATAGTGTTTGGCGGCCGTAGCCTGGTCCACCATCGCGTCGGGCAGCGGCTTGCAGCTCGGGCAGACCTCCTGCATCAGCTTCAGCACCTTCTTGTCGTAGACCCAGTCCTCCAGCATCTGCGAAGGCGCCTCGACGAAGTCGTGCATGACGCTGGTGCCGGCGGTCGAGGCATAGCGGGTCTTGGACAGGTCCACGTGCACCGCATGGCCCAGCTCGTGCAGCAGGGTCTCGACCTCGTCCAGCGTCAGGCCGTTGCGGTCGAAGTTGACGACCAGGGCCGCGGCCGGCGTGCGGGCGATGCGGCTGGCGCTGCCGCGCAGCGGCCAGACCGCCGCGTGGTTGTACTTGCCGTCACGCGGATAGAGGTCGACGTAGAGCTGGGCGATGGGCTTGCCCGTGGCCACGTCGCTGACGACATAGGTCTGGGTGTCTTCATGCCAGAGCTTGTTGTCGACGCGCGTGTACTTCACGCCCATCATCTTCTCGATGACATGCAGGGCGAAGTCCAGGCTGGCCTGGGGCGGGAAATAGGGGCGGAAGGCGTTCTGGTCGACGCTGTACTTGTCGCGCTTGACGCGCTCGCTGTAGAAGGTGGCGTCCCAGCGTTCGACCTTGGTCTGGTCGAGCGGCGTGCCCAGGTGCTGGGCCTTGGCGGCGCGCAGCTCCTGCAGCTCGGTCTTCTCGCGTTCGTTGACGGCACCGGTCACCGAGTCGAGGAAGCGCGTGGCCGTCGCGCCGTTCTTGGCCATCTGGCGGTGCAGGTTGAAGTCGACGAAGTTGTCGAAGCCGAACAGCTTGGCGTACTCGCCGCGCAGCGTGACGATCTGGGCCAGCAGGTCGAGGTTGGCCTGGCCGCCTTCGTTGATCTTGGCCAGCCACATGCGCTGGCGCGCCTCGCCGCTCTCGGCGCTGCGCATGACGGGCACATAGCTCGGGTTGTCCACGCCGAGCAGCATGCGGCCCTGCTCGTCGCGCTTGGCACCCTCCCACACGCTGGCCGGCACGCCCTTGAGCTCGGCGTCGGTGAAGGCGACGCGGGTGCCGGCGTCGCGGATGTTCTTGTTGAACTGCTGGTCCAGCTCGGAGAGCTTGTCCAGGATCTGCTTGGCGCGCTCGCGCTTCGCCTTGGGCAGGGCCACGCCGGTGTCCTCGAACTGGCCCGCGGCCAGACGCACCAGCTCGGCGTCGATGGCGTCCTTTCTGGGCGCCTTCTTCAGCGCGCGGTAGACCTTCTCGTTCTGGCCGAAGCTGGAGCCGAAGTCGGCCCAGCGCAGCGAGCAGGCCTGGGCGGCGTCGCGCACGGCCTTGTCGGGATGGACGTTGAGGACAAAGTCGTTGGGGCTCTGGTTGTCTTCGAGGTAGACGGTCAGATCGTCGTAGGCGGCCAGCCAGCCGGCATCCACCTTGCGCTTCTCGAGGGCGGCGACGCGCTGCTGGGCGCCCTTGAGGCCGCTGTCGCAGCGGGTCTGCACATCGGCCACGGAGCCGAAGCTCGGGAAATTGGGGGCGGGCAACTGGGGCTGCGCCTGGGCGCCCGCAGCGGTCAGCGCCAGCAAGGCCAGGGTGGTCAGGACGGGTTTCATCGCGTCTCCTTGTGGGAAGGGCGCGATTCTGTCGGCCGGGCTTCCCCCAGCCGTTCGACATACCCCTATTTGTGCAGCAGGGTTTTCACTTGGGCCAGTGCCGAGGGATCGTCCAACGTCGTCAGGTCGCCTGGGTCGCGGCCCTCGGCCACGGCCTGCAGGGCGCGGCGCAGCAACTTGCCGGAGCGGGTCTTGGGCAGCAGGGTCACGAAATGCACGCGCGCCGGCCGCGCCACCGCGCCCAGCTGGGCGTCGACATGCTTCATGACCTCGCCTTCCAGCGCCAGCGAGGCCTGGCCGGGATCGCGCAGCACGGCGAAGGCGATGGCGACCTGGCCCTTGAGCTGGTCGGCCACGCCGACGACGGCGACCTCGGCCACGGCCGCATGGCCGGAGATGCATTCCTCGATCTCGCGCGTGCCCAGGCGGTGGCCGGCGACATTGATGACGTCGTCGGTGCGGCCGAGGATGAAGGTGTAGCCATCGGCGTCACGCGTCGCCCAGTCGAAGGTCGAGTAGACCTGTCGGCCGGGGACGCTGCCCCAATAGGTGTTGACGAAGCGGGCATCGTCGCCCCACACCGTCTGCAGCGCGCCCGGCGGCAGCGGGTGCTCGATGACGAGGACGCCCTTCTGGTCCGGCCCCTCCAGCGTCGCGCCGGTGTTCTCGTCCAGCAGCCTCACGTCATAGCCATACATGGGCACGCCGGGCGAGCCGAAGCGCGTCGGCACGGCCTCGACGCCGGGGATGTGGTGGGCCACCGTCAGCAGCGGCCAACCGGTCTCGGTCTGCCAATAGTTGTCGATGATGGGCACACCCAGGCCCTCGGCGATCCAGCGCGCCGTCGGCTCGTCCAGCGGCTCGCCGGCGAGAAAGAGGGCTCGCAGCGATGACAGGTCGTGGCGCTTGAGCAGGGCTGCATCGTGCTTCTTCAGCACCCGCACGGCGGTGGGCGCGCTGAACATCACCGTCACCCGGTACTTCTCCACCAGGCTCCACAGCACGGCGGCATCCGGCTGCACCGGCGTGCCCTCGAACATCAGCGTCGCCATGCCGGCAATCAGAGGGCCGTAGACGATATAGCTGTGGCCCACGACCCAGCCGATGTCGCTGGTGGAGAAATAGGTCTCGCCGGCCTTGCCGCCGAAGATCCAGTCCATGCTGGTGGCCAGCGCCACCGCATAGCCGCCGACGTCGCGCTGCACGCCCTTCGGCCTGCCGGTCGTGCCACTGGTGTAGAGGGTGTAGCTCGGCGTGTTGGACTCCAGCCAGGCGCAGGGCGCGCGGGCCCCCTCGTGCTGACGGCGCAGTTCGGCGTAGTCCAGGTCGCGGCCCGCCACGCGCTCGAAGGGCGCCAGGCCGCGGTCCACCATCAGCACGGCGGCCGGCTTGTGGGCCGACAGCGTGATGGCCTCGTCCAGCAAGGGCTTGTAGGGAATGCGCTTGCCGGCCCGGCTGCCGGCATCGGCGCTGACGATGAGCTTCGGCGTCGCGTCCTCGATGCGGCTGGCGAGACTCACCGACGCGAAGCCGCCGAACACCACGGAGTGGATGGCGCCGATGCGCGCGCAGGCCAGCATCGCGAAGGCGGCCTCGGGAATCATCGGCATATAGATCAGGACGCGGTCGCCGGGGCCCACGCCCTGGGCCATCAGCATGGCGGCCATCACCTCCACTTCGGCCTGCAGTTCGGCAAAGCCGTAGACCTTCTCCTGGCCCACTTCGGTCGACACCCAGATCAGCGCGCGGTCCCCGGGTCGGGTCGCCGCGTGCCTGTCCACGGCGTTGTGGCAGAGATTGGTGGTGCCCCCGACAAACCAGCGCGCGAAAGGCGGCTTGCTGGTGTCGCAGACCTGCTGCGGCGGCGTCTGCCAATCAATGCGCCTGGCCTGTTCGGCCCAGAAAGCGTCGCGCTCGGTCAGCGAGCGTTGGTGGAATTCGGCGTAGGACTTGCTCATGCTCTCAGTGTGGATCGGAGGCACTGACGCAAATCTGACCTTTCGCAACAGCTTGCCGTGATCTATTTCAGGGTTTTTACCGAGTTCGCCGTCGACCAAGCCGGGGTTTGCCCTGAAAATCGAGCGCTTTACGTCTGCATTGATTGACGGTGCCGGGGTGCCCCCCTAACCTGCGCGCCGCTGTCCCGTCTCCGCTATCGCGACCGCCTGCGGTCCGCCCCGGTTCCTCTCTTTCGCGAATGTCCCTGGTCCCCCCCACCGCCCTGCTGAATCGCATTGCTGCCGCCGGCCTTCTGGTCATCGGTTGCGCTGCGGCGCACGCGCAAGGTGTGGCCCAGGCCGCGACGCTGACGCCGCCGCCGGGCACGATGACGGGGGCCTATGGCCAGAGCCTGCAACAGCAGCAGGCCAGCGCAGAAAAGACGGCCGCACAAGCTGCCCCCGCCAAGCCCGCCGCCGCCACGACGCCCCAGGACGCCGTCAGCCGCTTCCTCAGCGAGCGCGGCCTGCTGAACAGCGCCGAGCAAGGCAGCGGGTCATCTCGCCTGCTGGCCAGCGTGCGGGACACGGCTTCCGACCTCGTGCTGTCGGCCATGAACTTCCTCGGCGTGCGCTACACGCGGGGCGGCAACTCGGTCGAGAACGGTTTTGATTGCAGCGGCTTCACCCGCCACATCTTCGAGATGAGCGTGGGTCTGGTGCTGCCGCGCCGTGCCGACGAGCAAGCCAAGGACAACAGCCTGTTGACCATCGGCCAGAGCGAGCTCAAGCCCGGCGACCTGGTGTTCTTCAACACCATGAAGCGCACCTTCAGCCATGTCGGCATCTATGTCGGCGAAGGCAAGTTCATCCACGCTCCCCGCACCGGCAGCGCCGTGCGCGTGGAAGACATGCGCGACTCCTACTGGGCCAAGCGCTTCACCGGCGCGCGCCGTGCCGACCTGAAGGCCGCCGCAGAAGGCCCGGTCACTCGCTGACCCCACCGTTCTCGCGCCAGGACTGCGCGAGCAACTCCCTGACCCAGGCCGGCCTGGCCTTCGCGAGCAGCAGCTTCACGCCGCAGCGTTTGGCGCCCCAGAACAGCGACTCGACCACGCCCGCCTCGCGCGCAATCTAGGCATCCCGAGCCGCCTCGTCCTTGATGAAGACGCGCAGCTCGGCGCCGTCCGGCGTCAGGGTCGCGAAGATCCTGCCCTTGGCTCCGGGCAGGCGAAAGGACGTCAGCTCGTGATGCGGCTTCTCGACCGCGCCAGGCAGGCCCAAGGCAATATCCCGGGCCTGCTGGGCGTTCACATCAAGTCCGTTCGCGCTTGGCGACCAGCGTCAGGATCTCGTAGCTCGCGCAGAGCTCGCCACGCTGGTTGGTCACCGCCACGTCCCAGCCAATGACGCCCTGGGCGGGCTGGTCGTCGCGCGGCGGGCGGTCGATCTTGCGCTTGGCGGTCAGGCGCGCCTGGATGGTGTCGCCGATGGCCACCGGCGTGACGAAGCGCAGGTTCTCCAGGCCGTAGTTGGCCAGCACCGGACCCGGGGCCGGGCTGACGAACAAGCCGGCCGCCGCCGACAGCACGAAATAGCCGTGGGCGATGCGCTGGCCGAAAGGCGACTCTTTCGCAGCCACCTCGTCAAAGTGCATATAGAAATAGTCGCCCGACAGGCCGCCAAAGGCGACGATGTCGGCCTCACCCACCGTGCGGCGATGCGTCAGCAGACTCATGCCCACCTCGACATCCTCGAAGTAGCGGCGGAAGGGATGGACCTCGCTCTCGGTGACGGCACCGCCACGCTGGTATTCGCCCGTGACGGCCGAGATCATGGTCGGCGAGCCCTGCACGGCACAGCGCTGCAGATAGTGCTTCACGGCCCGCAGGCCACCCAGTTCCTCGCCACCGCCCGCGCGGCCGGGACCGCCGTGCTTGAGCTTGGGCAGGGGCGAGCCGTGGCCGGTGTTCTCCAGCGCGGCCTCGCGATCCAGCACCAGCATGCGGCCATGCCAGGCGGCAAAGGTCGGCACGGCTTGGGCGGCCAGGGCCGGCGTCTTGGTGCAGACGGTGCCGACCAGGCTGCCGCGGCCCAGGGTCGCCAGGTGCAGGGCTTCTTCGTAGTCGCCATAGGGCAGCAGCGTCGTCACCGGGCCGAAGGCCTCCAGGTGATGGGCGTCGCTGGCAGCTGAATCGCGCGCCAGCAGCAGCGTCGGCGCAAAGAAGGCGCCGTCGCCGACACCCTCGCCCTTGGGCGCGAAACCGTCGCGGGCGCTCAGCAGCAGTTCGCAGTTCTGGGCCAGCTGGGCGACGCGCTCGGTGACGTCGGCCTGCTGGGCCTTGCTGGCCAGGGCGCCCATGCGCACGCCCTCGACGGCGGGGTCGCCCACCACCGTCTTGGACAGGCGGGCCTTCAGCGCCGTGGCAACGGCATCGACCAGTTGGGCGGGCACGATGGTGCGGCGGATGGCCGTGCACTTCTGGCCGGCCTTGGCGGTCATCTCGCGGGCCACCTCCTTGATGAAGAGGTCGAACTCCGGATCGTCCGGCGTCACGTCGGGCGCCAGGATGGCGCAGTTCAGGCTGTCGGCCTCGGCGTTGAAGGGGATGCTCTTCTTCAGCAGATTGGGGTGGGCCTTCAGCATCAGCGCGGTGTCGGCGCTGCCGGTGAAGGTGACCACATCGGCCTCGTCCAGGCGCTCGAACAGGTCGCCCGTGCCGCCGATGATGAGTTGCAGGGCGCCGGCCGGCACCAGGCCGGAATTGACGATCAGCTTCACGCAGGCCTCGGCCACATAGCTGGTCGCCGTGGCGGGCTTGACCAGGCAGGGCATGCCCGCCAGGAAGCTGGGCGCGAACTTCTCCAACATGCCCCACATCGGGAAGTTGAAGGCATTGATGTGCAGGGCCACACCACGCTTGGGCACCATCACATGGCTGCCGATGAAGTGGTTGTTGGCGCCCAGGCGCATGGGCGGGCCTTCGTGCAGCACATTGCTGCTCGGCAGGTCCTTGCCGCCGATGGAGGCGTACGCGAACAACGTGCCGATGCCACCCTCGATGTCGATCCAGGAGTCGCTGCGCGTCGCGCCCGTGTGGGCGCTGATCGCGTAGAGCTCCTCCTTGTGCTCCATCAGGTAGGCGGCCAGCGCCTTCAGCACGCGGGCGCGGTCCTGGAAGTGCGAGCGCAGCAGATTCGGCAGCGCCGTGCCGCGCGCATAGGCCATAGCCTCGGCGAAGTCCAGGCCCTCCTCATGCGTGTGGGCGACGACGCGGCCGTTGATGGCGCTCGTCAGCGGCTTGGCCGCACGCTCGCCGACCCAGCGGCCGGCGATATAGCTCTGCAGGGTACTCACTTGAGGAGTTTCCAGGTTCCGTTTTCGATCTGCACCATGACGCGGGCGCGCTGGTCCAGGCCCAGGTGGTCGCCGGCCGACATATTGAAAACGCCGTGGGCGCCGGCCACGTTCTTCACGTTCTCCAGTGCGTCACGCAGGGCGGCGCGGAAGGCGGGCGTGCCGGGCTGGGCCTTCTTCAGGGCCTCGGGCGCGGCGGCGGCCAGCAGCAGGCCGGCGTCCCAGGCGTGGCCGCCGAAGGTCGAGACCGAACCCTTGCCGTTGGCGGCTTCGTACTTGGCGATGTAGTCCTGGGCGCTCTTCTTCACCGGATGGTCGGCCGGCAGCTGGGCCGCGACCAGCACCGGGCCAGCCGGCAGCAGCGTGCCTTCGACGTCCTTGCCGCCAACGCGCAGGAAGTCGTTGTTGGCGATGCCGTGGGTCTGGTAGATCTTGCCGGCATAGCCGCGCTCCTTCAGCGCCTTCTGCGGCAACGCGGCGGGCGTGCCCGAGCCGGCGATCAGGATGGCGTCGGGCCTGGCGGCGACGAGCTTGAGGACCTGGCCGGTGACCGAGGTGTCCGTGCGGTTGTAGCGTTCGCTGGCGACGATGTTGAGCTTCTTGGTCGCGGCGATCTTGTTGAACTCGCCCCACCAGCCTTCACCGTAGGCGTCGGCGAAGCCGATGAAGGCGGCCGTCTTGATGCCGTGGTCGACCATGTGGGTCACGATGGCCAAGGCCATCATGATGTCGTTCTGCGGCGTCTTGAAGACCCACTTCTTCTTCGCGTCGATGGGCTCGACGATGCGGGCCGAGGCGGCCATGGAGATCATCGGCGTGCCGGATTCCGACACCGCGTCGATCATGGCGAGGGAGTTGGGCGTCACCGTCGAGCCGATGATGATGTCGACCTTGCTGTCGGTGATGAGCTTGCGCGTGTTGGCGACGGCCGTGGTCGTGTCGGAGGCGTCGTCCAGCACGATGTAGTTGACCTTCTGGCCGCCCAGGGTCTGGGGCATCAGCGCGAAGGTGTTCTTCTCCGGAATCCCGAGGGAAGCGGCCGGGCCGGTGGCCGACAGCGTGACGCCGACATTGATGTCGGCGTGGGCGGCCACGGCGAGCGTTGCGGCGAATGCGACGGCGAGTTGCTTGAGTTTCATCCGGGTCTCCTCAGGGGTTTGTCGTCATTGAATCAAGGCCGGCTGGCGCAGCTGCACCGCGCCGAGGCCGCCAAAGAACAGATCGCTGACCAGAGCCGCGAGCGCCTCGTGCGACAACTCGCCGTCGGGACGCAGCCAGGTGAAGGTCCAGTTGATCATGCCAAAAAGCAGCATGGTCAGCGGCTTGTGCAGCTTGGCCTCGCGCAATTCGGGTCGCACCAGGCAGATGGCGGCAGCGAATTCGCTGACCACATGGCGCTCCACGTCCAGCAGGCGCTCGCGCTCGGCGTCGGCCAGGAACTTGATCTCGCTGGTCAGCACGCGGTGCTGGGCCTGGGCGTCGGCATAGGAGCGGGTGAAGCGCTCGATCAGGGCGCGCAGCTGGGCGTCGGGTGCCAGTTGCTGGGCCTTGATTTCTTCCACCAGGGCCAACAGCGCATGCACATGGCTGTCGCAGATCTGGGCCAGCAGCTGCTGCTTGTCCTGGAAGTAGTGATAGAGCGTCGGCTTGGCCACGCCACAGGCCTCGGCGACCTGGTTCATGGACGTGGCGCTGAAGCCCTGCTCGGCAAACAGGCGGGCAGCGGCAGCGAGGATGTCCTCGCGTTGGGCTTCGAAGCCGGGGGCGCGTTTTCTGGCCATCAGCGTTCGTCGAAGGAAATGACGACCTTCTCTGTCAGCGGATGCGCCTGGCAGCTGAGGATGAAGCCGGCAGCGACTTCGGCCTTGTCCAGCGCGAAGTTCTTGTCCATGCGCACCTCGCCTTCGACCAGCTTGCAGCGGCAGGTGGAGCAGACGCCGCTCTTGCAGGAGAAAGGCACGTCCATGCCCTCACGCGCGGCGGCGTCGAGCAGGCTGGGATCGCTGGAATGGAACTCGATCTCGCGCGACAGGCCGTCGCGGATGACGGTCACGCGGGCCTGGGGCGCATCGCCGGGCTTGACCTCGTGGGGCACGGGTTTGCCGGACAGCGTCTCGGGCGTGCCGAAGCGCTCGATATGGATGCGCTCGGCCGGGATGCCGGCGCCCAGCAGGGCCGCCTCGGCCTGGTCGTTCATCTCGAAGGGACCGCAGACGAAGGCCTCGTCCACGCTGCCTGCGGGCACCGGGCCGGCGAGGAAGGCGCTGAGCTTGCCGGCGTCCAGGCGACCGCCGTACAGCGGCGCGTCGACGACCTCGCGGCTGAAGATCAGGTGCAGGGACAGGCGCGTCATGAAGCGGTTCTTCAGGTCTTCGAGTTCTTCCTTGAACATCGTCGACGCGGTGCGGCGGTTGGCGTAGATCAGCGTGGCGCTGGCGTTCGGTTCACGCTCCAGCAGGGCCGTCAGCAGGGAGATGATGGGCGTGATGCCCGAGCCGCCGGCGATGAAGAGCACATGGCGGCCTTCGCCAGACGCGGGCAGCACGAAGCGACCCTGCGGCGGATAGGACTCGATGACGTCGCCGGCCTTGAGCTGCTCATGCACCCAGCTGGAGAAGGCGCCACCGTCGACGCGGCGGATGCCGACCCGCAGGCGGCGGTCCGAGCAGATGGAATAGCTGCGGCGCAGCTCCTGGCCGCCGACGCTGGCACGCAGGGTCAGGTACTGGCCGGGCTCGAAGCTGAATGAGCCCTCGGGCGGCGCCTCGAAGCCGACCACCATGGCGTCTTCGGTATCGCGCTCGACCGAGGTCACGCGCAGGGGGTGGAAGTGCAAGGCCATCTCAGTTTGAATCGACGTGCGGCAAGGGAACAAAGCCACAGAGACACAGAGAGACCTTCATCCCGCTGCCTCTGTGCCTCTGTGCCTCTGTGGCTTTGTTTGAATTGCATTTTTAGATGGGTTTGAAGTATTCGAAGGGTTCGCCGCATTCGATGCAGCGCCACGTTGATTTGCAGGCGGTTGAGCCAAAGCGCGAGAGCTGTTCGGTGCTGCCGCTGTCGCAACGCGGGCAGCGCAGGCGCGGCACGACGCGAATCGCCTGCTCGGCGCTGCACTGCGGCGGCACGATGCCGTAGTGCTGCAGCTTCTCGCGGCCCTCGGGCGTGATCCAGTCGGTGCTCCAGGCAGGCGCGCGCTGCATCGTGACCGTCACGTCGCCAAACTCGGCCAATGCCGCGCGCACGTCGTCGGCGATCAGCTCGGTGGCCGGGCAGCCGCTGTAGGTCGGCGTCAGCACCACCTCGACGCCCGACGCCGTCTCGCGCAAATCGCGCACGATGCCCAGGTCCACCAGCGTCACCGCCGGGATCTCGGGATCGGGCACGGCGGCGAGGCGCTCGCGCGCTGCGGCAAGGTTCACCACACGCCTCCGGGATAGGTGCGCTGCAGGAACTGCATCGTCCCCAGCATATGGCCCATGTGCTCGCTGTGGATGCCGTCGATGCCACGTGGCTGCATGGCGCTCTCGCGCGGCAGCGTCAGCGTGGCTTGCTGCATCAGCGTGGCCCAGCGGGCGCGCCACTCGGGCTCCAGCTCCTTCCACGCCGGGCCGACGCCGTCGACGCCATCGGCGGCAAACAGCTCGTTGAAGTAAGGCCAGAGCACATTCAGCGCTGCCTGCATGCGGGCCTTGGAATCCGCGGTGCCGTCACCCAGGCGCACGACCCAGTCGCTGCTGTGCTGGCGGTGGTAGCGCACTTCCTTCAGCGACTTGGCGGCGATGCCGGCCAGCTCGGTGTCCGTGCTGTTCTGCAGGCGCTCGTACAGCAGCTCCAGCCAGATGGCTATTGCCGAGTTGCGCAGCGTCGTCAGCGCGAAGTCGCGCCCGCCACCGCCATCACTCGGGCTGGCTGCGGCATTGGGCAGCTCGACCAGGATGATGTTGCGGTAGTCGCGCTCCTCACGCAGAAAGGCGAGCTGGTCTTCATCGCGGCCGGCGCCTTCGAGCTGGCCCGCGTGGGTCAGCAGCGCGCGCGCCTGGCCCAGCAGATCCAGCGCGATATTGGACAGGGCCAGGTCTTCCTCCAGCACCGGTGCATGGCCGGCCCATTCGGACAGGCGCTGGCTGTGGATGAGGCAGGTGTCCGCCAGGCGCAGGACGTAGATCAATCGGGGATCGGACATGGTGTGATTCACAGTTCGGCTCGCGGCAAGTGGGTTCGACTCAGCGGACTCCACAGATCCGGCTTTGCCGGGCTGTCGGAGTCGCCCCCTTGAGGGGGCTCGCGAAGCGAGTAGGGGGTGGGCCTGTCCTTACATGTGGTTGAGCTCGTCGGGGAGCTCATAGAAAGTGGGATGGCGGTAGACCTTGTCGTCGGCCGGGTCGAACAGGCTGCCCTTTTCGGTCGGGTCGCTGGCGACGATCTGCTCGGAGCGCACGACCCAGATGCTGGTGCCTTCCTGGCGGCGGGTATAGACGTCACGCGCCATCTGGATGGCCATGGCCGAGTCGGGGGCGTGCAGGCTGCCGCAGTGCTTGTGGTCCAGGCCTGCCTTGTTGCGGACGAAGACTTCCCACAAAGGCCATTCGTTCTTCGGATTGCTCATGCTGCTTCTGCCTTCGTTGCTTGCTTGCGCGCGTGCGCCAGGGCGGCGTCGCGCACCCAGGCGCCGTCGTCCCAGGCCTTGTTGCGGGCGGCCAGGCGCTCGCGGTTGCAGGGGCCTTCGCCGCCGACGACGCGCCAGAACTCGGCCCAGTCGATGTCGCCGAAGTCATAGCTGTCACGCTCGGCATTCCACTTCAGCGCCGGGTCCGGCACCGTCACGCCGAGGATGTCGGCCTGGGGAATCGTGGCGTCGACGAACTTCTGGCGCAGCTGGTCGTTGGTGACACGCTTGATGCCCCAGCGCATGCTCTGCTCGGAGTTCGGCGAGTCCTTGTCGGCCGGGCCGAACATCATCAGCGACGGCCACCACCAGCGGTTCACGGCGTCCTGCACCATGGCCTTCTGCTGGGCCGTGCCCTTCTGCATCATGGTCAGCAGGCTTTCATAGCCCTGGCGCTGGTGGAAGCTCTCCTCGCGGCAGACGCGGATCATGGCCCGCGCATAAGGCGCGTAGGAGCAGCGGCACAGCGGCACCTGGTTCATGATGGCCGCGCCATCCACCAGCCAGCCGATGACGCCGATGTCGGCCCAGGTCAGCGTGGGGTAGTTGAAGATGGAGCTGTACTTGGCCTTGCCCGACA
>CBHWBD010000126.1:0-14128 GCA_966111775.1 uncultured Comamonadaceae bacterium | reverse complement strand
CCGAAGTCAAGCAGATCCTGCACCTCGTCACGCACTCGCTGTACTCCAACAAGGAAATCTTCCTGCGCGAGCTGGTGTCCAACGCCAGCGACGCCTGCGACAAGCTGCGCTTCGAGGCCCTGGACAACGCGGCGCTGTGGGAAGACAACCCCAACCTCGAAGTGCGCGTCAGCTTCGATGAGGCGGCCAAGACGCTGACCATCAGCGACAACGGCATCGGCATGAGCGCCGACGAGGCCGCCTCGCATCTGGGCACCATCGCCAAGAGCGGCACGCGCGAGTTCATGGCCAAGCTCGAAGGCGACCAGAAGAAGGACGCCCAGCTCATCGGCCAGTTCGGCGTGGGCTTCTATTCGGGCTTCATCGTTGCCGACCGCATCACCGTCGAGACGCGTCGCGCCGGTCTGCCGGTCGACCAGGCCGTGCGCTGGAGCAGCGAAGGCACGGGCGAATACGAGCTCGAGACCATCACCAAGGTCGGCCGCGGCACCGACGTCATCCTGCACCTGCGCGATGGCGAGGAAGAATTCCTGAAGACCTGGCGCGTCAAGTCGACCATCGCCAAGTACAGCGACCACATCTCCCTGCCCATCCTGATGAAGAAGGAAGAGTGGGACGCCGACAACGCCAAGCAGGTCATTCTCGACGAGTGGGAGCCCGTCAACAAGGCCTCGGCCCTGTGGAGCCGCAGCAAGAGCGAAGTCACCCAGGAACAGTACGAAGAGTTCTACAAGCAGATCAGCCACGACAGCGACGCGCCGCTGGCCTACACCCACAACCGCGTGGAAGGCCGCAGCGAGTACACCCAGCTGCTCTACATCCCGGCCAAGGCGCCCTTCGACCTGTGGAACCGCGACAAGCGCGGCGGCGTGAAGCTCTACGTGAAGCGCGTCTTCATCATGGACGACGCCGAGGCGCTGATGCCGGTCTACCTGCGCTTCGTCAAGGGCGTCATCGACTCGGCCGACCTGCCGCTGAACGTCTCCCGTGAGCTGCTGCAGGAAAGCCGCGACGTGAAGGCCATCCGCGAGGGTTCCACCAAGCGCGTGCTGGGCATGCTGGAGAGCCTGGCCAACAGCGAGGATGAGGCCGAGCGCGCCAAGTACGCTGCCTTCTGGACCGACTTCGGCCAGGTGCTGAAGGAAGGCATCGGCGAAGACCATCAGAACCAGGAGCGCCTGGCCAAGCTGTTCCGCTTCGCGTCCACGCATGCCGACAGCGGCGTCAGCCTGGCCGACTACCTGGGCCGCATGAAGGAAGGCCAGGAGGTCATCTACTACATCACCGCCGATTCGCTGGCCGCCGCCAAGCACAGCCCGCAGCTGGAGCTCTTCCGCAAGAAGGGCATCGAGGTGCTGCTGCTGGTGGACCGCGTCGACGAATGGATGCTGAGCCACCTCTACGAATTCGAAGGCAAGACGCTGCAGTCCGTCGCCAAGGGCGCCGTCGACCTGGGCAAGCTGCTCGACGAAGACGAGAAGAAGAAGGCCGAAGAGACCGCCGAAAGCCTGAAGCCGCTGCTGGACAAGCTCAAGGACGCGCTGAAGGACCGTGCCAAGGACGTGCGCGTGACGACCCGCCTCGTCGACTCGCCCGCCTGCATCGTGGTTGAGGAGGGCGACATGAGCGGCCACCTGGCGCGCCTGTTGAAGCAGGCCGGCCAGACCGCGCCCGAATCCAAGCCGACGCTGGAGATCAACGCCGAGCATGCGCTGGTGAAGAAGCTCGAGGGCAATGCCCACTTCGACGAGCTCGCCCAGGTGCTGTTCGACCAGGCCGTGCTGGCCGAGGGCGGCCATCTGGAAGACCCGGCGGCCTATGTGAAGCGCGTCAATGCGCTGCTGACGGGCTGAGGTCCGTCAGGCAGGGGCGAACCCAGGCGGCGGTGCCAGCCGCTGGCTGCCTGAGGCCGACCCGGGGCTGGCCTTCCCCGGCACACCCAGGGTCGGCCTGCTCCTGTTTTGGCCGTCTTTACGTGGCTTTGTGACGGTTTTGAGACAACTCCCGCCATCCCGGGACTTCCGTACAAGTCGGCTCGCCGCTAATCTCCTACGGGTTTTTACCGAGTTTCTGACTAGATGGTCCAGTTTGAGTTCAGCGAGCCCGTTGCGCCTGTTCCGGCAGCCATGGTCACCCGCCGCCTGGTGCTGCGCCCGCCTCGGGACGGCGATCTGGACATGCTGGCGGATCTGCACGCCGACCCGGCCGTGAACCGCTTCTGCGCGGCTGCGACGCCACAGGGCCGCGAGGCGGTGCAGGCGCAATTGCAGAGCTGGATCAACCACTGGCAGACGCGCGGCTTCGGTCACTGGGCCATCGCCGAGCGCGAGCAACCCGACAATCTGATCGGCTTCGGCGGCCTGATGCACCGCAGCGTCGCCGGCCATGCGGGCCTCTACCTCTACTACCGCATCACGCCCCAGGCCTGGGGCCGCGGCCTGGCCTCCGAGATGGCCCAGTACGCGATCACGCAGGCCTTCGAGCAGCACCACGAAGGCGCCGTCGTCGCCGCCGTGCTGCCGAGCAACGCCCCCACCCGCAAGACCCTGGAGAACCTGGGCCTGCGCATCAAGGGCTCGCTGGCCGATGGCCCTGGCAGCGCCGCGGCCCTGCTTTATGAACTGGGCGCGGACCGCTGGGCCACGCTGCCGCGCGGCGAGCCCGAGGCGGTCGCCTTCGCCGCCTGACCTCAGCGATCAATCAATCGGCCAGACCGGCCGCGGCAGGTGCTTGAAGGGCAGGCTGCCGATATTGGCCTGCAGGCTGCCGGGTGAGTCGGCATAGACCACCGCCGCGGCCATCGCATCGAAGCCCGAGCGGAAGTGCTGAGTCGACTTCACCACCACCAGCCGCTTGGCCGCCGGGTTGATGCCCAGCTGGGTGAAGCATTCGGCCGAGAACACCTGCTGGCGGATGCTGTTCAGCACGATGTCGATGCCTTGCGCTCGCACCGCCACTGACGGGCCGAGGGGATCGGTGCCGCCGGGCGTCAGGCTGCGCTGACGCGCATCGGCTCGGCAGACCAGCACTTCCACTTCCAGATCCACCGGGTCGCCCGACATCGGCCCCACCTTGCCGCCGACACGCAGCGGCAGCCGCGCGCCGACGCCGGCCGAGGTCGCGATGGCCACGGCCTGCGGGTCCCAGATCATGCCGAGGGCCACGTCGCGGATGCCGCGCTCCAGCAGCTCGCGCAGCACGAAGGTGCTGTCGCCTGCCGCGCCGCCGCCGGCGTTGTCGGCCGTGTCGGCGAGCACGACGGGACCGGGGCGGGCAAGACGCATCTCGGCTTCGGCCGCATCCAGTGCATCCTTCAGCGGCAGCCGCTTGGCCGCGGCCGTTTCGCGGATGCGATAGAAGGCCTCGGCGAGTTCCTGCAGCAAGTCCTCCGCCACGCCCGCCGCGGCCGGCGAGTCCTCTGCCAGCACCAGCACGGCCGCGCAGGTGTGAGGTGTGTCCGCCCAGGGAAAACCGTGCAGCACCGACACCGACAGGATGCCCGGCAGACGGTCCTCGCTGTCCTTGAGCCGCGCGACGAAGTCGCTCATCGGCGCGACCGTGGTGCCGAAGATGCCCAGCAGCGGCACGCGCTTCCAGTGCGCCTTGATCGCCAGGTCGCCGCGAACCATGGCGCCCAGCATGGCGTGCAACTCCTCGCCGCGGGCGGCGTAGTCGATGTGCGGGTACTCCTTGCAGGCAACCAGCGCCGCGCCCGACTCCAGCATGGCCGGGCTCAGGTTGCAATGCAGATCCAGCAGGGCGCCCAGCGGCACCTTGGGGCCGATGAGCTCGCGCACCCGCATCAGCAGGTCGCCCTCGCAGTCGTGATAGCCCTCGGCCAGCATGGCGCCGTGCAGCACCAGCAGCACGGCGTCGACCGGCCCCTGGCTCATGGATGCGCGCAGGTCGCCCAGCAGCTCGTCGCGCAGAGACTCGTAGTCGGCGCGGGACAGCGGCCCCGACGGCTGGGCTTCGGCATACAGCCCCGGCAGCAGCGTGTCGCCCTGGCGCGCCGCGGCCGCGACGACGCCCATCAGGTTGGGCTGGGCCGCCACCTGCTGCAGCGCGCGTGGGTCGCTGCGGTGGATCAGCACGCCTTCGCGGAAGGACTGCACGCTGGTGGGCAGGGGCGAGAAGCTGCTGGTCTCGTGCACCAGCCCGCCGAGGAAGAGCCGCATGGGCTTCGCGTTCATTTCAGTACCACTGGTTGAAGCTGATCAGATGATGGTTCAGGCTGACGATCAGCAGCACGGCGAAGGACAGGACCCAGACGATGGCCAGGGCCTTGGTCGCCTTGCCACCCGTCTTCAAGACATTGCGAGCGTAGAGGCCAGACACGATCAAGCCACCGACGGCCGACGCTGCCAGCGCCAGCTGCGCCAGCGGCAGCAACAGCGTCGTGTCGCCCAGGCTTTCCAGCAGTGACACCACCACGCCCCACAGCCCCAGGGCCACCATCACGCCGACGCTGGCGCTGCGCACCCAGGTGACCTGCCTGGGTGGTGGCATGGCCACGTGGTAGCGGCGGCGCAGCACGGCGGCGATGGGCCAGAGCAGCACGGTCAGCAGCAGCGTGACGATGGACAGGCCCATCAGCACCAGCACCGTGGTGCTCGCCATGAAGGGCACCGGCTCGAAGATGAAGGCGAAGACATAGGGCTCCAGACCCCAGTGCTTGACCTTGCCGTTCTCGACCACGGCCTGCAGCCGGCGCTTGCCGTGCTCCTCCTCCCAGAAATAGGGCTTCACTTCGCGGTAGTTGCTGCGCGAGCCGGCCAGCTCGATGGAGAGCCGCCCGTCCTCCAGGGCCTGGACCTTGACCGGGCTCAGCAGCTGCAGCACCGACAGCCAGGTCGAGTCTTCGCGGCGGGTGTTGCGGTAGTTGCCGGCCATCTGCTGGGCATGCTGCTTGGCGGTGGCCTCGTCCACCTCCGGCTTGGTGGCCGGGCGCTGGTCGGGCAGGTAGCGATCGGCGAAGGCCTCGAACAGCTTGTCGCGCAGCCAGCCGCCCTGGCGTTCGTGGCCGGGTGCGTTGACCGAGATGTAGAGGCCGATGCCGTCGTCCACAAACAGCAGCAGGTCGCTGTGGAAGAGCACGGTGTCGCCGCCATGAGCCAGCACGCGGTGGCCGTTGATGTTCTGCTCGTAGAAGCCCAGGCCGATGCCCAGCAGGTCCGGCAGCGGCCGCGTCAGCTGGCCGTGCATCAGCTTGACCGTCTCGGGCTTGAGGATCTGGGCGTCGCCGAGCTTGCCCTGTCCCAGGTAGGCCAGCATGAAGCGGCCCATGTCGGCGCCGGTGGACGACAGGCTGCCGGCCGGCGGCATGCTGATGACTTCGAAGCCCTTGGGCTTCTCATCCCAGGTCATATAGCCCTGCGACATCTGGCCCTTCAGCGCCTCGGGCAGGGGCTGGCGGAAGGTCGACTGCTTCATGCCCAGCGGTGCGAAGACCTGCTGGTCCATGTAGTCGTCGAAGGACTTGCCGCTGACGCGCTGCACGATATAGCCAGCCAGCGAGGTCGCGTAGTTGGAATAGCCGGGCGTCGTGCCGGGGTCGTAGACATAGGGCGGGATGTAGGCCTTGAGCACCTTGCCGAGGTCGGGGCCGGCGCTGTCATAGGTCAGCAGGTCGCGCGCCGTTTCCTCCAAGCCCGTCGTGTGCGTCATCACATGGCGCAGCGTCAGCGCCTTGCCGTTGCGGCCCGGGATGGTGAAGTCGATGTACTTGTTGAGGTCGGCGTCGAGGTCGAGTTTGCCCTGCTCGACCAGTTGCATGACGGCCGTCCACGTGAAGAGCTTGGACACCGAGCCGGGGCGGAACAGGGTCTTGTTGGGGTCTACGGGCAAGTTCTTGTCCCAGTCGGCCAGGCCATAGCCCTTCTGCAGCAGGGGCTGGCCGTCCTTGACGACGACAACGACGGCACCGGGCACGCGCGCGTTGCGCAGGGCCGTGGGCACCATGCCGTCGATGAAGGCTTCGACGTCGACGGCGGTCAGCGGCGTGGCCGGCTTGGGCTGGGCAAAGGCGGCCGGCAGCGCGCCGACGCAAAGGGCCAGCGCGGCGACGCGCAGGCGGTTGAACAACGGCTTCATGAGGGCTTCCAGGGTCAGAAGTTGAAGGTCAGGTTGGCGCCGACGGTGCGCGGGGCCACCGTCGTGACGTTGAGCGGCAGGCCGAAGGCGGTCAGGGCGGTGTCGGCGCCGAGGATGGCGCGCTTGTCGGTCAGGTTGCGGATGAAGGTGGACAGCTGCCAGCGGCCCATCTCCAGGCCCCACTGGGCGTCCGCCAGCGTGTAGCCCGGCTGGCTGAAGTTGGGCACCGAGCTGCCGGTCGAGTCGTAGCCGGCATTGCGCTGGCCGACGCGGCGCACGTTCAGGCCGGCATAGGACGGGTTGCCGGCCAGGTCGAAGGCATAGCGCGCGCCCAGCGTGAAGGCCAGCTTGGCGGTGTTGGGCAGGCGGGAGCCCGAGGGGCCGAGGGCTTCGGAGCCCTCGGTCAGCTTGGGGTCGGTCCAGGCCAGGCTGCCGTCCAGGTTCCAGTGCGCATCGAGCTTGTAGTGAGCCGCCAGTTCCAGGCCGCGCACGCGGGCCTTGCCGGCGTTGACGACGATGGTGCTGGCGCCGACGGCCTTGGGCTGCTGCAGGTCCTTCCAGTCGATGTTGAAGACGGCGGCCTCGAAGTTGAGGCGCTTGTCCAGCAGGTCGGCCTTGTAGCCCAGCTCATAGCTCCACAGCGTGTCGTGGCCGAAGGTCATCGGCGTGCCGGGAATGACCTGGCCGTTGGCGTCGATGGCCGGCGAGTTGGGGCCGCCGGGCCGGTAGCCGCTGGCGGCGCGGAAGTAGACGTTGCTGGTCTTGTCGAGGGCATAGCGCAGCGTGGCCAGATAGGTCTTGGCCGTGTCGTCGCTGGGCGCCGAGGAGTTCAGCTGCTCGTTGACGTAGACGGTGTAGACCTGCTCGTTCTTGGCGACGCGGGCGCCCAGGGTCAGCGACCAGGTCGGGTCGATGTTCCAGGTCAGGTCGCCGTAGAGGGCGCGCTCCCGATACTCGGACGGCTGACCGGTGGTGGTCAGCGTCATGTCGCCGCCGCCACCCGCCACCTGCGCCCACAGGCGCTGGCCGACGTTGCCGGTCTCCTTGGTGCGATAGAAGCCCAGCAGCCATTCGACGCTGCCGCGCTGCGAGGTCAGGCGCAGCTCCTGGGTCTGCTTGCGCAGGCCGAAGGCGTTGTCCAGGGAGACGAAATCGAAGGCCGGGTTGCCGCCCAGCAGGGCCGTGGCGTCCTGGCCGGTGGCGCTGTCCAGGCGCTGGCTGGAGGCGATGGCGTTGAAGCGCGCCCAGCCGAAGTCGTATTCGAAGTCGGCGGAGCTCAGACGGGTCTTCAGCTTGTAGGCCTCGCCGGTGTCGAGATGGCGGGTCAGGTCGCCATAGACGGGCTGGCCCTTGGCGGCGTCGTATTCGATGGTGTTGAGGCCGTTGCGCTGGATGTCCTGCTGGGTGTGGGCCAGGCGGATCTTCATCTTGGACATCGGCTCGACCAGCAGCGAGACCCGGGCACCGCGCGTGTTGCCGTCGTTGATGTGCTCGCCCGCCGCCTTGCCGACGGCGTCGATATAGCCACCTTCATGGTCATTGAAGGCCGCGACGCGCAGGGCGGCCACGTCCTGGCTCAGCGGCACGTTGAGCACCGCGTTTTCGGTATGGCCCAGGCCGCCGCCGCGGGCCTGGCGTACGCCCACGCCGACCTTGCCGGAGAACTGCGAGCTGTCGGGCTCGTTGGTGACGTACTTCAACAGGCCGCCCATGGCGCCGGCGCCATACAGCGTGCCCTGCGGGCCGCGCAGCACCTCGATGTGCTTCAGGTCCAGCAGCGACAGGTCCAGGGCCGTGTTGGCGCCGCCGACGAAGGCGCTGCTGGAGCCGAAGGCGACGTCGTCGACATACATGCCGACCGTGGCGATCTGCTGCTCGCCGACGCTGACGCCACGCATCGTTACGGCATTGCGGCCGGGGCCGCCCGAGCTCTTCACGTCCACACCGGGCAGGCCACCCACGTAGTCGCTCAGCGAGGCGGCGCCGGCGCGGTCCATGTTGTCGGCACTCAGTGTCTCGACGCGCAGCGGCACATCACGCACCGGCTCGCGGCGGCGCGTGGCCGTGACGGTCACGACGTCGAGTCTTTCGACATCGGCCTTGCTGTCCGCTGCGGCGGCCGTGGTCTGCGCCCACAGCGGCGACGCGCACAGCGCGGCCATGCCGGGCAACAGCAAGGCGGCGAGCTTGTGGGGCTTCAAACGAGTGGGAGGGACGGACCGGCTCATGGCAGCTCCAGGATGGGTTTGGGTTGTTTGATCTCCGAAGTTTCCAATTTGGAAAATTCTTTCCCATTGGTGTAAACCTTAGATGAAATGCAGAACCAGGCTCAGGGCAAGCGAGCAGACGGCCCTCAGGTGGGCATGGCCTAAGATGAAACGACTCCCTTCCTCAGTGCTCTTCCCAGAGACATGGCCCCTTCCAGCTCCTCTCCCGGCGACCACATCCGCAGCGTGCGCAAGCGCCTCGGCCTGACCCTGGCCCAGGTGAGCGAGCGCACCGGCATGGCGGTGTCGACGTTGTCAAAACTGGAAAAAGGCAATGTCTCGCTGTCCTACGACAAGCTGATGCTGCTCAGCCGCGGCCTGGGCGTGGACATGGCCGAGCTGCTGCACGACGCGCAAGGCGCACGCCCCGCGCCCAGCGGCGGCGGCCGGCGCGTGGTGCACCGCGCGGGCGACGGCCAGGTGGTGGACACCCAGAGCTACAAGCAGACCTATCTCGCGGCCGAGCTGCTGAACAAGCGCTTCACGCCGCTGATCGCCGAGGTGCGGGCGCGCACGCTGGACGAGTTCAAGGCCGAGTTCGGCGACCTCATCCGCCATCCCGGCGAGGAGTTCGCCTTCGTCATCGAGGGCGAGGTGGCCTTCCACTCCGAGCTGTATGCGCCCGTCATCCTGAAGCCGGGCGACTCCATCTTCTTCGACAGCGAGATGGGCCACGCCTACCTGAAGGCGTCGGAGGGCACCTGCCGCCTGGTGGCCACCTGCGCACCGCGCAACGGCCATGGCGACGTGATGACCCAGCACTTCGTCGAGGCCTCGCAGCGCCTGGTGGCGCCGGAGCCGTCCGCGCCGGCCAAGACGGCAAGGGCTGCCGCCAAGCCCAAGGCAAAGGCTACGCGGCGCTAGCCGCCTTCGCGCTCTCCACACGCCGCAGCCAGGGCCGCAGCGCAAAGAGGGCCGCGGCGGCGACGCCCGCGATCACCGCCAGCAGGGCGAAGAAAGTCGCCGGCCCCAGCGGCTCCCAGGCGCGCCCCACCAGGCCGGCCAGGAAGTTGCCGCCGAAGGACGCGAGAAACCACGCCGCGATGACGGTGGCGCCCATGCCGCGCGGTGCCAGGCGGGCGAACAGGCCCAGACCTACCGGCAGGATGTAGAGCTCGCCGAGGGTGTAGAGCACGAAGAAGGCAACCACCCACAGCATGCTCACCGGCGTGCTGCCTTGCGCGGCCACGAGCAGCGCCAGGGCCAGATAGGACAGGGCGACGCCGACAGCGCCGGTAGCCATCTTGGCCAGGGCCGAAAACTCGCGTCCGCGCTCGGCCGCGCGGCGCCAGCTGCCGATGACGAAGGGCGTCAGCAGCAGCACGAACAGCGAGTTCAACGACTGCACCCAGGTCATGGGCATGGTGAAGCCCCACAGCGAGCGGTCCACGCCCTTCTCGACCCAGACCGCCAGCGTATTGCCGCTCTGTTCGTAGGCACTGCGGAACACGACGACGGCCAGGGCCACGCCCAGCAGCGGCAGGAAGCTGCCCAGGCCTCGCTGTGCAGGCCGCTCCTGGTTCGGCTCGGCAGCACGCGACTTGCCCTGGGGCAGATGGCGCGAGCCCATCATGTAGATGGCCAGGCCCGCGCACATGCCGATGCCGGCGGCGCCGAAGCCCACATGCCAGCCATACAGCTCGCCGAGCGTGCCGCAGACCAGCGGTGCCAGCATGCCGCCCAGGTTCACGCCGGCGTAGTAGACGTTGTAGGCGCCGCCGCGACGTGGGTCCTTCTCGTCGTAGAGGTCGCCGACCTGGCTGGGCAGATTGGGCAGGAAGAGGCCGTTGCCCAGCGCGATCAGCACGAGGGCCGGGAAGAAGGCCGTCTCGAAGGCCAGCACGAAATGCCCCAGCGCCATCAGCGTGCCACCGATGAGGATGGCGCGGCGCCGGCCCAGCCAGCGGTCGGCGATATAGCCGCCGAAGATGGGCGTCAGATAGACGCCCGCCGTGTAGGCGCCGTAGATGGTCGATGCGTCGGCCTGCTGGAAGCCGAGGTGGCGGATCATGTAATAGATCAGCAGCGCCTTCATGCCGTAGAAGGAGAACTTCTCCCAGGTCTCGGTCAGGAAAAGCACCACCAGGCCGCGAGGCTGGCCGAACCACTGCGCGGATGCGCGCGCGGGCTGCAGGGAAGCGTCCACTCGATCTCCTCAGAACCTTGAAAGCGGCGCCGGATGCGCCGATTTCGTCATTGCCCAACGTTTTTCGTGATGGTACATTTATTTTCCGTTTTGGAAAATTACTGCGGCAAGCCAGCATGGGCCAAGAGACAAAGACGAAGAACGTGGATTGCATCGTCATCGGTGCCGGCATCGCGGGCGCCTCGGTGGCGGCCTCGCTGGCGGGCGGCGCGAGTGTGGCCGTGCTGGAGGCCGAGCCCCATGCGGGTTACCACTCCACCGGCCGCTCGGCGGCCCTCTACTCGGCCCTCTATGGCAACGCCACCATCCGCGCGCTGACGCGGGCCAGCCACGGCTACTTCCTGACGCCGTCACAGGGTATGGTCAAGGACGCGCTGCTGCGCGAGCGGCACACCCTCTTCCTCGTCGGCGCCGGCCAACTCGATCTCGTCGCCAGCTTCACGGCCGATGCCGATGTGCGCGAGCGCACGACGACGCTGGGCGTGGACGAGGTGCTGGCCCGCGTGCCGCTGCTGCAGCGCGAGCAGGTGGCCGGTGCGCTGCTCGACGTGACTTCGGCCGACATCGACGTCGATCTGCTGCACCAGGGCTTTCTGCGCCGTGCGAAGGCCGCAGGTGCTGAGCTGCATCTCGGCTCCGGCCTGCAGGGCCTGGAGCGCGAGGGTTCGAACTGGCTGGCCCACACGGCCGCCGGCAGCTTCCGTGCCGGTGTCGTCATCAATGCGGCCGGCGCCTGGGCCGACGACGTGGCCGCGCTGGCCGGTGTGGCCCCCGTGCCGCTGCAGCCGCTGCGCCGCACGGCCGTCCTCATCGACCTGCCCGAGGGCGTAGACGCGACGCTGTGGCCGGCCGTTGTCGCCATCGACGAGAGCCAGTACTTCAAGCCCGATGCCGGCCTGCTGCTGATCTCGGCCGCCGACGAGACGCCCAGCCCGCCTTGCGACGCCCAGCCCGAGGAGCTGGACGTGGCCATCGCCGTGGACCGCTTCGAGACCCTGACCGGCAGGCCGGTGCGCCGCGTGCGCCACCGCTGGGCCGGCCTGCGCGTCTTCAGCCCGGACCGCTCGCCCGTCGTCGGCTTCGAGGCGTCAGCGCCCGGCTTCTTCTGGTGCGCGGGGCAGGGTGGTTATGGCATCCAGACTTCGCCGGCCCTGGGCCGGGCCGCGGCTGCCTTGGCGCTGGGGCGCGGCCTGCCGCAGGAACTGGCCGACATGGGCGTCACGGCCCAGCAGCTGTCGCCGCAGCGCTTCAGGAAAAGCGCCTGAGTCCCTGCAAGTCCAGCACCCTCAAGCCCCCGTACTCGATGCGGATCAGCCCCGCGCCGCCGAGGCGGTTGAGCGCCTGGTTCACGCGCTGGCGCGACAGGCCCACCAGATAGCCCAGTTCCTGCTGCGTGATGCGCAGCCAGTTGCCGACGCCTGGATAGAGGGTCGGGTGGAAGAGGGCGGCCAGGTTGCGGGCCACGCGCACGTCGGGGTCATGGATGCGGTCGGTCTCGCGCGCGGCGATGAACTGCCCCAACCGCTCGTTCAACTGATCCAGCACGAAGCGGTTGAAGGCGATGCTGCCGTCCAGCAGTGCATGGAAGCTGTCGATGGGCAGGCCGGCGACCACGCTGGGCCGCAGGGCCTGGATGTTGTAGCGGTAGACCTCGCGCTTGAGCAGGGTGCCCTCGCCGAACCAGCCACCAGGCGGGATGCCGGTGAAGGTGACGGCCTGGCCCAGCGAGTCGTCGTTGTTCATCTTCAAGAGGCCGTCGACGACGCCGAACCACAGCGTGGCGGGGCGGCCGATGCGGCACAGGCGCTCGCCGGGTTCGGCGTCACCGACCTCGAGGGTGGAGATGGCGCGTTCTCGCAGCGGGCCGGCCAGCAACTTCAACCAGGGGATGGCATCCAGCTCCGCCGACGTGGGGCGGCGGGCGCGTTGTCGCAGCGGCAGGGGCGTGTCGACCATGTGCGGGAAAGTCTGGGCCGTGAAAGCCCCTAAATTGTCGTCGTACCGACAGATGGGCGTCAAAGTCATGACCAGAATGCGCTCACAGACGGGGGCCTGAGCCGCCGCAACGGAGACAGTTCGGTGGACACCTTCCCTCGGCTCCTGCTAGACCACGCCGCTCGCCGGCCGGATGCGCCGGCGCTGCGCGAGAAGGCCTTTGGCGTCTGGCAGACGCTGAGCTGGAGCCAGCTCGCGGCCCTGGTGCAAGACCTGGCCCTGGGCCTGGCGGCGGCCGGCATGCGCCGCGGCGACCACCTCGTCGTCGTCGGCGAGAACCGGCCGCGCCTCTACGCCACCATGCTGGCCGCCCAGTCCCTCGGCGCCGTGCCAGTGCCGCTGTATCAGGACGCCGTTGCCGCCGAATTCGTCTTCCCGCTGAACAACGCCGAGATCGCCTTCGCCGTCGTGGAGGACCAGGAGCAGGTCGACAAGCTGCTGGAGCTGCGCGAGCAATGCACCCAGCTCAAGCGCATCTGGTTCGACGACCCGCGCGGCCTGCGCAACTACGACGAGCCGGGCCTGGCCTCACTGGACGAGCTGATAGCGCAAGGCCATGCCGCGAGTGCCCAGCGGCCGGATTTCTTCGCTGCCGAGGTGGCCGCGGGCCAGCCGGGCGATGTGGCGGCGCTCTTCTTCACCTCCGGCACGACGGGCAATCCCAAGGGCGTCATCCATACGCATGCGACGCTGATCGACCGCGCCTCGGCCGGCCAGCGCTTCGACAAGCTGACGCCCGACGAGGAGGTGCTGGCCTATCTGCCGCCGGCCTGGATCGGCCAGAACATCTTCAGCTTCTCGCAGTGGCTGGCGGTGGGCTATGTCGTCAACTGCCCGGAGTCGGCCTCGACGGTCAGCATCGACCTGAAGGAGATAGGTCCCACCTACTACTTCGCGCCGCCGCGCGTCTTCGAAGGCCTGCTGACTACGGTGATGATCCGCATGGAGGACGCGTCGGCGGTCAAGCGCTGGCTGTTCGACCGCTGCATGACGCTGGCCCGCCGCGTCGGTCCGCGGCTGATGGACAAGCAGCCCGTGGGTGCGATGGACCGCTTGGCCTATGCCCTGGGCGATGTGCTGATCTACGGCCCGCTGCGCAACACGCTGGGCTTCTCGCGTGTGCGTGTCGCTTACACGGCCGGCGAGGCCATCGGGCCGGACCTGTTCAGCTTCTACCGTGCCATCGGCATCAATCTGAAGCAGCTCTACGGCTCGACCGAGACGGCCGTCTTCGTCTGCCTGCAGCCCGACCACGAGGCGCGCTCGGACACGGTGGGCGTGCCCATCGATGGCGTGGAAATCAAGCTGACCGACAGCGGCGAACTGCTGGTGCGCTCGCCCGGCTTGCTCAAGGGCTATTACAAGAACGACGCCGCGACGGCGGAGGCACTGACGGCCGATGGCTGGTTCCACACCGGCGACGCCGGCTTCCTGACGCCCGGCGGCCACCTGAAGATCATCGACCGCGCCAAGGACGTCGGCCGGCTGATGGGTGGTGCCTTCGACGGCGCGATGTTTGCGCCCAAATACGTCGAGAACAAGCTGAAGTTCTTTCCCCACATCAAGGAGGCCGTCTGCTTCGGCGACAAGCGCGAGAAGGTCTGCGCCTTCATCAACATCGACTTCG
>CBHWBD010000125.1:0-14283 GCA_966111775.1 uncultured Comamonadaceae bacterium | reverse complement strand
CCGCCCAGCCTGAAAACGCTTAGGGCTGGGGCCTGGCGGGCCGACTCCGCGCGCGGGCTGTCGGCGGCGGCGCCGGACTCCTCCACCAGGGCGGCGTTCTGCTGGGTCATCTGGTCGAGCTGCACGACGGAACCGTTGACGACGCCGATGCCCTCGCTCTGTTCGCGGGCCGCAGCGCTGATCTCGCCAATGATGTCGGTCACGCGCTGCACGCTGGCCACGATCTCGGTCATGGTGGCGCCCGCATCCTGCACCTGCTGGGTGCCGGAGTCCACGCGCTCGACGCTGGCGCTGATGAGGCTCTTGATCTCCTTGGCGGCCTCGGCGCTGCGCTGGGCCAGCAGGCGCACTTCGCCGGCCACGACGGCGAAGCCGCGGCCCTGCTCGCCGGCGCGCGCCGCCTCCACGGCGGCGTTCAGCGCCAGGATATTGGTCTGGAAGGCGATGCCGTCGATGGTGCCGATGATCTCGTTGATCTTGCGCGAGCTCTGGCTGATCTGGTCCATGGTCGCGACGACCTGGGACACGGCCTCGCCGCCGCGCTGCGCAACGGTCGCGGCCGAGCTGGCGAGCTGGTTGGCCGTCATGGCCGCGTCGGCCGTCTGCTTGACGGTGCCGGTCAGCTCCGACATGGAGGACGCGGCGTTCTGCAGGTTGCTGGCCGTCTGCTCGGTGCGCTGACTCAGGTCCAGGTTGCCGGTGGCGATCTCGGCGCTGGCCGTGCCGATGCTGTCGGCCGCGCCGCGCACCTCGCCGATGAGCTTTTGCAGCGAGCTTTGCATCTCCTGCAGCGCGTTGAGCAGGCGGCCCACTTCGTCCCTGCCGCCGGCCGGGATGTCCTTGGTGAGGTCGAAGTGCGCGATGGCCTCCGCCACTTCGGCCGCGCGGCCCAGCGGCCCGGTGATGGAGCGGCCCAGGGCCAACGACAGCCAACCGGCCAGGGCCAGTGCGATGAGGGCAAAGATGACGAGGCTGGTGCGCGCGTTCGCGTTGGCGCTTTCCAGCGCCTTGGCGGAGGCATCAAGCTGGTCGCGCTGGGACTTCACGATGGCCAGCGTGGCTTCCGTGAGTTTGGTGACAGCCGGCCGGAACTCGTTCTCGTAGGCTTGCTTGGCGGCGGCCTCGTCGCCGGACTTCTTGGTTTTCGTCAAGGACTCGCGGGCGACGCGGTAGGTCGTGCGGGCCTGGTCGAGAGCCTTCATCAAGGCCTTCTCTTCGTCGGTGTCCATCTGGGGCTCGATCTTCTTGAAGATCTCGCTGGCCATCTCGGTGGACTTCGCCGCATGCGGGGCCATCTGGTCACCCAGGGTCAGGTCGCTGGACAGCGCAATGGCCATCGCGCGCACCTCGCCGCCGCTGACGAGCCGGTAGTACTCCGTCGCATTGCGCTCGGCTGCGAGGTAGTCGTTGTACATCGTCGACGATTGCGTCGCCACGCGGTTCAGCGCGAAGAAGCCGATGGTCGAGCCGATGAAGGAAATCAGCAGCACCACCCCGAGCACG
Organism: uncultured Comamonadaceae bacterium; assembly: GCA_966111775.1. Taxonomy (GTDB): domain Bacteria; phylum Pseudomonadota; class Gammaproteobacteria; order Burkholderiales; family Burkholderiaceae_C; genus Pelomonas. The sequence continues at coordinate 12,780 of CBHWBD010000125.1, read as the reverse complement.
AGGGTCAGGCGTTGCGCAATGCTGCGCGATCCCAGCAAACTGTTGAACATGGGGTCTCCTCGTTGAGCCTTGGCGGCATTGCGGCAGCCGATGAGTTTGCCTTGACGGCACAGCGCTGAACAGCAAGTCAGGGCCCTGAAACCGCCGCTATTGCACGGCGCGAGCGCCTGAGTGAGAAGCGCAGTGGGTCGACAGCGTCCAGCAATTCGGCCTCCAGCGGCCGCGGCGACCCCAGGGCCAGCGCGGCCACGAGGCGGCCGGCCAGGGCTGCCCAGGTGATGCCGCGCGAGGCGAAGCCGGTGCAGACGACGAGACCGGATCGGCGGGCTTGCAGGCGCAGTTGATCGGCTTCGGGCGCGCCGGGCCGGGCCAGGCCGCCGATCAGCGGCAGGCGGTCCGGTGCGATGAGACGCCAGCCGACGCGGCCGGCCAGCGGCGCTTCGGGTACGCGGGCCAGGCCGGCCAGGCGGGCATAGCGCGTGAGGTTGTCGACCTGGTCGGCCTCACGCAGGGCGGGGTCGAGGTCGCCGTCCTGCGTCGTCGCACCACACCAGATGCCGCCTCGGCCATCGGCAATCGCATAGCCCTCGCCGGCGATCGGCAGGGCCGGGCACCAGGGCGCGTCGGGCAGATGGCTCAGCTGCCCGCGCTGCACGGTCAGCCCTTCGGCCAGCTCACCGAGCAGCGGCAACTGGCCGTGGCCGCCGGCCAGCACGACCAGGGGCGCGGCCTCGATGAGCTGGCCGCCCGCGTCGAGCAGCTGCCAGCCGCCGTCGGTCTCGCGCAGTTCGGCGACGGGGGTGTTCAGGCGCAGCGCCGCACCACTTTCGGCCAGCAGCGCCCTCACATAGGCGGCCGGGTCCAGGGCGCCGCCGCCGGGGTAGAACCAGGCCGGATGGGCGAGGGCCGTTCCTGCCCGGCCCCCAGCCTCCTCGGCGTCGAAGGCCTGGACGTAGCCGGCCGCGGCCTGCATCTGCTCCCGGGCCAGCCGGGTCTCCAGCCGCAGCAGCCCCGGCTGATGCGGCAGGCCCAAACTGGCCAGCAGGTCTTGGGTTGCCAGTGCCGCGGCGCGGTTGAAGCGGGCGTGCGGTCCGTCGTCGGGGTTGACGGTACCGTGGAAGAGGCCGGCCGGATTGCCGGAACTGGCCTGGGCCGATGCTGGCAGGGCATCGACGACGGTGCAGGCCAGGCCGGCGCGCGACAGGGCCAGCGCGCAGGCGGCGCCCGCGAGCCCCGCGCCAACGACGACGGCGCTTCGTGCCTTGGGCGCCAGCGGCTCGCGGCCGACCGGGCGCCGCGGCGTGTGGCGAGGGGCGTAGCGGGCCACCGTCATCTCGGGCTTGTTGGCAAAGCCAGGCGCCAACTCGACCTCGAAGCCCAGCGAAGCCAGCGCCCGGCGCATCGGCCGGTGGATGCTCCAGGTGGCGGCGGTGGTGCCGGGCACGGCGTGGCGCGACAGGCTTTTCAGCAGCCATTCGTCCCACATCTCCGGATTGCGGGCCGGGGCGAAGCCGTCGAGGTAGAGGGCATCGGCGTCCAGCACGAGTTCGCGCAGCAGCGTGCGGGCGTCGCCCAGGCCCAGCAGCAACTCGACACCGCCGCCCTCGCAGGCCCGGGTGTGCAGGCCCGGCGTCAGCGGCGGCCAGCGTTCCACGAGTTGCCGCGCCAGCGCGGCCAGCGGGCTGGCCGCATGGGCGCGGGTGAGGTCGTCAGGGCGCAGCGGATGCTTCTCGATGCTGACGAAGACGAGGCGCTCGCAGCGTGCCGGGTCCTGCCGCCAGGCGTCCCAGGTCGCCAGGAAGTTGTTGCCCAGGCCGAAGCCCGTCTCCAGCACGACGAAGCGCTCGCGTCCCTGCCAGCGGCCGGGCAGGCCGTTGCCGGCGACGAAGACATGGCGCGACTGGGCCAGGGCACCCGCCCGCGAGTGATAGACGTCGCTGAAGGCGGGCGAAGCGGGCGCGTCGGGCTCGGAGAAATCGACTTCGGCAGGGACGAGGGGCGTGGCCTTCAAAGCTCGACGGTCTCGCCGTGCTGGGGCACGCGCACGGACAGGCCGAGCTCGTCCTGGATGCGGCCACGCAGCGCATCGGCGGCCGCGGGTTCGCCATGCACGACGAAGACCTGGCTGGGCGGGCGGGGCAGGGCACGCAGCCACTGCATCAGGCCATCGGCGTCGGCGTGGCCGGAAAGACCGTCGAGATGGCTGACCTCGGCATTGACCGCCACCCAGCGGCCATGCAGCTTGATCTCGCGCTCGCCCGCCACCATGCGCGCGCCGCGCGTGCCGCCGGCCTGGAAGCCGGGGAAGGCGATGTGATGCCGCGGTTGCGGCGCCAGGGTCTCGATGTAGTTCAGCACGCGGCCGCCGGTGGCCATGCCGCTGGCCGAGATGACCACGGACGGCCTGGCGCGGGGCGCGGCCAGGCTGGCGGCCAGCTTCAGGCTCTGGGCCTGCTTGGTGACGTAGCGCACGCGGTCGGTCAGGCCGCGTGCCTCGCTGGCGGAGATGCGCAGCAGGCGGGCGTGCTTGATCGTCAGTTCGGTGGCCAGCTCGGCCATGGGGCTGTCCAGCCAGATGGGCACGTCCAGTGGCAGCTCGCCGGCATTGCGCAGGCGCTGAAGCAGCAGCAGCAGCGCCTGGGCGCGGCCGACGGCAAAGCTGGGCAGCAGCACGGAGCCGCCGCGCTTGAGGGTCGTGCGCAGGATCTGTGCGAGCCGGGCCTGCGCATCCTCGGCCGGATGCAGGCGGTTGCCGTAGGTGGATTCGATCAGCACCACGTCGGCCGCCGGCGGCACCTGGGGCGTCGGCATCAGCAGGTCGCCCACGCGGCCGATGTCACCCGAGAACAGCAGGGAGCTGCCGCCGCGGCTGACATGGATGGAGGAGGCGCCGAGCAGATGACCGGCCGGCGTGAAGCGCACGTCGGTGCCGGCCAGTGTCAGGCGGCCGTCGCGGGGCAGGGGCGCGAACTGCGCCAGCGTGGCCTCGGCCTCGCGCACGCTGTAAAGGGGCCGGGCCTGCTCGTGGCGGCTGGTGCCCTCGCGGTTGGCGCGGCGCGCGTCTTCCTCCTGCAGATGGGCGCTGTCGCGCAGCAGCACGTCGCAGAGGTCGCGCGTCGCCGATGTCGCGTAGATCGGGCCCTTGAAGCCCTGGCGGCGCAGTGCGGGCAGATAGCCGCAATGATCCAGATGCGCATGCGACAGCAGCACGGCGTCCAGTTGCGTGGCCGGTGCGCCCAGGGCCATCCAGTTGCGTTCGCGCAGGGTCTTGTAGCCCTGGAAGAGGCCGGCATCCAGCAGCAGACGCTGCTCGCCCAGGGTCAGCAGATGGCGCGAGCCGGTGACGGTGTCGGCAGCGCCGAGAAAGGTGAGCTTCATGGTGCGCCCAGGGTTTGCATGGCGCCGGATTCGAGCACCTGCACGGCTGGGCCGGCTTGAGCCAGCGCAAGCCGCAGCGCGCGGGCGACGCGGTCGGCGGCGATGGGACGCCAGGGCTTGGGAATGAGGCCGGCGACGGGGCGCACCAGGCGCAGCGTCCAGGCTTCCGCCGTGCGGTGAGGCTGGCCCGTGGCTTCCCGCGGGCCGTCCAGCAGCGACGGCCGCGCGATGGCGAGGCGCTCGAAACCCATCGCGATCAACGCGGCCTCGGCCTCGCCCTTGACGCGGTTGTAGAAGACGCCCGAGCGGGCGTCGGCGCCCAGGGCGGAGACGAGGCCGCAATGGGTGGCGCCACGCTCACGGGCGGCGCGCGCCACGGCGACGACGGCTTCGAAGTCGACGCCGCGAAAGGCCTCGCGCGAGCCGGCCTGGGCCATGGTCGTGCCCAGCGCGATGAAGACGCGGCGGGGTGCCGGCAGGTCGGCGGGCAGGGCGCGCAGGTCGACGATGGCTTCACGCCGCTGCGGGCTGGCGGCGATGCCGCTCAGGGGGCGGCGTACCAGGGCCAGCACCGGCTCGTCGCGCAACTGCGCCAGCAGCTCGCGGCCGATCAGGCCGCTGCCGCCGGCGACCCAGGTCAGCTCGGGGGAGTTCATGCCCCCGATCTTGCCTGAGTACCGGCCTCACTCCAGCGTGATCTGCAGGGCTTGCAGGGCCGTGGCGCCGGGCGACCACCTGCCTTTGACGGTCAGTTCGCGGCCGTTGCGCAGGCCCAGGGCGCTGCCGCGGCCGAAGCGGGTGGCGGCCGTCCACCGGACCTGCCAGCCCTTGAGCATGAAGGTCTGCTGCGCGGTGTCGAGCGCGGTCAGCCGGCCGCTGATTTCCAGCGGCTCGGGCGCCTCGGCGGCGACCTCGGTGGCCACCAGCACGCCGTTGCGCATGCGGCCCTGCACCTCGGCTGCCGCGCCGGCCTGCAGCTGGGCCAGGCCCTCGATCTGCGCGTGGCTGGCGTCCACCGTGACGCCGTCGACGGCGAACTGGCGGGTCGAGGTGAACTGGGTGACGCGACCCTGCAGTTCGACGGCCAGGCCATCGGGCGGGCGCAGCGCGTCGTCGCGGGCCTGCAGCAGCTGCCAGCTGCCGTCGGCCAGGGGCGGGCCGAGCACCAGGCGGACGACGGCGCCGGACGCGAGGTCGGCCGGGATGAGGGATGGGTCTGCGGCGCGGGCCAGCAGCGTGCCGACCTGCAGCCAGTCGCTGCCGCGTGCGCTCAGCAGGCCGCGCAGCATGGGCGCGTCGTTGGGCTGGGCGCGTTCCAGCCGGGTGGCGACGATGCGGCCCGCGCTCAGGTCGAGCTGGCCCCAGACCTGCACGTCGGCCGGCGTGCCCGTGGCGCCGGGGCCGCGCTGCGCGCTCGTCGGCACGCTGACGTGCTGGCCCAGCACGAGCAGGCTGTGGCTGTCCAGCCAGCTGGCGCCGCCGACGACCTGGGTGTCGACGATGACCGAATAGGCCTGGGCCGAGGCGGCGACGATGGCGCCGGCCAGCACGCGGGCCGTCATGCCCTCGGCGAGGTCGTTGCCATGCAGCGGGGCGCCGTCGCCATCGGTCAGCGTGGCGCCGCCGGTGGCCAGGCTGACGCCGCCGACTGTCAGCGGCGCCGTCGCGGTGACGGCCGCGCTGATGAAGCTCTGGATGCGGCCCGTGCCGCCAGTGGACACGCCCAGCGGATGGACCGTCGGCGCGTCTTCGATGGCGCTGCTGCCGCCACCGCCGCAGGCCGACAGGCTGCTGGTGCCCGCCAGGGCCAGCCAGTGGCGGCGCGAAAGCCGGGCTTCAGTGGGGATTGGGGGCAGGCGTCGCATCGGAGGGCTCCGGATCGGGTTCGTGGAAGGTGAACACACCCAGGCGGGCGCGGTGGGTGCCGGGGCGGCCGGCGGCCTGGTCGGCGGCGATCGGCCGCTCCAGCTCGGGAATGAGTTCGGCACGCAGGCGGGCCCATTGCGCGCGGGCGAGGTCGGCGATGGCCGCGGCGGAGTCCTCGCTGAGCTCGTCGGCGTAGATGGCCTGCTCGAAATGGCGGCGGTCGCGGTGCACCACGTTGGCGGTGGCGGCGGCGAGGTGGTCGCCGACGTTGGCGCCCAGGAAGCCGAACATCTGCGCATCGTCCTGGGTGGGCGTGACGCGGTCGGGCTCGAAGTGCACGGTCTGGCCGTCGTCCGACAGGCTCACCAGGCCCAGGCGCAGCATCTCGTCGAGCAGGCTGCGCGGATGGACGTGGCGGGTGATGGACTGGGCCAGGCTCTCGAAGCTGGGCGCGGGGCCACCGCGGGGCAGGGCCAGCGGCTGACCGTCGGGGCCGGCGCAGGCGGGGTGGGTCATCCAGTGGGCGTAGAGGCGGCCGGCCGGGCTGGGGCGCTGGGCGGGCAGGGGTGGCAGCTCGCCGCTGAGCCGCGCCACCTCGCGCCGGCTCAGGCCGGTGGCCGTGGCAACCCGGCTCACGTCGCGTGCCCCGCTGCCGCTGCTGGCCTCGCGCGCGGCGCGCACGAAGGCGCGCTTGAGCAGCTCCTCCACCGGTGCATGCGCCAGGCCATGGGCCACGCACAGGCGGGCCAGGGGCACGAGCAGGGCCTCGAGGGCGGGGAGTAACAACTCATCACGTTTGTCCATTTGACGGGTCGATTCTGGGCGCGCAACATGAAATGCGCAATTTGTGCATTTGTTTGAAATCGTAAGCGAGAAGGAGGCACCCGATGCCGAGCTACACGTTGAATGTGAACGGCCGGGACCAGCAGGTCACGGTTGCCTCCTCCGACATGCCCCTGCTGTGGGTGCTGCGCGATGTATTGGGCCTCACCGGCACCAAGTACGGCTGCGGCATCGAGATCTGCGGTGCCTGCACGGTCTGGGTCAACGGCGAGCCGCAGAAGAGCTGCGACATGGACGTGTCCTCGGCTGCGGGCAAGCACATCACCACCATCGAAGGCCTGTCGCCCGACCGCAGCCACCCGGCGCAGAAGGCCTGGGTGCTGCACCAGGTGCCGCAGTGCGGCTACTGCCAGAGCGGCATGCTGATGAGCGTGGCCGGGGCGATGAAGGCCGGCCACCATGGCGCCGAGATCGCGGGCGAGGTCAGAAACCTCTGCGTCTGCGGCACCTACCAGCGCATCAAGACGGCCGTGGCCGGGCTGTGAGGGAGAACGCCATGAATGCACGCATCCCTGCAACGGCCGGCCTGGACCGTCGCCAGTTCCTCGCCGCCGGCACCGGCCTGACCCTGGGCCTGGTGTTGGCCGGCCAGGCCGAAGCGGCCACGGCGACGGCCGTGAACGCCTGGCTGACCATCGCCACCGACGGCAGCATCACGCTGGCCAGCGGCGCCTCGGACATGGGCCAGGGCTCGTTCTCGGGCCTGGCCCAGATCCTTTGCGAGGACCTGATGGTGGACCCCGCCGCCGTGCGCGTCGTGGCCGCGGCGCCGTCGCTGGCGGTGCCGGCACCGGTCGGCGCGGCCATCAACACGGTGGGCTCCAGCGTCACCCGCAGCAACTTCTGGCGGCTGCGCGACGCCGGGGCGATCGCGCGCGAGATGCTGGTCAGTTCGGCCATGGTCGAGGTCGGCGATGCCACGCGGGCCAACTACGCGGTGGCGAACGCGGTGGTCACCCATCTGCCCAGCGGCCGCAGCCTTGGCTATGGCCAGCTGGCCGCGCGCGCCGCGACGCTGCCGGTGCCAGCCGCGGCGCCGCTGGTGCCGGATGCGCAACTGCGCTGCATCGGCAAGCCGCTGCCGCGGGCCGACATCCCGGCCAAGGTGGACGGCAGCACGGTCTATGGCATCGACGTGCGCCGGCCCGGCATGGTGTATGCCGCCATCCGCCACTGCCCCACGTTTGGCGGCGTGCTGGCGGCGACGCCGGCCACCCCGGGTGGCGCGCTCGCCGTCGTGCCGGTCAAGGTCGCGCCCGGCACGGGGCGCGGGCTGGAGGCGGTGGGCCACGTCAACGCGGTGGCCGTCGTCGGCCCGACCACCTGGGATGCCTGGCAGGCTGCCCGGCGGCTCAACCTGAAGTGGACGCTGCCGGCCAATGCAGCGGCATTGAACAGCACGCAGTTCATGGCCGATGCCCAGGCGCTGATGGCCTCGGCCACGCCCTATGCGGCCGGCGCGGCCAACGGCCCCGGCACGGCCTACACGGTGGAGAGCAGCGGCGCGCCCGAGGCCGCCATCGCCGCGGCCGACGTGAAGCTGGAAGCCAGCTACAGCCTGCCCTATGTCTCGCACGCCTGCATGGAGGTGCTGAACTGCACGGTGGATTACCAGGCCGGCATCGGCTGCGAGGTCTGGGCGCCGACGCAGTCGGCCAAGTCGGCGCTGACCCTGGTGATGGCCTTGACCGGCATGACGGCGCTTCAGGTCACGATCCACGTCACGGCCCTGGGCGGCGGCCTGGGGCGCAAGGCCGAGCTGGACTTCATCTCCCAGGCGGTGCAGGTGGCCATGGCCGTCGGCAAGCCCGTCAAGCTGATGTGGCCGCGCGAGGAAGACTTCAGCCACGACCAGTACCGCCCCATGGCCCTGGTGCGCGTGCGCGCCGGGCTGAACAAGTCGGGCCAGGTGCTGGGCTGGACCTACCGCAATGTGTCGCCGTCCATCCTCGGCCAGCGCGGCGTGCCGCTGCCGGCCACGGGCGACAGCCAGGGCAGCGAGGGCTCCCAGGCGCTGCCCTATGACTTCGGCGCGCGGCTGACGGAATGGGTCAGCCACACGGCCGGCATCCCGGTGGGCTTCTGGCGCTCGGTGGGCGCCTCCATCAACACCTTCGCGGTCGAGTCCATGGTTGACGAGCTGGCGCTGGCCGCCGGCGCCGACCCCTACCAGTACCGACGCGCGCGGTTGAGCGATGGGCGCTGGCTGGCCGTGCTGGACGCCGCGGCGCAGGCGGCCGGCTGGGGTGGCCCCGTGCCCACCGGCCGCGCGCGCGGCATCGCCATCGGCACGGCCTTCAACAGCATCGTGGCGCAGGTGGTGGAGGTCAGCGCCACCAGCACCGGCCCCCGGGTCACGCGGGTCTGGCTGGCCATCGACTGCGGTTGGGTGGTCAACCCGAACTCGGTGGAGGCCCAGCTCATCGGCGGTGTCGTGCATGGCCTGAACGCGGCCCTCTACGGCAAGCAGACCTTTGTCAACGGCGCGGCCCAGGCGCGCAACTTCAACGCCAGTCGCATGATCCGCCTGGGCGAGATGCCCCAGGTGGTTGTCAAGCTGATGCCCCAGCCGGCGCTGCTGAGCCGCGGCGCCGTGATGGGCGGCGTGGGCGAGCTGGGCGTGCCCACGCTGGCACCGGCCCTGGCCAATGCCTGGGCGCGGCTGAGCGGCAAGCGCGTGAGGGCGCTGCCCTTCTATCCCAACGCCACCATGAGTGACGGCTGAGCCAGCCGCCCGCAGGGGTCAGCCGCCCCCCCCCCCCCCGTGAACGGCGGCATCACCTTGTCATGCAAGGACATCGCCATGAAAGCTCTGCTCACGCTGTTCTGCGCACTGGCCGCCTCGGCCGCCGCGCCGGCCCAGACCACGGTGGCCCTCACATCGGCCGCCCCCAGTCCCTTCACGGCGCTGGAGCCGTTGGGCTGCAATGTCGCCAACACGGTCTGCCGCTACACCGATGCCGCCACGCATGCGATGAAGATCGTCGTGACCTTGCAGCCGGCGTTCGGTGTGACGGTGGACGGCGCGGGCTATGGCGTCACCCAGGTCACGTCGACCTTGCTGGTGGACACCCTGTATCGCAAGGTCGTCGACCTCGAATACACGCTGGCGCCGACCGCCACGCTGTCGGGGATGAGGACGATGGCGCGCAGCGGCTCGGGGCGCGGCGGCTGGGCCTGGCATACCCACTACGACTTCTCGGTGCTGACGATCTACTGAAGCGCAGGGCCTAAAAAAACGGCCCGCACTCCGGAGAGGGCGGGCCGTTGCCAGGCAGGTTGTTCAGCGCTTGGGCTGCGTCAGGCGCGGGCCGTTGTTGTGGCGCGGTGCGCCACCGTCACGGCTGGGCTGGCCGCCGGCCGGGCGCGGTGCATGCTGGCCTTGCGGCTTGGCGCCACCATGACCGGCGTGGGCTGCGGGCTTGCCGCCCGGACGGCCCTGGCCCTGCGGCTGGCCGCCGCGGCCTTGCGGCTGCTGAGCACCACGGCCCTGGCCCTGCTGGCCACCACGGCCCTGGCCCTGGCCCGGACGACCGCCACGGCCACCATGAGGCGGCGGGTTGGGGTTGCGGCCCCGGCTGCCATTGGGGTTGAGCACGGTGCGGCCCAGCACGATGGGCTCGGCCTTCTCGTTGGGATCGGGCACGAAGCCGGGCACCGTCTCCTTGGGAATCTCGCGCTTGATGAGGCGTTCGATGTCGCGCAGGAAGCCGTTCTCGTCGACGCAGACGAGGCTGACCGCCTCACCCTGGGCGCCGGCGCGGCCGGTGCGGCCGATGCGGTGGACATAGTCCTCCGGCACATTGGGCAGCTCGAAGTTGACGACGTGGGGCAGCTGGTCGATGTCGATGCCGCGGGCCGCGATGTCGGTCGCCACGAGGCAGGTCAGGTCGCCGGACTTGAAGTCGGCCAGTGCCTTGGTGCGGGCACCCTGGCTCTTGTTGCCGTGGATGGCCATGGCGCTGATGCCCTGGTCGTTCAGGTAGTCGGTCAGGCGGTTGGCGCCGTGCTTCATGCGCGTGAAGACGAGGACCTGATGCCAGTCGCCCGACTTGATCAGGTGGGCCAGCAGTTCCTTCTTGCGCTCGCGGCCGACCGGGTGGACCTTCTGGGCGATCGCGTCGTTGGTCTGGTTGCGGCGGGCCACCTCGATGAGCGCCGGCTGGTTCAGCAGGCGGTCGGCGAGGTTCTTGATCTCGTCGCTGAAGGTGGCGCTGAACAGCAGCGACTGCTTCTTGGCGGGCAGCAGGGCCAGCACCTTCTTGATGTCGTGCACGAAGCCCATGTCGAGCATGCGGTCGGCTTCGTCGAGCACCAGGATCTGCACCTGCGACAGGTCCAGGGTGCCTTGTTGCGCGTGGTCGAGGAGGCGGCCGGGGGTGGCGACGAGGATGTCGACGCCGTCACGCAGCTTGTTGATCTGCGGCTGCATGCCGACGCCGCCGAACATGACCATGCTCTTCAGCGGCAGGTATTTGCCATAGGTCTGCACGCTTTCCTCGACCTGGGCGGCCAGTTCGCGGGTGGGGGTCAGCACCAGGGCGCGGATGGCGATCTTGCCGCGCTTGTTCAGCAGCTTCTCGCCGGTGGCGAGGCGGTGCAGCATGGGCAGGGTGAAGCCGGCGGTCTTGCCGGTGCCGGTCTGGGCGCCGGCCATCAGGTCGCCGCCGTTCAAGACGGCAGGAATGGCCTGGGCCTGGATGGGGGTGGGGGAGGTGTAGCCGGCGTCAGCGATGGCCTTCAGCAGCGGAGCTGCAAGGCCGAGGGTGTCGAAACTCATCGAATCCTAGAAAGGGGAGGGCACGCCGAAAATCACCGGGGCTCGCCGTGCCGCCGGGGAGGCGACACCAGTCTTCGGGCAAGCCAGGCCGCGTGCGGGGGGCTCTAAAAAGTGAAACGCCGCGCAAGACTGTCAGCGCGGCGTTGAAAGACATTCTAGCGGGTTAACTATTTACGAATCGTGACCCAATCCATGCTTGCCCAGTTGTTGGCCGAATGCGGGATGCTGACTTCCTTGCGCATGGCCCAGGGAATGACCTGGCGGTGCAGCGGAATGATGTTGACCTGGTCGCGGTAAGACTGCAGGGCCGCCTTGACGACGGCTTCGCGTTTTTTCGGGTCGGCCTCGATGGTGGACGCCGCGGCCAGCGCGTCAGCGTCGTTGTTGACGATGCCACCATAGTTGGCCACGCCCACGCCCTGCTCGCCACGGTTGCGCAGCACCGGCGTCAGCATGGTCTCGGCATCGGTCGAACCGCCGCCCCAGCCCGTCAGGAAGAGACTGGTGTCGAACTTCTCGATCTTGGGGAAGTAGAGGGTGCGCGGCATGGCGTTGACCTTGACCCTCACCTTGACCTGGGCCCACATGCTGGCCAGGGCGATGCAGATGCGCTCGTCATTGACGTAGCGGTTGTTGGGGCAGTCCAGGGTGATCTCGAAGCCGTCCGGGTAGCCGGCTTCTGCGAGCAGCTTCTTCGCCGTGGCGACGTCATAGGGCAGCCGGCTTTCCAGCTTGGGATCGCCGTAGGCCCCGCCCGAAGACGAGGTCAGGCCGCCGGTGGGCGTCGAATAGCCGCTCATCAGCTTGGTCTTGATGGCCTCGATGTCGATGGCGTGATACAGCGCCTTCCTCACCCTCAGGTCCTTCAGCGGGTTCTTGCCGTCGGGCGACTGGCCGTAGAGCAGCTTGTCGCGGCTCTGGTCCATGCCGATGTAGACGAGGCGGTTCTCCTGGCCGTCGACAACCTTGAGGTCAGGCAAGGTGCGCAGCCGGGCGATGTCGCGCGGCGGCGGGTCGAGGACGAAGTCGATTTCGCCCGAGATCAGGGCCGCGGTGCGCGTTGCGTCGTTGCCGATGGGCAGGTAGACGAATTCCTGCAGATTGCCTTCGAACTTGTTCCACCAGTTGGGGTTGCGCTTGAAGACCGTCTTCACGCCCGGCTGGCGGCTGACCAGCATGAAGGGACCGGTGCCATTGGCGTGCTGGCTGGCATAGGACTCCTCCTGCTGCTTGTAGTTCAGCGGCCGCGCCACCCGGTGCTCTTCGCACCACTTGCGGCTCATGACGAAGAGGGTGGTCAGCAGCTCAGGGACGATGGGGTTGGGCTTGTCCAGCGTGAAGACGACCGTCAGCGGGTCGACGGCCTTGGGCGAGCCGACGGCGTTGGCGTAGACGCGTTGCGGCGAGTTGTCATCCCGCAGGCGCTGCATGGAGAAGACGACGTCGTCGGCCGTGAAGGGCGTGCCGTCGTGGAACTTGACCCCCGGGCGCAGCTTGAAGCGCCAGATCAGCGGCGTGACCTGGGTCCATTCCGTGGCCAGCGCTGGCATCGGGGCCAGATCCTTGCCGCGCCGCGTCAGCGTCTCGTAGACCTGGTTGTTCAGGCTGTTGGTCATGACCTCGTTCTGCGAATGCGGATCGGTGGTCTGCATGTCGCCCTGGCTGGACCAGCGCAGGGTCTGGGCTTGGGTCAGGCCGGCAGCGAGAACGAGCAGGGCGGCGAAAAAGCGGGGCATCTGGCTTCCTGGAAACGCGGCTCGGCGACAATAGCAGGCAATGCAGGCCCTCTTCCGGGGCCTGCCGCTGTTTCAGCTCCAAGGATCGCCCCATGGCCCAGTACGTTTTCAGCATGAACCGTGTCAACAAGACGGTTCCCCCCAAGCGCCACATCCTCAAGGACATCTCGCTGTCCT